>CAMDGQ010000039.1 GCA_945897955.1 Tepidiphilus sp. J10 | reverse complement strand
GTGCGGTGATCGGGCGGCAGTTGCGGGATGTACAGATTGAACCAGGCCGCCACCAGATACATGACCAGAATGATCACGATGGCAAATTTGGGTGTCGATATCCAGTCGGCGATGTCCCATTCGATCAAGGCCGCGCCGACCACCTTCGGGCTGATCAGCAAGCCGCCCAGCACCGCGCCGAGAATGATGGCGGCGACGGTAGCGCCCTCCATCCAGCTATTCGCCTTGACCAGCAAGGCCGGCGGCAGGTACTCGGTGAGGATGCCGTATTTGGCTGGCGAGTAGGCGGCTGCGCCAAGGCCGACAATGGCATAGGCATACAGCGGTTGCATGCCGGCCAGCATCGCGATGCAGCCGATTACCTTGATCGCATTGCTGACGAACATGACCCGGCCTTTCGGGTACGAGTCTGCGAATACGCCGACGAACGGTGCCAGCAGGATGTAGGAGATGATGAAAAACTGTTGCAGCAGCGGTACATGCCAGTCCGGCGCCGACAGCGACATCAACAAGGCGATCGCCGCAAAGAGGAGGGCGTTGTCCGCCAGCGCCGAAAAAAACTGGGCCGCAAGAATGATGTAGAAACCGCGATTCATCTGGCCTGTTATCGACGATTGAATGGGTTGTTCGAAAATGGCGGCGAGTTATAACACGTTACGTTTTCGGTCAGATAACGAGGCGGGCGCGAAGCCAGATCGCAAAGCCGTGGCAGGGCGGCGATATTAGCCGTAATCATGGTTTCCGATAACGATTTCATGCGGCCTGCAAGCAGACATCCGGCGTGGTCAGGACTGTTCTGGCGGCTGTCATAAATAAGAAAATTATGATTGAATCGCATAATTATTATTTATCCGCACATAAGAAAATGGCTGATCGTCGTCTGCAAGTATTCCACACCGTCGCAAAGCAGCTTTCCTTTACCAAGGCGGCGGAATTACTGTTCATGACGCAGCCCGCTGTAACTTTCCAGGTCAAACAACTGGAAGAACATTTCAACACGCGTCTATTTGAGCGCTCGCACGGCAAGATATCCCTCACTCCGGCCGGAGAACTGACGCTGGACTATGCCGAGCGCATTCTCAACATGACCGGTGAAATGGAGGCGCGCATCTCCGAATTGACCGGCCAGGTCAGTGGGCCATTGCTGATCGGCGCTTCCACCACAATCGCCGAATACATGCTGCCGCGCCTGCTGGGCGAGTTCAAGCAACGGCATCCGGAAACCCAGGCCCGTCTGACCGTGGCTAACTCGGAGACGATCGAGAACAAGGTGGCCGACCATACGCTGGACATGGGCTTGATCGAATCGGCTTCGCATCATCCCAACCTGGTCACCAAGGTATGTTGTGAAGATGAACTGGTGATGATCTGCGCCCCATTTTCCGATCTCGCCCAGCTTTCCCAAGTCAGCCCGAAGCAGGTCGCGTCGCATCCCTATATCAGCCGCGAATCGGGGTCCGGCACGCGCGAGTGCATCGACGATTTCTTCCGCAACAACGGTGTTTCGCTGGATGAGGTCAATCTGGTCATGGAACTGGGCAGCCGCGAGGCGATCAAGGGCGCAGTCGCGGCCGGCCTGGGTGTGGCGGTGCTGTCCAGTACGACTGTTTCAAAGGAAATCCGACTGGACGAGCTGGTTGCCATTCCTCTCGACCCGCCTTTGCGTCGCCAGCTTTCACTGGTTTATCCGCAGGAAAAATTCCGCAGCAAGCTGCTGCAATCCTTTCTGGATTTCCTCGAACAGAGTCCGATGATCAAGAACTACGCCATCCCCAAGAGTTTCAAGTAATGACGGCGGATGAACGGCGGTTATTGCGCCTTTTCAGGGCGCTTTCCGAAACCCGACAGGCGGGTTTGCTGGATTACGCCGAGTTCCTGCTGGCTCGCGTCATGCCCGAGGTCGAACCGGTTTCCCAAATCCCGCTCGAAATCCCGCGTCCGGCGCAGGAAAGTGTGGTCAAGGCGATCAAGCGTTTGCGCGAAACCTACCCCATGTTGGACCGCGCCAAACTGATCCATGAAACCGCCGCGCTGATGAGCCAGCATCTGGTGCAGGGCCGTGCCGCCGGTGAGGTCATCAATGAGCTGGAGGCGCTCTTTCTGAGCCACTTTCAATCATCGCAGGACGCGCAATAGCCTCCGGGCCATTTCCCGTGCCAATATGCCGGGACTATTCTGACGTCTTCCCGAGGAATCAACATGAGCAACGCCGATCAAGCCGAACTGGACAAATTCAGTCAACTTGCCCACCGCTGGTGGGATGCCAACTCCGAATTCAAGCCTCTGCATGACATCAATCCGCTGCGTCTGGAGTGGATTTCCGGCCTGGCCGGAGGCTTGCAAGGCAAGCGCGTGGTCGATGTCGGCTGTGGCGGCGGCATTCTGTCTGAAAGCATGGCGCGGCAAGGCGCCCAAGTTACCGGCATAGATCTGGCCGAAAAGCCCCTCAAGGTTGCCAAGCTGCATCAACTCGAATCCGGTGTTCAGGTGGACTATCGGCTGATTGCGGCGGAAGACCTCGCTGCGGCCGAGCCGGAGGGGTTCGATGTCGTCACCTGCATGGAAATGCTGGAACACGTTCCCGATCCGGTCTCGATCATGGCAGCCTGCGCGCGCATGGCCAAGCCGGATGGCTGGGTGTTTTTTTCCACGCTGAACCGCAATCCGAAAAGCTATCTGTTCGCCATTGTCGGTGCGGAATATGTGCTGAACATGTTGCCCAAGGGAACGCATGACTGGTCCAAATTCATCAAACCGCATGAGCTTGCCGCCTTCGCGCGGCAGGCCGGCCTCGACTCAGTCGAACTGATGGGCATGACGTACAACCCGTTCTTGAAGACCTATCGGCTGGAACGCAATACCGACGTGAACTACATGCTTGCCTGCCGTCGCGCCTGATCCTGCGGGGCAGATTTTGTCCGCGCGCATCAACGCGGTTTTGTTCGATCTGGATGGCACGCTGGTCGATACCGCGCCCGATCTGGGCGCCGCGCTCAATACCATGCGGAAAAAGCGCGGCCTTCCGGATATCCCGGCATCCGACTACAGGCCGCAAGCTTCGCATGGCAGCCAGGGGCTGCTTCGCATCGGTTTCGATATCGATCAAAAACACCCGGGTTTCGAGTCATTTCGGCAAGAATTCCTGGCCCTTTACGCCGCCAATCTGACCGAGAACTCGCCGTTGTTTCCTGGCATGGCCGAGGTGCTCGATTCATTCGATGCGCGCTCGATCAAATGGGGCGTGGTCACCAACAAGCCGGCCGCCTACACGCGCCCGCTGCTGGCGCATCTGGGATTGCTTGAACGCGCCGCTTTCGTTGTATCGGGCGATACCTGCGCGCAGGCAAAGCCGCATCCCGCGCCATTGCTGCATGCTTGCCAACTGGCGCGGGTAACGGTGGATAACTGCCTTTATGTTGGCGATGCACAACGTGATGTCCAGGCAGCCAATGCCGCCGGCATGCCGGCTCTGGTCGCCTTGTATGGCTACCTTGGTGTGGACGACCGCCCCGAGAGTTGGGGTGCGAAGGGCTTCATCGACGCGCCCGCCGATCTGCTCGACTGGGTTTAACCTTGATTCCTTTGTTGAACGCGCCCGAGTGCGGGCCTGCCACGCCGGCTGGCAAGGCGCGACGACACGCGTGGTCGTTCCCCGCAAGGAGGAGCAACGCGGCCAGACGGCGTGGCAGGCCGGTAATCGGGCGCGTAGCGGGCTCACCCAAATGGTGAGCGTGATCGAAGGCACTAACGCCCGTGTTCATGAGGCCTCTCGAAGACTGGGGAGCGGTCATCAGAGGAATCAAGGTTTAAGCCCAGTACTTCGCCTTCTCCGGCAACACCCAGCGCACGCCGCCCTTCGGATCGGCCTTGTCGCCGAGATAACGCGGAATGACGTGAATATGCAGGTGCGGCACGCTCTGGCCGCCGGCTATGCCCTGGTTGATGCCGATGTTGTAACCATCCGGGTGGTGCAGTTCGTCGAGCAGCGTTTTGCATTGGTTCAATGCGTGCAGCAACGCAATCTGTTCCGCTTCGGTGGCATCGAACAGCGTCGGGAAATGGCGCTTCGGAATTACCACGGTATGGCCGGGTGAAACCGGAAAGCCATCCTTGTAGATCACGGTGAGTTCGTCTTCGGCCAGGATGCGGGCGGGGTCGAGAACGCAGAACGGGCAGGGTTTGGCAGTCATGGCGAGTCGCTGGATGCGGAAGGATTGAATCGGGCGCTCGATTATCGGGGAAAGTGCGCCGATGCGGTGATACCGGTCCCGGGCGCGTATGAATCCGGCGTCCCCATAACGGGGGCATTCCGGTATCATTCCGCATCCGTGTATCAGCCTTTTTTATGACCCGTTACGTATTCGTTACCGGTGGTGTGGTCTCTTCATTGGGCAAGGGCATTGCCGCCGCCTCGTTGGGCGCGATCCTTGAATCCCGCGGCCTCACCGTCACCCATCTCAAGCTGGATCCTTATATCAACGTCGATCCGGGCACCATGAGCCCGTTTCAGCATGGCGAAGTGTTCGTTACCGAAGATGGTGCCGAAACGGACCTTGATCTTGGCCATTACGAGCGCTTCACACGCGCCAAGATGGAAAAGCGGAACAATTTCACTACCGGCCAGATATACGAGTCGGTAATCAAGAAAGAGCGTCGCGGCGAGTATCTCGGCAGGACCGTCCAGGTCATTCCGCACATCACCGACGAGATCAAGGCCTACATCAAGCGCGGCGCCGAGGGCGCGGATGTGGCGATCATCGAGGTCGGCGGCACTGTCGGCGATATCGAATCCCTGCCATTCCTGGAAGCGATTCGCCAGATGGGTATAGAAGAAGGACGCAACGCAACCTGCTTCATCCATCTGACTCTGCTGCCCTACATTCCGACCGCCGGAGAGCTGAAAACCAAGCCGACGCAACATTCGGTGAAGGAATTGCGAGAAATCGGCATTCAGCCCGACGTGTTGCTGTGCCGCGCGGACCGTTCCATTCCCGCCGAGGAGCGGCGCAAGATCGCGCTGTTCTGCAACGTCATGCCGGAAGCGGTGATCGAGGCGCTCGACGCCAGTTCGATCTACAAGATTCCGGCCATGCTGCACGATCAGATGCTGGACGAAATCGTCTGCCACAAACTCGGCCTGCTGGCCAAGGCCGCTGATCTCTCGGTCTGGAAGCAACTCATTCACGCGCTGGAGAACCCCAAGCATCAGGTCGATATCGCCTTCGTCGGCAAATATGTCGATCTGACCGAGTCCTACAAATCCCTCTCTGAAGCGCTGATCCACGCCGGCATTCATACCCAGAGCAAGGTCAACATCCATTACATCGATTCTGAAGCGATTGAGCATGATGGCTGCGGTGCACTGGCCGCGATGGACGCCGTTCTGGTTCCCGGCGGCTTCGGCATTCGCGGCACCGAGGGCAAAATCTGCGCGATTCGCTACGCGCGTGAACACCGGATTCCCTACCTCGGCATCTGCCTCGGTATGCAACTGGCGGTGGTCGAATACGCGCGCAATGTTGCCGGTATGCCTGGCGCGCATTCCACCGAATTCGAACCTGCCACGCCTTACCCGGTAATCGGTCTGATCACTGAATGGCTGACCGCCGATGGCCGGTTCGAGCGCCGCGACGAGAACTCCGATCTGGGCGGTTCGATGCGCCTGGGCGGGCAGGTGTGTCGGCTGGATGCGGGTTCGCTGGCGCGCGCCATTTATGGCAAGGATGAAATCGTCGAGCGGCACCGGCATCGCTTTGAAGTCAACAACGCCTTGCGCGGGCAACTGGAAAACGCAGGCCTGCGTGTTTCCGGCCGCGCGCCGGGAACTGATTTATGTGAAATGGTCGAATTGCCGCAGGACGTGCATCCTTGGTTCGTCGCTTGCCAGTTCCATCCCGAGTTCACCTCGAATCCGCGCGATGGCCACCCGTTGTTCAAGGCCTTTGTTGAAGCGGCGCTGGTTCAAAAGGAAGGAAAGAAAGCATGAAACTGTGTGGCTTTGAAGTCGGGCTCGATCAACCCCTGTTCCTGATTGCCGGTCCGTGCGTCATCGAATCCGAACAGATGGCGATGGATACGGCGGGCAGGCTGAAGGAAATCTGCGCGGCAGCGGGTGTCAATTTCATCTACAAGTCGTCCTACGACAAAGCCAACCGCTCATCCGGAACATCGTTTCGCGGGCTGGGCATGGATGAAGGCTTGCGCATTCTGGCCGAGGTGAAGAAGCAGATCGGCGTGCCGGTGATCACCGATATCCACAGCATCGACGAAATCGCTGCCGTCAGCGCGGTCGCCGATGTGTTGCAAACCCCGGCTTTCCTGTGTCGCCAGACCGACTTCATTCAGGCCGTCGCCGCTTCCGGCCGGCCGGTCAACATCAAGAAGGGCCAGTTCCTCGCCCCCGGCGACATGAAGAACGTGGTCAACAAGGCGAAGGCAGCCAACGGTGGCGCCGACAGCATCATGGTCTGCGAGCGCGGCGTGTCGTTCGGTTACAACACGTTGATTTCCGATATGCGCGGCCTGGCGATCATGCGCGAGACCGGCTGTCCGGTCGTGTTCGACGCCACCCATTCGGTGCAGCAACCGGGCGGGCAGGGTGATCGTTCCGGCGGCCAGCGTGAATTTGTCCCGGTTCTGGCCCGCGCCGCCGTCGCGGTAGGTATCGCCGGGCTGTTTGCCGAGACGCATCCGGACCCGGCCAACGCCATGTCGGATGGCCCCAACGCCTGGCCATTGCACTTGATGCAGGAATTGCTGGAAACACTCAGGGATATCGACGCCCTGGTGAAGCAAAAGGGCTTTATCGAAGCCCGTTTATAAAACCGCGCCCGTTGCGTACCCCGTGACGAACTTGGCGCGCCTTCATAAAAAGGAAATATATGAGTGCCATCGTTGATGTAATCGCCCGTGAAATCCTCGACTCTCGCGGCAATCCCACTATTGAAGCCGATGTGCTTCTCGAATCCGGCGTGCTTGGGCGCGCCGCTGTGCCTTCGGGCGCATCCACCGGCAGCCGCGAAGCCATCGAGCTGCGCGATGGCGACAAATCCCGCTACGGCGGCAAGGGTGTGCTGCAAGCCGTGGAAAACGTGAATACCGAAATCGCCGAAGCCATTCTCGGCCTGGATGTCGAAGAACAACACCTGATCGACCAGACCCTGATCGACCTCGACGGTACCGAAAACAAGGCGCGTCTGGGCGCCAACGCGATTCTCGCGGTTTCCCTGGCCTGCGCGCGCGCCGCCGCCGAGGAAGCCGGCCTGCCGCTGTACCGTTACCTGGGTGGCGCCGGCCCGATGCAGTTGCCGGTGCCGATGATGAACATCGTCAACGGCGGTGCGCATGCCGACAACAATGTCGACATCCAGGAATTCATGATCATCCCGGTCGGAATGAAGACCTTCCGCGAAGCCCTGCGTTGCGGCGCCGAGGTGTTCCATACCTTGAAAAAACTGCTCGGCAAAGCCGGCCATCCGACCTCGGTCGGCGATGAAGGCGGCTTCGCGCCCAACTTCAAATCGAACGAGGATGCGCTCAGGTTCATCGTTGAAGCCATCAGCGTGGCCGGCTATACGCCCGGCCAGGATGTCGTGATCGGCCTCGATTGCGCCGCCTCCGAGTTCTATCAGGACGGCCGTTACGTGCTGGGCTCGGAAGGCCTCAAACTGACTTCCGCCGAGTTCGTCGACTATCTGGCGGCCTGGGTGGACAAGTACCCGATCATCAGCATCGAGGACGGCATGGCCGAAGGCGACTGGGACGGCTGGGTGCTGCTGACGCAGCGTCTGGGCAAGTCGATCCAGATCGTCGGCGACGACGTGTTTGTCACCAATCCGAAGATCCTGCGCGAAGGCATCGCCAGGGGCGTCGCCAATTCCATCCTGATCAAGGTCAACCAGATCGGTACCCTGTCGGAAACTTTCGAAGCCATCGAAACCGCGAAGCGCGCCGGCTATACCTCGGTCATTTCGCATCGTTCCGGTGAAACCGAAGATTCCTTCATTGCCGACCTGGCCGTGGCCAGCAATGCCTTGCAGATCAAGACCGGCTCGCTGTCGCGCGCGGATCGCATCGCCAAGTACAACCAGCTTCTGCGCATCGAGGAAGAGCTCGCCGAGCGTGCCCGCTACCCTGGTCGTGAAGCGTTCTATCAACTGAAATGAAATGCGCGCGCTTGCCTGGACGCTGGCGGTGCTGATCGTGCTGCTGCAATACCCCCTCTGGCTGGGCAAGGGGAGCTGGCTGCGGGTGCACGAACTGGAGCGGGATATTTCCGCCCAGAGAACCGCCAACCAGGCACTGGAAGCGCGCAATGTTCAACTGGCTGCCGAAGCACGGGATCTCCATTCCGGCTACGATGCACTGGACGAACGCGCGCGCTACGAACTGGGCATGGTGCGCAACAACGAAGTTTTTTTCCACGTCATGGAGCCGGCGGCGGGCAAATCGCCGCCAGCTCCGCCAGAAGGTAACAACCGGCCATGATGACCACGCTTCAGATTGTTCTGGCTATTGTCGGCGTCTTTTTGATCGCCCTCATCGTCATCTATAACCTGCTGCAGGAACGACGCTTCCGCAAGGAAGCCGAGAAAATGTTTTCGCACAAGCGCGAAGACGTGATGCTGGGCGAATCGGTTCGCACCGAATCCAGCAATCGGCGGCCTGAAACCCACATTCAGCTTACCGACAACGCCATCGCCGCGCCCGAGGTCCAGCATGCGGTGGAGGGGGTTGAAGCGCCACTGCCAAGCATGGACACCCTGCGTCGGCCGGATTCCGGTTTGAATCTGAGTTCTCTGGAGCCAATCGAGTCGACGCCGGAAGCGGTTAAGCAGCGACCTTCCGCGCCGGCGCCCAGATCGATGGAATCTGCGGTAGTGCAGCCCAAAGCCGTGACTCAACCGGTGGAAGCGCAGCCGAGACAGGCTGTGCAGAAGCCCGCGCCTGCCCCGACGAAAACTCGACCGCCCTTGATGCCGAAGCCCGGGCCGGCGCCGGATGTCGGCACGGCGGATGTGGCCGAGGTGCAGAGCACTTCGGAAAGCGCCCTTGATGCTGCAACCGAATTCATTGCCCGGCTCAAGTTTGTTGCGCCTGTGATGGCCAATTTTGGTCCGCTGATGCTTGCACTTCGCCGTATCGGCAAGCCCGTTCGCGCGTTCGGCCGCCGCGCCGATGGCGTCTGGGAAGCCTTGAGCAGCCACCCGCGAAGCGCTTTTGATCAGGTCGAATTCGGTCTGCAACTGGCCGACCGCAGCGGCGCGGTATCGCAAGATCAGATCAATGGCTTTACACGAGCGTTATATGAGTTCGCAGCCGAGGAGGGCGGCGCGGTCAGTTGTCCGGACAAGCAGGAAGCGCTTGAGCATGCACGGGATCTTGATCTGTTCTGTATGGATGTTGATGTCCTGATCGGCCTCAACGTGGTATCCGCCGACAGTCGCCCGTTTACCAGCGAGGCAATGCACGGACTGGCCATGGATGCGCAGCTTGCGCTGGAACCGGATGGCAGCTTCCATGCCCGCGACTCGTTCGGTCACACCCTTTTCACCCTCGCCAATCAAGGCGAAGACCCATTCCCGCGTGATGGCCGAGGTCTGACCACGCATGGGATTACATTGCTGTTCGATGTGCCCCGGGTTGCGGATGGCCTGGCCGTATTCGATCGCATGACCCGTCTCGGGTTCGACCTTGCCGCTCGCCTGGAGGGTCGGCTGGTTGACGACAATGGACGCGTGGTCAGCGAGGAAAGTCTGAATCGCGACCGTTCACGGCTGATGGCCTTCTATCAGCGTATGGAATCGCGTGGCATCCCCGCAGGCGGCCAGCGGGCATTGCGACTTTTCATCTAGTTCCCGGATGCTTGCCGGCACGGAGGCAACAGCGATCGCCGAGCGTGTCGAGAAGTTGCGCTCGCTCCTGAACGAAGCCAACTACCGCTACTACGTTCTGGATGCACCTACGCTGCCCGACTCGGAATACGATGGTTTGCTGCGCGAGTTGCAGGCGATCGAGGTGGATCACCCTGAACTGCTGACCAGCGACTCGCCGACGCAGCGCGTCGGTGCCGGACCGGTCAAGGCATTTGCCGAGTTTG
The DNA here is from genome assembly GCA_945897955.1 of Tepidiphilus sp. J10. Taxonomy (GTDB): domain Bacteria; phylum Pseudomonadota; class Gammaproteobacteria; order Burkholderiales; family Thiobacillaceae; genus PFJX01. The sequence continues at coordinate 24,734 of CAMDGQ010000039.1, read as the reverse complement.
GCCATGCCATTCCCATGCTGTCGCTGAACAACGCATTTTCGGAAGAGGAGGTTGCTGCATTCGATCGGCGTGTGCGGGAAGGACTGGATCGCATGGACGCCGCCATCGAATATGCCGTTGAACCGAAATTTGATGGCCTGGCGGTGGCACTGCATTACCAGCGAGGCGTTTTCGTGAGCGGTGCGACGCGCGGTGACGGCGCTCGCGGCGAGGATGTTAGCGCCAACCTGCGCACAATCCAGAGCATCCCGATGCGTCTGGGAACCGAATCCCCACCGGAGTGGCTGGAGGTGCGCGGCGAAGTCCTGATGTTGCGGCGCGATTTCGAGCGACTCAACGAAGCCGCCCGTTCAAATGGCGAAAAGACTTTCGTCAATCCTCGCAACGCCGCTGCCGGCAGCCTGCGCCAACTCGATGCGCGCATTACTGCACGGCGTCGACTGTCCTTTTTCGCCTATGGCGTCGGCCGTATCGAAGGCGTGTCATTGCCGGAAAGTCATACTGCCGTGATGGACTGGTTGACCGCACTGAACCTGCCGGTATCGAACGAATGCAGCGCAGCTATAGGCGTCGATGGTTTGATGCGCTATTTCCACGCGCTGGGTGCTCGCCGTGATGCATTGCCATTCGATATCGACGGCGCGGTTTACAAGGTCAACAGCCTGGCCGATCAGGCCGTGCTGGGTTTTGTCGCGCGTGCCCCGCGTTTCGCCATCGCGCACAAATATCCGGCGCAGGAGGAGATCACCCAGGTGCTCGGTATTGACGTGCAAGTCGGGCGAACTGGCGCGTTGACGCCGGTGGCGCGCCTGAAACCGGTGTTCGTCGGTGGCGTTACTGTAACCAATGCAACTCTGCACAACGAGGATGAAGTCCGCCGCAAGGATGTGCGCGTGGGCGACAGCGTCATCGTTCGGCGCGCCGGCGATGTCATTCCCGAGGTGGTCGGCGTGTTGCCCGAGCGCAGGTCGATGCGCGATCTGGTTACACCCGAATTTCCGCCGTTCAGCATGCCGTCGGCGTGTCCGGAATGCGGCGCGCCGGTGATCCGCCTGGAAGGCGAGGCGGCCGCGCGTTGCAGCAACGGCTTGAGTTGCCCGGCACAGCGCAAACAGGCGTTGTTTCATTTTGCTTCACGGCGGGCGATGGATATCGAGGGGCTGGGCGACAAGCTGGTGGAACAGTTGGTGGAGAACGACCTGATCGCGACGCCCGCCGACCTGTACGACCCCTCCAAGGTCAACCGGGAAAGCCTGGCCTCACTCGATCGCATGGCAGAGAAATCGGCCGAGAATCTGGTGCAGGCGATCAAGGACAGTCGCAGCCGCGAACTGCCGCGCTTCATCTACGCCTTGGGTATCCGCAATGTCGGCGAACAGACCGCGAAGGATCTAGCGCGCCATTTCGGCAATCTGGATGCGCTGATGGCGGCGGATGCGGAAGCCTTGCACGAAGTGCCGGATGTCGGGCCGGTAGTTGCGGAATCGATTCGCGCCTTTTTTTCCGAGCCGCACAATCTGGACGTGATTGAGCGCTTGCGCCAGGCGCATGCCTGGAAGGATGGCGAGGCGCGCCGCATCGCAGTCGGCAAGTTGGCCGGCAAGACCCTGGTGGTGACGGGAACACTGCCCAGCTTGTCGCGCGACCAGGCCAGGGCCTTGATCGAAGCGGAAGGCGGCAAGGCGGCCGGCAGCGTTTCCAGAAAGACCGATTATGTAGTGGCGGGCGCGGAAGCCGGCACGAAGCTAGCGAAGGCGCAGGAATTGGGCATTAGAATCCTCGACGAAGCGGCATTTTTTGAATTGATCCAACACGGAGACAACACACAATGAAACGCGTAACCAAAGCGGTTTTTCCCGCCGCAGGCCTCGGCACCCGTTTTCTTCCGGCGACCAAGGCCAATCCGAAGGAAATGCTGCCCATTGTCGACAAGCCCTTGATTCAATATGCGGCAGAGGAGGCGGCAGCGGCAGGAATCACCGATCTGATCTTCATCATTGGCCGCAGCAAGCGTTCCATCGCCGACCATTTCGACAAGGCGTACGAACTCGAAGTCGAACTGGAAACCAAGGGCAAGCTGCGCGTGCTGGAAGAGCTGCGCGGCATGTTGCCGATCAACGTCAATTGCATCTATATCCGCCAGGCCGAAGCGCTTGGCCTCGGCCATGCTGTGCTGTGCGCGCAACCGGCGGTGAATGATGAGCCGTTCGCGGTCTTGCTGGCCGACGATCTGATCGACGGCAAACCCGGCGTCACCAAGCAGATGTGCGATCTCTACAGCTACTACCAGTGTTCGCTGGTCGGCGTACAGAACGTCGATCCGAGTGAAACCGCCTCCTACGGCATCGTTGCTGCCGAGCGTATGGCCGATCGCCTGTCGCGTGTGACCCAGATCGTGGAAAAGCCGAAGCCGGCAGATGCGCCGTCGAATCTCGCCGTGGTTGGCCGTTATGTACTCACTCCGCGAATCTTTCACCATCTGCGCCACATCGAGCGCGGTGCGGGCGGTGAATTGCAGCTCACCGACGGCATTGCCGCCTTGCTCAAGGAACAGCAGGTGCTGGCCTATGAATTCGATGGCAAACGCTACGATTGCGGCAGCAAGCTTGGTTATCTGGAAGCTACTGTCGAGTACGCGCTGGCGCACCCCGAAGTCGGCGCAGAGTTCAAGGCCTATCTGCAGAAAAATTACTGTGTCGCCTCCGGCACGCCTGATCCGGCCTGAAAGTGCCTATTGGTTTGTGCTTTCTGATGGACCAGATGCAACCGGATCGTTTGAGATTGGCTTGACGTGTTCACCTTGCCCAATCTGCTTACCGCGTTGCGGCTGCTGCTGGCACCGGTCGTTGCCTGGCGCTTGCTTGAGCACGATGTCGAGGGCGCGTTCTGGCTGTTCGTGATCGCGGCAATTACCGATCTGCTCGACGGCAATCTGGCGCGCTGGCTGAATCAGCGCAGCGTGCTGGGGGCCTGGCTCGACCCCATCGCCGACAAAGTGATGTTGCTGACCACGTTGGGCATGCTGGCGCTGACCGGATTGCTGCCGATCTGGTTGTTGTACATCGTGCTGGTGCGTGATCTGGTCATCCTTGCCGGGGCTGAAGGTTATCGCCGCCTTACCGGCAAGCTCGACGTGCGGCCGACAATGTCCGGCAAGGTCGCAACCTTCATGGAATTCGTGCTGGTCTCCTGGGTGTTGGCCGATGTCGCGCTTGATCTGGGCTATGACGCTTCGATCGAACCGATGGCGATGTTGACCGCAGTTGCCGTGGCTGGCTCCGGCGTGCGCTATGTTTGGCTGTGGGCGCACAAGACTCGCCTGTTCCTGCGCGAACAGGCGAGCGAATAGACCTCCTTCGTCGCGGGTTGCCGTGATAATGGCAACTCATGGCGTGGAAGCCCTCGCCGTTCCCGGCCAATCCAAGAAAACTGCATATGTCCATTCAATGGTTTCCCGGCCACATGACGTCGGCGCGCAAGAAGGCCGCCGAAACCATGGCCAATATCGACGTGGTGATCGAAGTCCTCGACGCCCGTCTACCGGATGCGGGCAGCAATCCGCTGGTACATGAATTGCGCCTGTTTCGTCAGCGCCCGTGCCTGAAAGTGCTGAACAAGGCCGATCTGGCCGATCCTGTCGTGACCAAGGCGTGGATTGATTTCTACAACAGCCAGAAAGGCGTCAAGGCGGTGGCGCTGTCGGCCAAGAAAGCGGGTGATGTCGCCCGCCTGCCCAGCCTGTGCCAGAGTCTGGCGCCGCATCGTGACGACAACTTCAAGCCGCTGCGCATGATGATCATGGGTATTCCCAACGTCGGGAAATCGACCTTGATGAACGCGCTGGTCAAGCGCAAGGTCGCTGCGGTCGGTGACGAGCCGGCGATCACCAAATCGCAGCAGAGCATTACCCTGAGCCCGCGTCTGATCCTGATCGACACACCGGGTCTGATGTGGCCGAAGATCGAGCACGATAGCGATGGCTACATGCTTGCCGCCAGCCATGCCATTGGCCGAAATGCCGTGCTTGAAGAAGAAGTCGCCACGTTCCTTGCCGGCATTCTGCTCGATCGCTATGGTGCCTTGCTGACGGCGCGCTACGGGTTTTCCGTTCAGGACATGGACGCGCCCGGCGTACTCGAAGCGATTGCCCGCAAGCGTGGCTGTTTGTTGAAAGGACGTGGTGCGAATTCAGCAAATGCACTCGATCTGGACAAGGCCGCGATGCTGTTGCTGACCGATTACCGCACCGGCGTGCTGGGACGGATCAGTCTGGAGTCGCCGGAATCGCGCCGCGCGATGTTGGCCGGCGCGGCAGCGAAGTTGGCGCTCAAGGACAGTGTTGCAGAGGCCGAATCGCCGGAGTCTCGGTCTGATAGGTCCTGATATTTACCCGATGCAGGCGCTGGCAATACCCAAGCCGACGAATTCCACCCTCACCTCGGCGGGTATGACGACCGGGTGCATGCCGTTCCAGGCCCCGGTGGTGACGATGTCGCCCGCTTGCGCGCCGCCGTTGTGGGCCAGCCACCAGGGCAGGCAATAAAACAGATCGTCAAGCGGCGGGCGGCCGAGGGTCTCGGCCAGACAGTGTCCATCAGCCAACGCGCGGACGCTCAGACCGGGGTAATCGAGCTCACGCCAGTTCGCTATCGGCTCGCCGATCACCAGCGCGCCATTGAGCAGATTGTCTGCCAGCCGCCAGAGCGGACCAGCGGCTTCCGGATCTGCCAGACGGGTATCGACCAGTTCCATCGCGACATGAACGCTGGCGATGGCGTCCAGAATTTCATCGCGGCGATAGTAGCCGGCCCGCGCTGGCAGATCGCGGCCAAAGCGGAGTGCGATTTCGGCTTCAATGCCCAAACCGCCAAAATCTTCGGCAGCAAAATTGGCCGGACTTGAAGCTGCCCATCCTGACAGAACCGGGGCGACGGAGGGCTCGGACTGCTTGTCCGGCGCGCCCAGTTTCCAGACCGATGGACGCGTTGCCCGAGACAACCCAAGCCAAACAGCGCGTTGCACGGCATAGGCTTGTGCAACAGTGTTCGGGCCGGACTTTGCAGAAGCAGCGAGGCGGTGACCAGTTTGCCTGGCTTGGAGCAGCAGAGCGGCGAGTTCGGCAGTTTCGGGCATGGCGGCAGCACGGTTGATGCGGTGTGCGAGCATACAATTGCTGTAAGTTTTTGCTGGAAATTTGACGCGCCGGAATCTACCGCCAGCGGTTTCACAAGAGAGAGATATGCAAGCCCCGACTGAATCCCGCCTCGATGAACTTGAAGCCAAGTTGAGCCTCGCGGAAGACCTGATCGACGAACTCAATCACACCGTTTTTCGTCAGCAGGAACGCCTAGACCGGATGCAGCAACAGATTCTGCTTTTGCATCAGCAGATTCAGTCCTTGCAGCCGAATGAAGAACGTGATTTGCGCGACGAACTGCCACCGCATTACTGAACTTGGTTCGGGCACGTTCAACGGCTGTTTTCTGGAATCGGGTCGATTCCGGTTCAGGGTTGGCGCTTCCGCTTTCCGGTGATTTCAGTCCGCACGATAAAGCAGGAAAACAGTCGGCCGCTTCTGGATATCCGGAAGCTTCCCTGTCCACTCGGCAATCTTTCGGGTAGCGAGAAATTCGCTGTCAAGCGTGAGATCGCAGGCGATGGTCAGCAAGGTATCCGGCTCGCAAGCAGTCAGCAGGGTTTCCAGCATGGCCTGGTTGCGGTAGGGCGTTTCGATGAACGCCTGCGCGGCATCTTCCTTGCGCGATCGTTTTTCCAGTTCGCGCAGGGCTTTGGCGCGCTCATCCGTTTTGGTCGGCAGGTAGCCGTGGAAGGAAAAGCGTTGGCCAACCAGGCCGGAGCCCATCAGCGCCAGCAGGATGGAGGAGGGGCCGGTCAACGGCCGCACCCGGATGCCGTGGCGATGCGCCAGTCGGACCAGGTTCGCGCCCGGGTCGGCAATGGCCGGGCAGCCGGCTTCCGAGATCAGACCGACATCCTGGCCGGCCAGAAGGGGCGCGATCAGGGTTTCCAGTGCGCTGGCCGGCGTGTGTTCGTTGAGTTCCAGCAACGTGAGTTGCTGGATCGGCATGGTGGTGGGCAGTTGCTTCAGGAATGCGCGCGCGGTCTTGGCTTGCTCGACGACAAAGGTGGTCAGGCCGGCGGCGATGCGGCGGGTTTCTTCGGGTAATACGTTCGCCAGTGGAGAGTCGCCGAGCGGCGTCGGGATCAGGAAGAGGATGCCGGCCACGTCAGCACGTCCAGTCCTTCGTTGGCGAGCATCTCGGTCAACTGGATCAGCGGCAGGCCGACCAGCGCATTCGGGTCTTCGGTCTCGAAACGGGCGATCAGGGCGATGCCGAGCGATTCGCTCTTGGCGCTGCCGCAGCAGTTGTAGGGCTGATCCTTGTTCAGGTAGGCCGTAATCTGGGCGTCGCTGTATTCACGCATGACCAGACGTACCGGCACGTTGGCGGTTTGCGTGCGGCCGGTTACGGCGTTGAGCAGGGTCAACGCGGTGTGGAATTCGAGCGCTTTGCCGCGCATGCGCTTGAGTTGCGCGAAGGCGTTATCGAAGTTGCCGGGTTTGCCGAGTTGTTCGCCTTCCAGCAATGCGACCTGATCGGAACCGATGACCAGTGCATTCGGAAACTTGTCCGCGACGGCCCGGGCTTTCAGCACGGACAGCCGTTGCGCGGTCTCATCGGGCGATTCGCCGGCCAGCGGTGTTTCATCGACATCGGGCGCAGCGACGTCGAACGGAATGCCAAGCCGCGCGAGCAGGTCGCGCCGATAGGGGGAGGTGGAGGCGAGGACGAGGTGGGTCATGGGGCATGGGGCAGGGGCATGGGCATGGGGCAGGGGCATGGGGTAACTTGCCCCTTGCAACTTGCCCCATGCCCCAGAATCACTCCGGCTGAATCTCCACCAGCACCTGATCCGGCGTGACCGCATCGCCCTTGGCGACATGCACTGCGACGACGGTGCCGGTGACCGGCGACTGGACTTCGTTTTCCATCTTCATCGCTTCGATGACCAGCACGCCGTCGCCTGCCTTGATCTTGTCGCCGACCTTGACCTTGACATCGACGATGGCGCCCGGCATTGCGGTGGTGACGCAGCCGGCATGGGTCGGACGCGGACGCTGCTTGGCGCCGCCAGGCAGATCGGCCTTCTTGTTCGATGACTTGCGCGGGGCGCCGGCACCCGGCGTGACCTCGATCTCGTCCAGCGCTTCCAGCAGTACTTCTTCGGCGACACCGTCGACATGAACGTAGAACGGGCGCTCGCCATCACCGGCCTGGCCGGTACCCTTGATGCGGATGTGATAGGTCTCGCCGTGCAGCGTGACGTTGAATTCGCTCGGGGCGTAGACCGCCGGGCAGGCTGTGGCCAGTTTCGCTTCCGGCGGCAGCAGGGGTTCCGGCGTCAACGCACCGCCGGCGCGTTCAAGCAGGAAAGTGCGGCCAAGGTCGGGGAACATGGCGTAGGTCAGCACATCTTCATCGGACTTCGCGAGGCCTTCCGCTTCGCCGCGCAGTTTGTCGAGTTCGTCGGTCAACAGATCGGCCGGCCGGCAGGTGATGACTTCCTGATTGCCGACAGCCATCTTCTTGACTTCGTTGTTGACCTGACCCGGGGCGGCGCCATAGCGGCCGAGGAGATAGTTCTTGACCTCATTGGTGACCGATTTGTAGCGACCGCCGGTGAGTACGTTCAATACAGCCTGGGTGCCGACGATCTGCGAGGTCGGGGTGACCAGCGGCGGGAAGCCGAGGTCTTCGCGCACGCGCGGAATTTCGGCAAGGACTTCATCCATGCGTTCGAGCGCGCCTTGCTCCTTCAATTGATTGACCAGATTCGAAATCATGCCGCCGGGCACTTGCGAGACCAGGATGCGGGTATCGACCTGCTGGCCCTTCATTTCGAACTGCCAGTATTTCTTGCGGACTTCCTTGAAGTAGGCCGCGATTTCCTGAAGCTTGATCAGGTCGATGCCGGTGTCGTATTCGGTGCCGGCGAAAGCGGCGACCAGGCTTTCGGTGGTGGGGTGGCTGGAACCTTCCGAGAACGCGGAAATGCAGGTGTCGATCATTATCGCGCCGGCTTCGATGCCCTTCATGTGCGCCATGCTGGCCAGGCCGGAGGTGGCATGGCTATGCAGGTGAATCGGGATGGAGACCGCCGCCTTCAGCGATTTGACCAGCTCGGATGTCGTGTATGGCGTGAGCAGCCCGGCCATATCCTTGACCGCGATGGTGTCGCAGCCCATGGTTTCGAGTTGGCGCGCCATGGTGACGAAGTAGCGAATGTCATGCACCGGGCTGGTGGTGTAGCTCAGCGTGCCTTCCGCGTGCTTGCCGGCGGCTTTAACCGCTTCGATTGAAACGCGCAAATTGCGCAGATCGTTCATCGCATCGAAAACACGGAATACGTCGACGCCGTTGTCCGCCGATTTCTGCACGAAAGCGCGCACCAGGTCATCCGGGTAGTGGCGATAGCCAAGCAGGTTCTGGCCGCGCAGCAACATCTGGATGCGGGAATTGGGCAGCGCGCGGCGCAATTTGCGTAGCCGCTCCCAGGGGTCTTCCTTCAGGAAACGCACACAGGCGTCGAATGTGGCGCCGCCCCAGGCTTCGAGCGACCAGAAACCGACATTGTCGAGCTTGGCGCAGATCGGCAGCATGTCTTCGGTACGCATGCGGGTGGCGATCAGGGACTGATGTCCATCGCGCAGAACCAGTTCGGTGATCTTGACTTGAGTCATCGTGGCTTCCTTGTCTGTCTATCGGTGCAAGCGGCGCTTCAGGCGCCGCTCAAATGCCCAGGTGCGCGGCAATTGCCGCTGAAATCGCCGCCGCCTTCATCTCCGGCGGCTGCCGAACGGCATAGTTGAGCAGTTCCGGATGTGCTTCGACAAAGCTGGTGTTGAAGCGTCCGGTGCGGAATTCCTCGTTCTGCAGGATTTCCTGGTAATAAGGAATCGTGGTTTTGACGCCATAGACGCCCATGTCATCCAGACTTCGGCGTCCGCGCTCAATGACGCCTTCCCAGGTCAGGGCCCAGACCGTCAGCTTGGCGCACATCGAGTCGTAGTAGGGTGGAATGGTATAGCCGGAATACATTGCCGCGTCGGTACGCACACCCGGGCCGCCCGGCGCGTAGTAGCGCGTGATGCGGCCGAAGCTGGGCAGAAAACCGTTCTTCGGGTCTTCCGCGTTGATACGGAATTCCATGGCGAAGCCGCGATGCCGAATCTCTTCCTGTTTGTATTGCAGCGGCAGGCCGTCACAAATACGAATCTGCTCCTGCACGATGTCGATGCCGGTGATGGTTTCCGTCACCGTATGCTCGACCTGCAGGCGGGTGTTCATTTCCATGAAGTAGAACTGGTTGTCTGCATCGAGCAGGAATTCAACCGTACCGGCATTCTCGTAGCCGACCGCCTTGGCGGCGCGCACGGCCAGTTTGCCGATGTATTCCCGTTGCGCTTCGGTCAGTTGCGGCGATGGCGCGATCTCGATCAGCTTCTGATTGCGGCGCTGGATGGAGCAATCGCGTTCATACAGGTGGACACAGTTGCCATGGCTGTCGCCGATCACCTGCACTTCGATGTGCTTCGGATTGACGACGCATTTTTCGATGAACACTTCCGGTTTGCCGAAGGCTTTGCTCGCCTCGGAGACGACGCGCTCGTAGTTCTTGATCAGTTCGTCATCCGAATCGCAGCGTCGGATGCCGCGACCACCACCGCCGTTGGTGGCTTTCAGCATGATCGGATAGCCGATTTCGCGCGCCAGTTTGAGCGCCTCGTCGGCGTTTTCCAGATTGTGGTCGGAACCGGGAATGACCGGGATGCCGGCCTTGATCATCGCCAATCGGGCCTGAATCTTGTCGCCCATCTGGGTGATTACACTGGATGAAGGGCCGATGAATTTGATGCCTCGGCGGGCGCAGACTTCGGCCAGCACGGGATTTTCAGACAGAAAACCATAACCTGGATGCAATGCGTCACATCCCGAAGCTACTGCCAGATTGACGATGTTGTGGGCATTCAGGTAGCCCAGAACCGGGTCGGAGCCAATGTTGTATGCGGCATCGGCCTTCTTGACGTGGAGCCCGTGGCGGTCGGCGTCGGTATAGATGGCTACCGCCTTGATGCCCATCTCCTTGCATGCCCGAACAATTCGAACAGCAATTTCGCCCCGGTTTGCGATGAGAATTTTCTTGATCACGCTTAGGCCCTAGAAAGTGGCGTTGCAAGTGGTGTTGTTTTTGACAAAAACAGCCGCGCAGCTTAGCATCGCCGGCTTATGTCTGCACGGAGACCCTTCGATAGCCTGCAATTTGCCAAGTCCGGCGAGAGCCTGAGCGGCAGTTTGCGCGCCGAAGAGTTGCCGCGGTTGCGTGATAGTTTGAGGCCAGATGATGTTGCAGTGCAATACCGTCTTGCTGGGGTTCTGTCATCCGGACGGCCGGCGCTCAGGCTTAGGGTGGAAGCTACAACCTGGCTGATCTGCCAGCGTTGCATGACGCTGTATCCCGAGGTGTTGCATCTGGACAATGTGTTGCCGGTGGCCAGGAACGAGGCGGAACTGGAGCGTTGGGAGAGTCTCGATCCATTGCTCGACGCACTGATTGCCGATCCTGAACTGGATGTCGCAACTTTGGTTGAAGACGAGATTTTGCTCAGTATTCCGGTTGTGCCGATGCACGCAGAGGGTGAGTGTGATCCCGACGGTTTGGCGCTAATGGGCGAAACTTGAACGGATTTCGGTGTTGCCGCGATGTTGCCTTTAAGGCCCGGCAGTTTTTGAATTTACAGTTTTTGATTTGGTTATTTGGAGAACGTTATGGCTGTTCAGCAGAATAAAAAATCCCCCTCGAAGCGTGGTATGCACCGTGCGCACGACTTTCTGACCACGCCGCCGACGGCCGTCGAGCCGACCACCGGCGAAATGCATCTGCGTCACCATATCAGCCCGACCGGCTTTTATCGTGGTCGCAAGGTTCTCAATACCAAAGCCGACAATAGCTGATTACCGCTGCCACCTGGCCTAAGTCGATGCCAGGACTCCTTGAACTGGTTTCCCCGGGCTGATTGGTCATGCGAGAGATTACTATCGCCATTGATGCCATGGGGGGCGACCATGGTCCTCACGTGACGGTCAAGGCAGCGCTCGACTTCCTGCGTCAGAATCCGGACATCAACATTGTTCTTGTGGGTCTGGAAGATGCAATCAATGCCGAGCTGAAAGTCAATAAGTCTGCGGCAGGCACGCGTCTGCGGGTGCATCACGCCAGTGAAGTGGTGAAGATGGACGATTCTCTGCCGGTCGCCTTGCGTACCAAAAAGGACTCGTCGATGCGAGTCACCGCTGATTTGGTCAAGCGCGGCGAGGCCGATGCCGGCGTTTCTGCCGGCAATACCGGCGCGCTGATGGCGGTATCGCGATTCGTCCTGAAAACGCTGCCCGGCATTGATCGTCCTGCCATTGCATCCACATTGCCTTCACGCACGGGCAGAACCTACATGCTTGATCTGGGGGCAAACGTCGATTGCACGGCTGAGCACCTCCGCCAATTCGCCATCATGGGTTCTGCGCTTGTCGCCGCCATCGAACACAAGGACTCTCCCAGCATTGGATTGCTCAACATCGGAGAGGAAGAGATCAAGGGCAATGATGTCGTAAAGCAGGCGGGCGAGTTGCTCAAGTCGAGCGGACTCAATTTTTTCGGCAATATCGAGGGGGATGACATCTACAAGGGCACGGTCGATGTCGTGGTGTGTGATGGCTTTGTGGGTAACGTGGCGTTGAAGACTTCGGAAGGCTTGGCAAAACTGATCGGCGATCAGCTGCGCAGCGAATTCAAGAAGAGTCTGTTCACCCGTCTTGCCGGGCTGATCTCCCTGCCGGTTTTGCGTTCCTTCAAGCGCACTCTGGATCCACGCCGCTATAACGGCGCCAGTCTGCTTGGACTCAATGGGGTGATCATTAAAAGCCACGGTTCAGCCGATGTGTTTTCATTCGAGCAGGCGATACACAAGGCTGCCGAGGAAGTTCGTGGTGGTTTGTTGCGCCGAATCGCCGATCAGGTCGGTGCTCACCATGACAACAACAACGGTTCACTGGATGAAGGAGAGTTGGCGTGACGCTCGATTTGCCCCAGACAGCCAGAATTTATTCCCGCATCATCGGCACCGGCAGTTATTTGCCGACGCATATATTGACCAATGCGGAGCTGGAAAAGCGCATCGAGACCACCAGCGAGTGGATCGTCGAACGTACCGGCATTCGTGAACGACATATCGCCGCCGAAGGCGAGTTGACCAGCGATCTGGCGCAAAAAGCCGCCGAGAGCGCAATCGAGGCGGCCGGAATCGACGCCGGCGATATCGAACTGATCGTTGTCGCCACAACCACGTCCGACCGGGTTTTTCCCAGTACGGCATGTGTGTTGCAAGCCAAGCTTGGCATCACCAATGGTTGCCCGGCGCTGGATGTGCAAGCCGTCTGCAGCGGTTTCGTCTATGCGGTATCGGTCGCGGACCAGTTCATCCGATCAGGCCAGGTCAAGACGGCGCTGGTGGTCGGTGCCGAGACCTTGTCGCGCATCACCGACTGGGATGATCGCAGCAACTGCATGCTGTGGGGCGACGGCGCCGGCGCGGTGATTCTGCGTGCGTCCGAACAACCGGGCATCATCGCCACGCATCTGCATGCCGATGGCCGCTATCAGGATCTGCTGTTTGTCGATGGTGGCGTCTCGCTGAAAAAGGAAGGCGCCTGCTACATGCGCATGTCCGGCAATGCCGTGTTCAAGATGGCGGTGAACACGCTGGATGCGATTGTCGATGAAACCTTGGCGGCGAACGGCCTGGAAAAATCCGACATCGACTGGCTGGTGCCGCACCAGGCCAATATCCGGATCATCCAGGCCACGGCCAGGAAGCTCGGCATGAGCATGGATCGAGTGGTGGTGACGGTCGATCGGCATGGCAACACCTCGGCCGCATCCATCCCGCTGGCGCTTGATACGGCGGTGCGCGAAGGCAAAATCAAACCCGGCGAGCGGGTCTTGATGGAAGCGTTCGGCGGTGGTTTTACCTGGGGCTCGGTGCTGGTCCAGTTCTGAATCTTGCCGAGCGCATTCGGTTTGGGGTTCTGGAATCGTTTTTTGCGGAGACTTTGAATGAAATTCGCCCTTGTATTTCCCGGCCAGGGCTCGCAATCGGTCGGCATGTTGACCGCTTATGGCGATGCCGCGCCAATCCGCGAAACATTGGCGGAAGCCTCGGATGCGCTGGGACTGGATCTGGCCGCGATGATCGTCGCCGGTCCGGCCGACTTGCTCAATCAAACAGTGAATACCCAACCGGCGATGCTGGCGGCCGGTGTGGCTGTCTATCGCCTCTGGCAAAGCCAGGGTGGTCCGGTGCCGGCGATGATGGCCGGTCATAGCCTGGGTGAGTATTCGGCGCTGGTTTGTGCCGGCGCGCTCGGCTTTGCCGACGCGGTCAGGCTGGTGCGTCTGCGCGCCGAAGCGATGCAATCCGCGGTGCCGGAAGGCGTCGGCGCGATGGCCGCTGTGCTCGGTCTGGAAGATGACGCAGTGCGCGCGGTCTGCGCCGAGGCCGCCGAGGGTGAGGTGCTGGAAGCGGTCAATTACAATTCACCCGGCCAGGTCGTGATTGCCGGCAACAAGGCGGCGGTGGATCGCGGCTGCGCGCTGGCCAAGGCGAAGGGCGCCAAGCGGGCGCTGCCATTGCCGGTTTCGGTGCCGTCGCACTGCGCGCTGATGCGTCCGGCGGCGGAAAAGCTGCGCGCGGCGCTGGCCGCAATCGAAGTGAAATCGCCGCTTGTCACCGTCTTGCACAACGCCGATGTTGCCAGCCATGTCGATCCCGATGCGATACGAGATGCGCTGGCGCGGCAGTTGTACAGCCCGGTCCGCTGGGTCGAAACGGTGCGGGCATTTGCCGCGCAGGATATCGGGATGGTCGCGGAATGCGGTCCCGGCAAAGTCCTGGCCGGTCTCAACAAGCGCATCGTCGATGGTTTGCCTGGCCTGGCGCTGACCGATGCGGCGGCGCTGGCGGATGCCATGGCGAAGCTCAAGGCATAAATCCCGGAACACAAGGAGAAACATATGGATCAACGTGTCGCACTGGTTACCGGCGCCTCGCGCGGTATCGGCAAGTCCATTTTGCATGCGCTGGCAAACGCGGGATGCCGGGTAGTGGGAACAGCGACCAGCGTTTCCGGCGCGGATGCGATCACGGCCGCGCTGGTTGAAGCCGGCCTGAATGGCGAAGGCCTGATGCTCGATGTCAACGACGCGGCGCAGGTCGATGCCGCCATTGACGGCATCATGGCGCGGCATGGCCGCATCGACATCCTGGTCAACAACGCCGGCATTACGCGCGACAACTTGCTGATGCGGATGAAGGATGAAGAGTGGGCGTCAATTCTGGACACCAACCTGACTTCCGTGTTTCGTCTTTCTCGCGCCGTGTTGCGACCGATGATGAAGGCCCGCTTTGGTCGCATCGTCAGCATCGCGTCGGTGGTCGGCGTATCCGGTAATGCCGGCCAGACCAACTATGCTGCCGCCAAGGCCGGGATGATCGGATTTTCCAAATCGTTGGCGCAGGAAGTCGGCAGTCGCGGCATCACGGTCAATTGCGTAGCGCCGGGCTTCATCGACACCGACATGACCAAATCCTTGCCTGAAGCCGCGCGCGCCAAGCTGATGGAGCGCATCCCGCTGGGCAAGTTGGGCACGCCGGAAGATATTGCGCATGCCGTGGCGTATCTGGCCTCCGACGGTGCGGCCTATGTCACCGGCGCCACGCTGCATGTCAATGGCGGCATGTATATGGATTGAAAAGAAGCCAGCCGATTTCAGTAAATTCGATTTTTTGTGTGGCGGTGCAACCCGCAGCCGGTTTCTTCGTGTTGGGCAGACTGCTAGAATGCCCCGGCTTTTTTACTACCCGTAATTTTTCTACCCTAGTGGGAGTTATCTGATGAGTGATATTGAACAACGTGTCAAAAAGATCGTCGCCGAACAACTGGGCGCCAACGAAGCCGATGTGAAGCTGGAGTCTTCCTTCGTGGACGACCTGGGGGCCGATTCTCTCGACACGGTGGAACTGGTGATGGCGCTGGAAGAAGCCTTCGAGTGCGAGATTCCCGACGAAGAAGCCGAGAAGATCACCACGGTTCAACAAGCCGTTGATTACGTCAATGGCCACCTGAGCAAGTAAGTCACCGCTTGCAGAGCGCTTGGGCTTTGCCCTCGCTCTGTGGTGTATGCCGCATGACAGACTGGATTGACCTGGTTATTCCAGGTTTGCCAGCAGCGGGCGTTTCCCCTGGAGTTTCCCATGTCCAAACGTAGAGTCGTGGTTACTGGGCTCGGTATTATTTCCCCTGTAGGTAACAGTGTTGATGATGCCTGGGCCAGTCTGATGGCTGGTCAATGCGGGATCACCCGAATCAGCCGGTTTGATCCTTCCGGCTTTGCCTGCCAGATTGCAGGCGAAGTCAAGAATTTCGAACTGGCAAAGTATCTGACCCCGAAAGATGCGCGTCGGATGGACACGTTCATCCACTTTGGTTTGGCTGCCGCGATCGACGCACTGAAGGATTCCGGACTTGAAGTCACGGAAGCCAACCGGGAGCGAATCGGTGTGAATATCGGTTCCGGTATCGGCGGCTTGCAGATGATCGAGGAAACACACAAGACCTATCTTGCCGATGGCCCGCGCAAGATTTCGCCGTTTTTCATTCCGGCGACGATCATCAACATGATCTCAGGCCATCTTTCGATCATGTTCGGCCTGCAAGGCCCGAACGTGGCGATGGTGACGGCATGTACCACGGGCACGCACGCGGTGGGCGAAGCGGGGCGCATGATCGAATATGGCGAAGCCGATGTGATGATTGCGGGCGGTTCCGAATCCTGCATCTGCCCGCTGGCCATTGGCGGGTTTTCCTCCGCCCGCGCACTCTCCACCCGCAACGATGATCCGGCAACCGCCAGCCGTCCCTGGGACAAGGGCCGTGATGGATTCGTCATGGGCGAAGGCGCCGGGGTCATGGTTCTTGAGGAATACGAACACGCCAAGGCGCGTGGCGCACGCATCTACTGCGAGCTGATCGGCTACGGCAAGAGTGCGGACGCCAACCACATGACCGCGCCAATCGAAGACGGCTCCGGTGCCGCGCGTTGCATGAATGCCGCGATGCGCAATGCCGGCATCAATCCGGGGCAGGTTGACTACATCAACGCGCACGGCACTTCCACGCCCCTGGGCGATCTGGCGGAAACGAAAGCGGTGAAGCTTTCCCTCGGCGAGCATGCCGGCAAGGTCATGGTCAGTTCGACCAAGTCGATGACCGGCCATCTGCTCGGCGCTGCGGGGGGTATTGAGGCAGTGTTCTCGGCCCTGGCCATCGCGCGCCAGGCAGTTCCACCGACGATCAACCTGATGGAGCCGGACGAGGGCTGTGATCTCGATTACGTTGCCAATACCGCGCGTGATGCCAATGTCACTATCGCGCTATCAAACTCGTTCGGATTCGGCGGCACCAACGGCACAGTCATCTTTGCCAGGGTCTGATGCAGGACTGATTCTGGCGTGATGCCGCTGGCCATGACGCCGCAATGCGAGGTATTGATCGATGGCATGCACTCGGCCAGCCTGCCGGTGCATGATCGTGGCCTGCTCTACGGCGACGGGGTTTTTCGTACTTTGCGCGTTGTCGCCGGCAAGCCGCTCTGGTGGGACGAACAGGTTGCCAAACTGACCGAGGATTGCGCTCGCCTCGGCTTGCTCGCGCCTGATCCGGAAACATGGCTGGCGGATCTTGAACACATATCCCCAAGCTTGACTGACGGCGTGCTGAAGTTGCTGGTAACGCGCGGTAGCGGTCCGCGCGGTTATCAACTTCCCCCAGCCGGGTCAGTTCGACGTTTGATGTATTTTGATGCAACGACGCTTCAGGCCCGGCCCCGGGCTGGCCTCAGGATGCGGGTCTGTGCCCTGCGCCTTGGGTGGCAGCCGAGACTGGCCGGCATCAAGCACCTCAATCGACTGGAAAATGTACTTGCACGCGCAGAGTGGAACTCGACCGAGTTCGACGAGGGGGTGCTGCTGGATCAAGCGGAGCGGGTGGTCTCCGGCGTCATGAGCAATATATTTGTCTGGCGGCATGATCAGTTGCTGACGCCGCGAATCGATCGCTGTGGTGTCGCCGGTGTGGCCCGCGCCCGTTTGATGCGACTGGCGAAAGCGCACGGTGTCGACGTTCAGGAGACGGATTTGAGTTTGCAGGCGGTGTTCGATGCAGATGAAGTGATGTTGACCAACAGTGTTACGGGTTTGCGCCGAGTGGCATGCCTTGAGACGAAGCACTGGCTTGATCCGGTGATCAGCCCACGCCTGGCGGAATGGCTCGATGCGTAGGTGGATCTATCGTTTGCTGTTGCTTGGTGTGCTGGTCTTGCTGACTTCCGGCGGCGGCCTGCTCTGGTATGCCAATCAGCCGATGCGTATGGCGGACACGCTCTATCCGCTCGACTTTTCGATCCATCGCGGTGCGACGTTGACCGCTGCCAGCCAGAATCTTCAACAGATCGGTGTGTTGAACCAGCCCTGGGCCTTTGTTCTGCTCGCACGTCTGAAAGGCCAGGCAGGCCAGATCAAGGCCGGCAGCTATGCGCTTGAGCAGGCCGTCACGCCGCTTGCGCTTCTGCGCAAGATTACCGAGGGCGATACCGTTCTCGGCAAGCTCGTCCTGATCGAAGGCTGGAGCTTTCTCGATATGCGGCGCAGCATGGCCGCGAATCCGGCGCTCCGGCACGATACCGCCGGCATGAGTGATGAGGAACTGCTGCGGTCGGTTGGCGCCAGCGAAACGCATCCGGAAGGCCTGTTCTTTCCGGATACTTATTTCTTCGACAGGGGTAGCTCGGAGTTGTCCCTGTACAAGCGCGCTTATCACGCCATGCAGGAAAATTTGAAAGCAAGCTGGCCGACGCGTGCGCCCGGTTTGCCCTATCGATCACCCTATGAGGCCCTGATCATGGCGTCGATCATCGAGAAGGAAACCGGCGCCGCCGAGGAGCGACCGCTGATTGCCGCCGTGTTCCTCAATCGGCTGCGCATCGGCATGCGCCTGCAAACCGATCCTACGGTCATATACGGCCTTGGCGCCCGGTTTGACGGCAATCTTCGTCGCGATGACCTGATCGCCGATACGCCTTACAACACCTATACCCGAGGCGGATTGCCGCCAACGCCGATCGCATTGCCCGGCTTGGCGGCGATTCAAGCGGCATTGCGCCCAGAAGCCAGCAAGGCTTTGTACTTCGTCGCCAAGGGCAATGGCCGGCACGCATTTTCCGAGACGCTTGATATGCACAACCGGGCGGTCGCTCGTTATCAGAGAGGACGCTGATCATGTTCATCACGTTGGAAGGGGTCGATGGCGCCGGCAAGAGCAGCCATCTGGGCTGGCTTGAAACGTGGTTCAAAGCGCGCGGGCGCCGAGTGCGCATGACGCGGGAGCCGGGTGGCACTCCGGTCGGCGAGAAGCTGCGCGAGCTGGTGCTGCACGAAGCCATGCATGCGGAAACCGAGGCGCTGATCATGTTCGCGGCGCGGCGCGAACATATCGAACAAGTGATCAGACCCGCGCTGGCCGACGGCGAGGTGGTGATATCGGACCGATTTACCGATGCCAGCTTTGCCTACCAATGCGGTGGGCGCGGCTTGCCGGAGGCCAGACTGGCGGAACTGGAAAACTGGGTGCATGCCGATTTACAGCCGGACATCACTCTGCTGTTCGATCTTGCCCCGGAAATTGCCGCCCTGAGGATGGCGACCACGCGTGCGCCGGATCGTTTCGAGCGGGAAAAATCGGATTTTCACAACCGCGTTCGCGCGGCTTACCTGCGTCGCGCCGAACAGTTTCCTGGCCGCATCCGGGTCATCGACGGAAGCTGCGAGCTTGATCAGGTGCGCCGGCAACTTGCTACCGTGCTGGAGTCTCTGGCGTGATTCATCCGTGGAATCGGGCGCTGTTTCAACAGTTGAGCGCGGACCGCGAGCACTTGCCGCATGCCTTGCTGCTGCACGGCCCGGCAGGCGTCGGCAAACGCGATATGGCGCTTGCGCTGGCGCAATGGATGCTTTGTGAGGCGCCCGGCGCTGAAGGCGCCTGTGGCGTTTGCGACGCCTGCAACTGGTTTTTGCAAGGCAATCATCCGGACTATCGTTACCTGGAGCCGAGGGAGGAAGAAACCGACGAATCCGGCAAGGTCACCAAGAAGGCCAGCAAGGAGATCAAGGTCGAACAGGTGCGCGAGATCAGTGACTTCCTTTCTCTCAGCGCGCATCGTGGCGGCTGGCGAAGCGCAGTGATCCATCCCGCCGAGTACATGAATGCCGCAGCTGCCAATGCCTTGCTGAAAACCCTGGAGGAACCGCCACCGCGTGTGCTGCTGATCCTCGTCTCGCATCAGCCCGGCCGTTTGTTGCCGACGGTGCGTTCGCGCTGCCGCAAGATCGCGGTCGGCTTGCCCGATTCGGTACTGGCGACGGCCTGGATGCGGCAGGTTGGCGTAGGACAGGCGGATACAGTCCTGGCCGAAGCCGGCGGCGCACCGCTGACCGCAATGGCTTACGCCGAAGCCGAGTGGTCTGAACGCCGCGAGCAGTTTCTTGATCTTCTGGCCCGGCCGAGTTTGCTTGATGTCTGCGCCGTTGCTGAAATCTACAAGCCACACCTGGCTGAAGCCTGGGGCTGGCTGGTCAAATGGGTGCATGACGCACTGTCGCAGCGTCTGGCCGGTGCATCGCGTTATTTCCCCGACCGTGTTGAAGTAACCGCCAAACTTGCGGGTCAGGCCGATTTGGCCGGATTGCTGGCGCTTGAGCGTGAATTGGCCGCAGCAGGTCGCTGGTTGCGCCATCCGTTGAACGCCGCCTTGTTGTTAGAATCGTGGCTGATTCGATATGTCGCGGCCATGTCGGCCTCACGCCAGTCAAAGTCGTGATCAACCAGGAAAAAACATGAGCGAGAGTGCAAAACAGCCAGCGGGACGGGCGGGCATGCTTTCCTTGGCGATCAAGGAAAAAACCGCCTTGTTCGCGGCTTACATGCCGCATATCAAAGGCGGTGGCCTGTTCATTCCGACCAACCGCCCTTATCAGATGGGCGATCAGGTTTACATGCTGCTGACCTTGATGGATGACGCCAACAAATTGCCGATTTCCGGCCGCGTCGTCTGGATTACCCCGGCCGGGTCGCAAGGCAATCGTCAGCAAGGCATTGGAGTTCAGTTCGACGACAACGAAGGCGCGACCGCAGTCAGACACAAGATCGAAGGCATTCTGGGCAATGCCCTCAAATCGACGCGGCAGACTCACACCATGTAACTCGCGAGCGCGCCAGCCCCGGCGCGGTCTGCCTCGCGGCACTTCACCAGACTGTTTTCATGTTTATCGACTCCCATTGCCACATTGATTTTCCCGAGTTCAACGCCGGACTGTCGCCATTGCTCACCAATATGCTGGCGGCACAGGTTGATGCCGCACTGTGTGTCTCGGTGAACCTGGAAAACTTTCCGCGTGTGCTGGCCGCTGCAGAATCGCACCCGAATATTTATGCCTCGGTCGGCGTGCATCCCGACCATGACGAAGGCCGCGAACCCGATGTTGACGAACTGGTTGCGCTGGCCCGCCATCCGCGGGTGGTGGCGATCGGCGAGACCGGCCTGGATTACTACCGCATGGCGCGGGAAGCCGTCGATTGGCAGCGCACACGGTTTCGCACCCACATCCGTGCCGCGCGTCAGGCGGGCAGGCCCCTGATCATCCATACCCGCAACGCAGCAGCCGACACATTGACCATCATGGCGGAAGAGCATGCACACCTGGCGGGAGGCGTCATGCACTGTTTCACCGAAAGCTGGGAAGTGGCTGAAGCTGCGTTGGCGATGGGCTTCTACATCTCGTTTTCCGGCATCGTGACTTTCAAGAGTGCGAAGGATCTGAAGGACGTCGCCTGCCGCGTGCCGCTGGAGCGGATGCTGATCGAAACCGATTCTCCGTATCTGGCGCCTATGCCGCATCGCGGCAAGCGCAACGAACCGGCTTATGTGCGCCATGTCGCAGAAGAAATTGCTGGCTTGCGCGGAATTTCGCTTGAGCAGGTGGGTGAGGCGACAAGCAGGAATTTCCGCGATCTGTTCCGGATCGACGGCTGAAAAAAAGGGCGCGCCGCGCCCTTTTTTATTACAGGTTGATTCTGCGATCAGGCGGGAACCAGTGCGGCTTCCTTGAAGTGCAGCGTCACTGCATCGTTCTCGTCGATGTCAACGCTGATTTCGCCACCGTCGCTAAGCCTGCCGAACAGTAGTTCATCGGCCAGCGCCTTGCGGATGGTGTCCTGAATCAGGCGACCCATGGGGCGCGCGCCCATCAGCGGATCAAAACCCTTGCGGGCCAGCCACTTGCGCAAAGCCTCGGTGAAATGCGCCTCCACTTTCTTGACGTGAAGCTGCTCTTCCAGCTGCATCAGGAACTTGTCGACCACGCGCAGGATGATTTCTTCAGTCAGCGCCGAGAATGAGATGGTGGCATCGAGACGGTTGCGGAATTCCGGCGTGAACAGACGCTTGATTTCGACCATTTCATCACCGGCAGTCTTGGGCAGCGAAAAACCGATGCCGGTTTTGTTCATCGCTTCGGCACCTGCATTGGTGGTCATGATGATGATCACGTTGCGGAAGTCCGCTTTGCGGCCGTTGTTGTCGGTCAGCGTGCCATGGTCCATGACTTGCAGCAGCACGTTGAAAATGTCGGGATGCGCTTTCTCGATTTCGTCCAGCAGCAAAACAGCATAGGGGTTTTTGGTGATGGCTTCGGTCAGCAGTCCGCCCTGCTCGAAACCGACATAGCCTGGAGGCGCGCCGATCAGACGAGAGACTGCGTGGCGTTCCATGTATTCGGACATGTCGAAGCGGACCAATTCGACGCCAAGGGTATAAGCCAGTTGCCGTGCGACTTCGGTTTTTCCGACGCCGGTCGGGCCGGAAAACAGGAAGGAACCGATGGGTTTTTGCGGATTGCCAAGACCGGAACGGGTCATCTTGATCGCTGATGCCAGCGCGTCTATCGCACGATCCTGTCCGAAAACAACGGCGCGGAGATCACGGTCGAGGTTCTTCAAGGCATTGCGTTCGTCATTGGCCACGGTCTTGGCCGGCACACGCGCGATCTTGGCGACGATGTCCTCGATTTCCTTGGGTGTGATGATTTTCTTCTGCTTAGATTTGGGCTGGATACGCTGTGCGGCGCCGGCTTCATCAATGACATCAATGGCTTTGTCGGGCAGATGCCGGTCATTGATATAGCGGGCGGAAAGTTCGGCAGCGGTGGAAAGCGCGCCTTGCGTGTATTTGACGTTGTGGTGCAACTCGAAGCGGGATTTCAGTCCCTTCAGGATGGCGATGGTTTCCGCTACGGAAGGTTCGTTGACATCGACTTTCTGGAAGCGTCTCGACAAGGCGTGATCCTTCTCGAATATGCCGCGAAACTCGTTGTAGGTTGTTGCGCCAATGCAGCGAAGCTGGCCGGATGAAAGAGCAGGTTTCAGCAGATTGGAGGCGTCCAGCGTGCCGCCGGAAGCCGCGCCGGCACCGATCACGGTATGAATTTCGTCGATGAACAGAATCGCCTTTGGATTGGCCGACAACTGCTTGATGACCGCTTTCAGGCGCTGTTCGAAGTCGCCGCGATACTTGGTACCGGCAAGCAGAGCGCCCATGTCGAGCGCGAATACCGTCGCGCCTTCCAGCACATCCGGCACGCTGCCTTCCACGATGCGTCTCGCCAGACCTTCCGCGATGGCGGTTTTGCCGACTCCGGCTTCTCCGACCAGCAGGGGATTGTTCTTGCGTCTACGGCACAGGGTCTGAATGACACGTTCCAGTTCCTGATCGCGTCCGATCAGGGGGTCAATCTTGCCGGCCTGGGCTTGCAGGTTGAGATTGCTGGTGAAAGCGTCCAGCGGCGAGGCGGATTTCTCGTCATTTTCCTGTTGCTCGTTGCTGGCTTCGCCGCGTCCGCTCGGAGCGGCTTCCTGGGGCGTTTTTGCGATTCCGTGCGAAATGAAGTTGACCACATCCAGTCGGGTCAGACCTTGCTGGGTCAGAAAGTGCAACGCATGCGAATCCTTTTCGCCAAAAATCGCGACCAGCACATTGGCGCCGGTGACTTCTTTCTTGCCGGAGGACTGCACATGCAATATCGCGCGCTGTATCACGCGCTGGAAGCCCAAGGTCGGCTGCGTGTCCACATCGGCCTCGCCAGGGACTCTTGGTGTATGGCGTTCAATGAAATCAGCCAGTTTCTTGCGTAATTCCTCGACATTCGCTGCACAGGCACGCAGCACTTCGGCAGCCGATGGGTTGTCCAGCATGGCCAGGAGAAGGTGCTCGACGGTAATAAACTCGTGCCGTTTCTGGCGAGCCTCCATAAAGGCCATGTGCAAACTGACTTCCAACTCCTGGGCGATCATTGATTTTCCTCCATCACGCATTGCAGCGGATGCTGGTGGTTACGAGCGAAATCTCTTACCTGATGCACTTTGGTTTCTGCCACATCATGCGGGTAAATCCCGGCCAGACCTGCGCCTTCATTATGCACTTTGAGCATGACTGTCGTTGCTTGTTCGCGGTGCATTTGAAAAAACCTTTCAAGCACATGAATGACGAATTCCATCGGAGTGTAATCGTCGTTCAGAAGTAATACCTTATATAGCGGTGGAGGCGCAATTTTGGTGCGCTCCGCATGGATTACTGAATCCTCTTGATGCCTTGCTGCCATTGGGGGTACGGTAAACTCGGACAGTGTCATTGTGGTGATTGAAAGTTTTTTTTCAAGCCGATTGACGACAGGGGGATTAGGCGAGTAAAAAAGCGTCCGCTTGAACAAGCGCGACCATTATCGGGCGAGTTTGGTTCAGGCGATTTATCTGATTTTTTTATTTTAGTTATGTCGGTTTTTGTTTAGGAGTAGTTTCAATGGCCACAGGCACTGTTAAATGGTTCAACGACTCTAAAGGCTTCGGCTTCATTACCCCCGATGGCGGTGGTGATGATGTGTTCGCCCATTTTTCCGCGATCAATTCCCAGGGTTTTAAAAGCCTGAAAGAAAATCAGCGTGTTTCTTTTGATGTGGTGGACGGCCCCAAAGGCAAGCAAGCCTCCAACATCCAGCCGATGTAATTCGGTTTTCAGGTGGATGGGGATATTGCCGTCCGCCGAGGTTCTGTTTTGGTTCCCTGTGTCACGCCTCGCTTGTGCTATAGATTATTCACAAGTCCAGACGCTGGCACAGGAGCAGCCAAGATGAACGTCAAAAATCAATATATTCAAGTTGATGGCGAGTTTGCTCAGACTCGGCTCAAGTTTGAACCAGATAGTCGGATCATGCATTTGCTCGCGGGTCTGGAGCGACAGAAAGAAGAACTCGGCCCTATCGCGGTCGAATTGATCTCGCTACTGAGGCGGCTTGGGGGCTCGGAATTTCCGGCCTGTCCTCCTCCCCAAGCCAGCGACAAGCCTTAGTCCATCCAGCGAATCATTTCCGTGCCGAATTCGGAACACGGAATCTGCGTGGCACCCTCCATCAATCTGGCGAAATCGTAAGTGACTTT
>CAMDGQ010000038.1 GCA_945897955.1 Tepidiphilus sp. J10 | reverse complement strand
CATAGCGGGGCGGTCCCACCCCTTCCCATCCCGAACAGGACCGTGAAACGCCCCAGCGCCAATGATAGTAGGCTCTCCGCCCGCGAAAGTAGGTCATCGCCAGACTCCCCCCTCACCAACGCCCCGCAAAGCGGGGCGTTGGCTTTTGTAAAACGCGCTTATGCTCGTCTATTGCAGGCTTGAGCGGCGCGGCTCGTAAACGTATAATTGCAAACACTTTTCAATCGAGCGGGATGGACGCAAGTCTGTCCCGCTTGTCACATCTGAACCAGGGGTTATCTTGTCTGCGTTCGTGCCTGCAATTTTGGTATTGGCTGATGGTACGGTTTTCCGTGGTATCGGTATTGGCGCCGAGGGTTATGGCGTAGGTGAAGTGGTTTTCAACACTTCAATGACCGGTTATCAGGAAATCCTGACCGATCCTTCTTATTGTCGTCAGATTGTTACGCTGACTTATCCGCATATCGGTAACGTCGGCACCAACAACGAGGATTCCGAATCCTCACGAGTGCATGCATCAGGACTGATCATTCGAGATTTGCCTTTGCTGGCAAGCAATTTCCGAATGAACGAAACTTTGTCCGATTACATGAAATTGAACAATGTGGTCGGTATCGCAGGGATTGATACGCGCAAATTGACTCGCTTGCTGCGGGAAAAGGGCGCCCAGAATGGATGCATAGCCGTTGGTGATGTTGACCCGGCGGTAGCGCTGGAGCGTGCGCGCGCGTGCCCGAACATGAGCGGTCAGGATCTTGCCAAGGTGGTGTCCTGCAAGGAAGCGGCGGAATGGCAGGAAGGTGAGTGGGCTTTGGGCAAGGGGTTTGCTTCTGCTGGCATACCGCGTTTCAACGTCGTGGCCTACGACTTTGGCGTCAAGCGCAATATTCTGCGCATGCTGACCAGTCGCGGCTGCAAGGTCACCGTGGTTCCTGCTCAAACAACGGCTGCAGAAGTATTGGCGATGCAGCCTGATGGTGTCTTTTTGTCGAATGGGCCGGGTGATCCGGAACCTTGTGACTACGCCATTCACGCTATCCAGGATTTGTTGGCCGCGCGCATGCCAATCTACGGCATCTGCCTTGGGCACCAGCTGCTGGGTCTCGCCTCGGGTGCGCGCACAGTAAAGATGAAGTTCGGTCATCACGGCGGCAATCATCCGGTTCAGGATCTGGACAGCAAGCGCGTGATGATCACCAGCCAGAACCACGGTTTTGCGGTGGACATCGACAGCCTGCCGGCCAATCTGCGGGTTACCCATGTTTCTTTGTTTGATGGATCGTTGCAGGGCATCGAGCGGACTGACGTGCCAGCTTTCAGTTTCCAGGGGCACCCGGAAGCCAGCCCGGGGCCGCATGACGTTGCTTACCTGTTCGATCGTTTCATCAAACTAATGCAGGAAAACGGCGCACGAAATGCCTAAACGTACCGATATCCAATCTGTTCTCATCATCGGCGCAGGTCCGATTGTCATAGGTCAGGCTTGCGAGTTCGACTATTCGGGGGCTCAAGCCTGCAAGGCGTTGAAAGAAGAAGGTTATCGGGTCATTCTGGTCAACTCGAATCCGGCCACGATCATGACTGATCCTGAAATGGCGGATGCAACCTACATCGAACCCATCAACTGGCAGACGGTCGAGCGCATTGTGGACATGGAACGGCCGGATGCCATTCTTCCTACGATGGGCGGGCAGACTGCGTTGAATTGTGCCTTGGATCTGGCCAAGTATGGCGTACTGGAAAAATACGGCGTTGAACTGATCGGCGCTTCGCGGGAAGCCATCGACAAGGCGGAAGATCGGGAAAAGTTCAAGCAGGCTATGGCGCGCATCGGGCTTGCCAACCCGCGTTCTTCACTCGCCCACAGCTTGGAAGAAGCCATCCAGATTCAGGCCGGTATCGGTTTTCCGACCATCATTCGACCGTCATTCACCATGGGTGGCAGCGGTGGTGGTATTGCCTACAACATGGAGGAGTTTGTCACGATCTGTGAAGGTGGCCTGGAAGCTTCACCGACACGCGAATTGTTGATTGAAGAATCCTTGATTGGTTGGAAGGAGTTCGAGATGGAAGTGGTTCGCGATCGAGCGGACAACTGCATCATCATCTGCTCCATTGAAAACCTTGATCCCATGGGTGTGCATACCGGTGATTCGATCACTGTAGCGCCGGCTCAAACATTGACGGACCGCGAGTACCAGCTTCTGCGCAATGCCTCCATTGCGGTTCTGCGCGAAATTGGCGTGGATACCGGGGGGGCAAATGTCCAGTTCGCGATCAACCCGGCAAACGGGCGCATCGTGGTGATAGAGATGAATCCCCGCGTCTCGCGTTCGTCCGCGTTGGCTTCCAAGGCTACCGGGTTTCCCATTGCCAAAGTCGCCGCAAAACTGGCTGTCGGCTATACCCTGGATGAACTGAAAAACGAGATAACAGGTGGCGCAACTCCCGCGTCTTTCGAACCTTCGATCGACTATGTGGTTACCAAGGTGCCGCGTTTTGCTTTCGAGAAATTTCCTCAGGCCAATGATCGTCTGACGACTCAAATGAAGTCTGTCGGCGAGGTCATGGCCATCGGACGCACCATGCAGGAGTCTTTGCAGAAGGCGTTGCGCGGGCTTGAAACCGGGGTGGATGGACTGGATGAGAAATCAATCGATGAAGATGAAATAAAGGCGGAAATGGGAAATCCTGGCGCGGAACGGCTCTGGTTTGTTGCAGATGCCTTCCGCGTGGGCATGTCATTTGAAGATGTACAACGCATCAGCAAGATAGACCCCTGGTTTCTCGCCCAGATTGAAGACCTGGTGATGCAGGAACAGGATTTGCGGGGTCGCGCACTACCTGATTTGTCGCGGGAAGAATTGTTCCGGCTCAAGCGCAACGGTTTCTCCGATCGACGCCTGGCCAGATTGCTGTCCACTGATCAACACGCTGTCCGCACGCGGCGGTGGGACTTGTCTGTTCATCCTGTTTACAAGCGAGTGGATACATGCGCGGCTGAATTCGCTACATCAACCGCTTACCTATATTCGTCCTATGAAGAGGAATGCGAGTCGCATCCCTCGGATCGGAAGAAGATCATGGTGCTCGGTGGCGGGCCGAATCGCATTGGTCAGGGTATCGAGTTTGACTATTGCTGTGTGCATGCCGCGCTTGCGATGCGCGAGGATGGTTACGAAACCATCATGGTCAACTGCAATCCGGAAACGGTTTCCACCGATTACGACACTTCTGATCGCCTCTACTTCGAGCCCCTGACGCTGGAAGATGTGCTGGAAATTGTGCGCATCGAGAAACCGGTCGGGGTCATCGTTCAATATGGCGGTCAGACGCCTTTGAAACTGGCACGCGATCTTGAGAAATATGGCGTACCCATCATCGGGACATCGCCGGATGCAATCGACCGTGCCGAGGATCGAGAGCGTTTTCAGATCATGATCAACGATCTCGGACTGCTGCAACCGCCCAACCGAACAGCGCGGGCAGAGGACGAGGCGTTGCGGCTTGCCGCCGAAATCGGCTATCCGCTGGTCGTGCGGCCGTCTTATGTGCTGGGCGGGCGGGCAATGGAAATCGTGCGGGAAGAAGCCGATTTACGGCGTTATATGCGTGAAGCGGTCAAGGTTTCCAATGACTCGCCAGTTCTTCTGGATCGCTTCCTCAATGATGCGATTGAAGTTGACGTCGATGCGCTGTGCGATGGAGAAGATGTTTTGCTCGGCGGCATCATGGAGCATATCGAGCAGGCGGGTGTTCACTCCGGCGATTCCGCATGTTCCCTGCCGCCCTACAGCCTCTCGCCCGCGATTCAGGATGTGCTGCGACAGCAGACCGTCGCAATGGCGAAAGCACTCGGTGTGGTTGGTCTGATGAATGTTCAGTTTGCCATCAAGGGGCATGGCGACGAGGCCGTGGTTTATGTGCTTGAAGTCAATCCCCGCGCCTCGCGAACAGTGCCCTATGTTTCCAAGGCTACAGGGCGTCCGTTGGCCAAGATCGCGGCGCGCTGCATGGTGGGGCAATCATTGAAATCGCAAGGCGCGGTCAAGGAAATCATTCCGCCCTATTACTCGGTGAAGGAAGCTGTTTTCCCGTTCCGAAAATTCCCCGGTGTCGATCCGCTGCTTGGGCCGGAAATGAAGTCCACCGGCGAGGTCATGGGGGTAGGCGAAAGCTTTGGTGAAGCGTTCCTCAAGTCCCAGTATGCTGCCAGCGTAAAGTTGCCGAGGCAGGGTAATGTGTTCGTTTCGGTGCGCAATCCCGAGCATCCACAAGTGGCCGAGATTGCAGGGCGATTGCATGATCTCGGGTTCAAGTTGTTTGCTACCAGAGGTACCGCCAAGGCGATTGAAGTTGCAGGTGTACCCGTTACCCGTGTCAACAAGGTGGCCGAAGGCCGGCCGCATATTGTCGATATGATCAAGAACAAGGAAATCCAGTTGATCATCAATGTCGTCGAGGACAAGCGCGCGGTTAAGGACTCGTTTGCCATCCGCGCGGCCACCCTTAGTCAGAACATTCCCTATTTCACGACATTGGCGGGTGGCAAGGCCGCTTGTCTCGGCATGCAGGAGCGCCGCGAAATAACCGTCTATTCCCTGCAAGAACTGCACAAGCGTCTGCATTAAATCGAGGTTTTTCCAAATGATAAAAGTCCCCCTGACGGTGGTCGGCGCGGAAAAGCTGCGCAATGAGTTGCAACGTCTGAAGAGTGTCGAGCGCCCCAGCGTCATCGCGGCTATCGCGGAAGCTCGCTCGCATGGTGATCTCTCCGAAAACGCGGAATACGACGCGGCGAAAGAGAAACAGGGTTTTATCGAGGGCCGTATCAAGGATCTGGAAGGCAAGCTCGCCAATGCCCAGATCATCGACCCTCGTCATCTTGATGTGGAAGGCCGCGTGGTGTTTGGGGCGACCGTCGAACTGGTCGATGCCGAGACCGGCGATGAAGTACGTTATCAGATCGTCGGTGACGATGAAGCCGATATCAAGGAAGGCAAGATCTCGGTCAGTTCACCCATTGCGCGCGCCCTGATCGGAAAATATGCCGGAGACGTCGCCGATGTGCATGCGCCGGGCGGCTTGCGGCATTACGAGATTGTCGACGTCCACTACATCTGACGTGAAAAACCTGCCCGATCTTCTTGCCCTCTGGGCGCTTTCCTTATGGGTTGGCGGCCTCTGGGCCATCGGCTATCTGGCTGCGCCGATGCTGTTCTACAACCTGGATGACCGCATGCTTGCCGGCATGCTGGCCGGGAAAATGTTCGCCGGAATTGCCTGGATCGGCATGGCCTGCGCTCTCTGGCTGATGTTGTTCCGTTTTGTTCGCTTCGGTGGCGGCGCGCTGAAGCAGGCGTACTTCTGGATTGTCCTGCTGATGTTCCTGCTGACGCTGGCGGGGCATTTCGGCATTCAGCCGATTCTTGCGCAACTCAAGGAAGCGGCTTTGCCGAAGGACGTCATGCAAAGCCTGTTCCGCGATCGCTTCGCCACCTGGCATGGTGTTTCCAGTGTGGTTTATCTGATTCAGAGCCTCCTTGGCCTGGCTCTGATCGCCAAACAGAATTCACGGTAACAGTAATCTCGGTTTCAGCGCCGGGCGATAGATCAGCAGCAATTTGCCGATGTGCAGCACCGGCGCCGCATTGAGGGATTCGCACAGTTGCACCAGATAAGCCTCGCGCGCATCCCGCTCGTCACCCAGAACCCGTATCTTGATCAACTCATGCGCGGCAAGCGCCCTTTCGGTTTCCTTCAACACCGCCTCGCTGAGGCCCTGAGCGCCGATCATGACCACGGGCTTTAAAGCGTGCGCTTGTGCTTTCAGATATTTGCGCTGTTCTACAGTCAATTCGAGCATGCATGGTCCTGTCTGGATAGAAGGTCAAAAAAAGGGGAGTGATAGTAGTCCATGAGGTGTGTTCAGTGAAACGACAAGCTAAATCCCGGGTCTGGCATCAGCGACACGTCAATGACTTCTACGTCAAACAATCGGTCGAGCAGGGGTATCGCTCACGATCCGCCTACAAATTGATGGAAATTGATGACCGCGACCGTCTACTGAAAGCGGGCGCGTCTCTGGTTGATCTTGGCTGCGCGCCGGGGGGCTGGTGCCAGGTCGCACTGGAGCGCATGCATGGCCAGGGTCGCATTGTCGGGATCGATCTGCTGGAAATGGTCGGTCTCAACGGGGTGGATTTTCTGCAGGGTGATTTCACCGAACAAGCTACCCTGGATGAACTGGTGCAACGCCTGCATGGCGGCAAGGCCGACCTTGTATTAAGTGATATGGCGCCCAATATCACAGGCGTGATTGTTTCCGATCAGGCGCGGATTTACACCCTGGCGGAACTGGCGCTGGAATTTTCTGCTGAATGGTTGAAACCGGACGGCGCATTTCTGGTCAAGGTATTCCAGGGTGCGGGATTTGAAGATTTCATGAAGCAGATACGGGGCATTTTCAAGTCGGTGGTCGTACGCAAGCCGAAAGCTTCTCGTGATAGCAGCCGCGAGGTGTATTTGTTGGGCCGGGGATTGAAGGCGACCGGCTCGATTGAATCCGGGCCGGAATTGGTCTAACTTCGCCTGTCCGCGGCAGTAAAGCCGCAAAGGAGTCAAATTGAATAATCTTTTCAAGAATGTCGGCATCTGGCTGGTCATCGCCCTTGTGCTGATGACGGTGTTCAACCAGTTCAACACACGTCAAACGGTGCAATCGCAGATCGACTATTCCACCTTCATCGAGCAGGTGAAGCAGGGCCAGGTTGCCAAAGTCACCATTGAAAACCATGTCCTGCGCGGCGTTGGCGTCGATGGTCGTCGCTTCACCACCTATGCTCCGTCCGATCCGTGGCTGGTATCCGATCTGTTAAAGGCCGGTGTTCAGGTCGAAGCAAAGCCGGAAGAACAGCCTTCAATGCTGATGAGCATCTTCGTGTCCTGGTTCCCGATGTTGCTGCTGATTGGTGTATGGGTGTTCTTCATGCGCCAGATGCAGGGCGGCGGCAAGGGCGGCGCATTCTCCTTCGGCAAGAGCAAGGCGCGCCTGCTCGATCAGGACAGCAATCTGGTCACCTTCGCCGACGTCGCGGGTTGCGACGAAGCCAAGGAAGAAGTCGGTGAACTGGTCGAGTTCCTGCGCGATCCATCCCGCTTCCAGAAACTCGGCGGACGTATTCCGCGTGGCGTTCTGATGGTCGGCTCGCCGGGTACCGGCAAGACCTTGCTGGCGAAGTCCATTGCCGGAGAGGCGAAAGTGCCGTTCTTCTCGATTTCCGGTTCCGACTTCGTCGAAATGTTTGTCGGTGTCGGCGCCGCGCGCGTGCGCGACATGTTCGAGCAGGCCAAGAAGCAATCGCCGTGCATCATCTTCATCGACGAAATCGACGCCGTGGGTCGCCAGCGCGGCGCCGGCATGGGCGGCGGCAACGACGAGCGTGAGCAGACCCTGAACCAGCTTCTGGTGGAAATGGATGGCTTCGAAGCCACCGTCGGTGTCATCGTCATCGCCGCCACCAACCGTCCCGACGTGCTCGACCCTGCGTTGCTGCGCCCGGGCCGTTTCGACCGCCAGGTGGTCGTGCCCTTGCCTGACATTCGCGGTCGCGAGCAGATTCTGCTGGTCCACATGCGCAAGGTGCCGATGTCGCAGGACGTCAAGGCCGACATCATTGCGCGCGGCACGCCGGGTTTCTCCGGCGCCGATCTGGCCAACCTGGTGAATGAGGCGGCGCTGTTCGCCGCCCGCTCCAACAAGCGCGTGGTCGACATGGAAGATTTCGAACGCGCCAAGGACAAGATCATGATGGGCGCCGAGCGCCGCTCGATGATCATGCCGGAGGAAGAGCGCAGGAACACGGCCTATCACGAGTCCGGCCACGCCGTGGTCGCCAAGTTGATGCCGAAGACCGACCCGGTCCACAAGGTCACCATCATTCCGCGTGGTCGCGCCCTTGGTGTCACCATGCAACTTCCGACGGAGGATCGCTACAGCCAGGACAGAACGCGCCTGATGTCCACCATCGCCGTGTTGTTTGGCGGTCGAATTGCCGAAGAACTGTTCATGAATCAGATGACCACCGGTGCGTCGAACGACTTCCAGCGCGCCACCGATCTGGCTCGCCGCATGGTCACCCAGTGGGGTATGTCGGATGCGTTGGGGCCGATGGTCTACGGCGAAGAGGAAGGCGAAATTTTCCTCGGCCGTTCGGTCACCACGCACAAGAGCATGTCCGAGGAAACCATGCGCAAGGTCGATGAGGAAGTCCGTCGCATCATCGACCAGCAATATGCTTTGGCGCGCACAACGCTGGAAGAAAACCGCGACAAGGTCGAGCGTATGACCAAAGCCTTGCTGGAATGGGAAACCATCGACGCCGAGCAGATCGACGCCATCATGGCCGGCCAGGAGCCGCATCCGCCGAAACCGGTCACTCCGCCGGTCAGCAGCGCCAACACGCCGCCGCCAAGTGGCAAGGCCGAAGTACCGGCTCCCACCACCACGCCGGCTGAAGAAGCTTGATCGGTCTGTTTCAGCGCTGACAAACAGGGGCGGCCCAGGCCGCCCCTGTTCATTTCCGCCTTGCCTGCAGGTATCGATACATGACCCACTTTCAATGCGGACGTTTCCGCCTGTCGCTGGCGCAACCCCTGGTCATGGGGATCGTCAACGTCACCCCAGACTCCTTCTCGGATGGAGGTCGCTATTTTTCGGCGCAGCGAGCGATCGAACATGGCCTGAAATTGCAGGCCGAGGGCGCCGACATCCTGGATATCGGCGGCGAATCGACACGGCCGGGCAGTGCGCCAGTCCAGGCGGAAGAAGAAATTGCTCGTGTCATCCCGGTCATTGAAGCTTTGCGAGGCGCCGAAGTTGCTTTGTCGGTCGATACCATGAAGCCGGAGGTGATGGCCGCCGCGCTCGCTGCGGGCGCAGACATGATCAACGATGTACATGGCCTGGAGGCGCCCGGGGCGTTGCAGGCGGTATCCGATTCCAGTTGCGGCCTGTGTCTGATGCACATGCGCGGCATGCCGAAGAACATGCAGGTCGATCCGGCTTACACCGAGGTAGTGGCAGAGGTTGCAGCCTATCTGCGCCAGCGTCTGCATGCCGCGCGGGCTGCAGGAATCGACTCGACCCGACTGCTGATCGACCCCGGTTTCGGCTTCGGCAAGACCCTGGCGCACAATCTGGCGCTATTCAAGAATCTGGCTGACCTGGCCGATATCGCGCCGGTGCTGGCGGGGGTTTCACGCAAGTCATTCCTCGGTGCGCTCACCGGGCGCGCCACCGAAGACCGGCTCCTGCCGAGCGTTGTAGCGGCATTGCTGGCGGTACAGCGCGGAGTGGCCGTGGTGCGCGTGCATGACGTGCGGGAAACCGTTGAAGCCATGCGTTTATGGCAGGAATTGAATTTCGGAGAACAGGCATGAGCAGGAAATATTTTGGTACCGATGGCGTGCGCGGCAGGGTCGGAGAAGATCCGATCACCCCGGAATTCGCCATGCGGCTGGGATACGCCGCCGGCAAGGTGCTGGCGGCGGCGGAAGTCGAAGCCATGCACGGCGAGCATCCGACCGTGTTGATCGGCAAGGACACGCGCGTATCCGGTTACATGCTCGAATCCGCATTGCAGGCCGGCCTCACGGCAGCGGGGGTGGATGTACGTCTTACCGGGCCGATGCCGACACCCGGGGTCGCCTACCTGACTCGCGCCCTGCGCTTGCAGGCTGGCGTGGTGATCTCCGCCTCGCACAACCCGTTCGAGGACAACGGCATCAAGTTTTTCTCGGCGCGGGGCGCCAAGCTGCCCGATGAAGTCGAGCTGGCCATCGAGGCGGCGCTTGATCAGCCCATGAAAACGGCTTCTTCCAGGCAACTAGGCCGGGTCAAGCGGGTGGAAGACTCCGCCGCGCGCTACATCGAGTTCTGCAAGAGCACCTTCCCCACCGATATGGACCTGCGCGGCATGCGTATCGTGGTGGATTGCGCCAATGGCGCCGGCTATCACATCGCGCCGCATGTGTTTCACGAACTGGGCGCCGATGTCATCCCCATCGCCAACGAACCCAATGGCATGAACATCAACAAGGAATGCGGCGCCACCCACACCGACACCCTGTCGCGCGCCGTGCGCAAACACCGCGCCGATGTCGGTGTTGCGCTTGACGGCGACGGCGACCGGCTGATGATGGCCGATGCCAGCGGCCAGATCATGGATGGCGACAAACTGATCTATGCCATCGCCCGTTACCGCAAGGAAAGCGGCCATTGCCTGGGGGGCGTGGTTGGCACGCTGATGACCAATCTGGGCGCGGAACTGGCGCTGAAGGCGCTGGGTTGCGAATTCAAGCGCGCCAAGGTCGGCGATCGCTACGTGCTGGAACTGTTGCAGCAGAACGGCTGGCTGCTCGGCGGCGAGGCATCGGGGCACATCCTCTGTCTCGACAAGCACACCACAGGCGATGGCATCGTTTCTGCGTTGCAGGTGCTGGCGGCATTGCGCGGTTCCGGCCGCACGCTGGCGGACTACACCCGCAACTGCCCGGCCTTTCCGCAGATTTTGCTTAATGTACGCGTCGCCAAGGGCTTCAAGACGGATGGTCATGCCGGCGTGGCGCAAGCCGTGGCGGATGTTGAGGCCGAATTGGGCGATAGCGGTCGTGTTGTGTTGCGCGCTTCCGGCACCGAACCTTTGATCCGGGTCATGGTGGAAGGCCGCGACGAGGCGCAGGTTCGGCGCACCGCCGACAGCATCGCCGATGCCGTAAGGTTGGCGGCCGGTGTGTAGAAACGTATCCGGTTTCACCCCGAATAACCTGGCCGGAGCCGTTGTCCTGATGGCCGTGTTCCGTGGCGCGGCAACCATGTTCTGTAAGCCGCAAATGGAGAATTGTTACGGTCGTCATGGGTTTGTAATATTTGGCAGATAAGCTGCGTTGGTCATTAACTGAAGACGCAACTGTCTGGAGATCGAATATGAATACCCAACGTACCCTGCTGAAGCTTTCCACCCTTGTAGCCGCCATGTCGCTGAGTCTGTCCGCGCTGGCGGTTGATATCACCGGCGCCGGCGCCACATTCCCCTATGCCGTTTACACCAAGTGGGCCGAGGCCTACAAAGCTGCAACCGGTAACCAGGTCAACTACCAGGGCATCGGTTCATCCGGCGGCGTCAAGCAGATCAAGGCCAAGACCGTTGAGTTTGGTGGTACTGACGCGCCGGTCAAGGAGTCTGATCTGGATGCCGCAGGTCTGGTGCAAGTGCCGACCGTCATGGGTGGCGTGACCATCGTGATCAACGTGCCCGGTATTCAATCCGGCAAGTTGAAGCTGGACGGCGCGACTGCCGCCGACCTGTTCCGCGGCGCCATCAAGAAGTGGAATGATCCTGCCATCGCCAAGCTGAACCCCGGTCTCAAGCTGCCTGACCTGGCCGTGACTGTGGCGCATCGTTCCGATGGTTCCGGTACCACCTACGCCTTCAGCCACTATATGGCCAAGCAATCCATGAGCTTCATGCGCGACGTCGGCGCCGGCAACACGGTGAACTGGCCCGTTAACGGCGTCGGCGGCAAGGGCAACCCGGGTGTCGCCGCGAACGTGCAGAAGATCGCCGGCACCATCGGCTATGTCGATATCGCCGATGCGATGAAAAACAAGATGAACTTTGTTGCTTTGAAGAACAAGGCCGGCAACTACATCGTGCCGAATCAGGATGCCGTCGCCGATGCTGCCGCCGGCGCCAACTTCAAGGTCAAGGGCATGGCCCCCGACCTGCTCGACCAAAGCCACAAGAATGCCTGGCCGATCACCAGCGCAACCTACATCCTGGCCTATGAAAAGGGCGCAGATGCATCCAAACAGAAAGGCGTGGTCGATTTCTTCACCTGGTCGCTGAACAACGGCCAGAAAATGGCCGAAGATCTGGGTTTCGTGCCTCTGCCCGCCAACGTGGTGAAGATGGTTGAAGCCGAAATGAAGAACATCAAGTAACAAAATGCTGCATCGGTCCGGGCGCGGAAGCTGCTTCCGCGCCCGGACTTTCTCCGGAAGCCTCCTGAAGTGAAGGGGTTTTCCGAAGAACGTCCAATTCAATCAGGAAAGATCGCCATGAGCGAAGCGACTACCCCCGTCGATGTGCATGCCGCGCAGGTCAGAAAATTCAAGCTGCAGGACATGTTTTTCCATCAGGTCACGCTGGTGTTTGCCTTTATTGTGCTGGCGGCACTCGTGGGTATTCTGATTTCGCTGGCGATCGAAGCGATGCCGGTATTCAGGGAATTCGGTCTGGGTTTCCTGTGGACCAATGTCTGGAACGTGCCGGAAGACCAGTACGGTGCATTGAGTGCCATCTACGGCACGGTGGTGACATCGGTCATCGCGCTGATCATCGCGGTACCGGTCAGCTTTGGCATCGCGCTGTTCCTCACCGAAACCTGCCCGGTCTGGCTGCGCCGGCCGCTTGGCACTGCCATCGAACTCCTCGCCGGGGTGCCTTCCATCATCTACGGTATCTGGGGTCTGTTTGTGTTTGCGCCGCTGTTTGCCGAGCATGTGCAACCGTATCTCCAGGAACTGGTGGGCGATACCCCGATCATCAGTGGCTGGTTTGCCGGCCCACCCATCGGCATCGGTATTCTCACAGCCGGCATCGTGTTGTCGCTGATGGTGATTCCGTTTGTTGCTTCGGTGATGCGCGACGTGTTCGAAACGGTGCCGCCGCAACTTAAAGAGTCGGCTTATGGCGTTGGTTGCACGACCTGGGAAGTGGTCACCAATATCGTCCTGCCCTATACCCGCGTCGGTGTTATTGGCGGCATCATGCTCGGCCTCGGTCGAGCGCTGGGTGAAACTATGGCGGTCACCTTCGTCATCGGCAATGCCAACCGCATCGTCGGCAGTCTGTTTGCGCCGGGCACCTCGATCGCCTCCACGCTGGCCAACGAGTTTGGCGAAGCCGATCCCGGTTTGCATATTTCGTCGTTGTTTGCGCTTGGTCTGGTGCTGTTCATCATCACCTTCATCGTGCTGGCCATTTCCCAATGGTTGATCAAGCGCGGTATCGCCAAGCAAGGCATATAAGCAGGATCGCAGGAGCCCAGCCATGAATCTTTATTCCCGTCGCATCCTGATCAACCGCATCGGCATCGCGCTGTCGATGATCGCCATGGCCTTTGGTCTGGCTGCCTTGATGTGGATCCTCTGGACCCTGTTCTATAACGGCTTCAACGCCTTGAGCTGGGACTTCTTCACGCAGGACACGCCTGCACCGGGCTCCGAGGGCGGCGGTTTGCGCAACGCCATCGTCGGCAGCCTGATGATTATCGGCGTGACGACCCTGGTTTCGACGCCGATCGGCATCCTTGCCGGCATCTATCTGGCTGAATACGGAACCACCTCGAAATTCGCCGCAACCACCCGTTTCGTCACCGACATCATGCTGTCGGCGCCGTCCATCGTGGTCGGCTTGTTTGTTTACGCGCTGGTGGTGGCGACACTGGGGGGCTTCTCGGGTTGGGCGGGCTCGCTTGCACTGTCCTTGATCGCTATTCCGGTTGTGGTGCGCACAACCGAAAACATGCTGCTGCTGGTTCCCACCGCGCTGCGCGAAGCCGCATTTGCCGTTGGTGCGCCGCGCTGGCAGGTGTCATTGAAAGTCACCCTGCGCGCGGTCAAGGCCGGTGTCGTGACCGGCATCCTGCTCGCCATCGCCCGCGTCATGGGCGAAACCGCGCCGTTGCTGTTTACCGCGCTGAACAATCAGTTCTTCAGCACCGACATGTCTCAACCGATGGGCAATCTGCCTGTGGTCATCTTCCAGTTCGCCATGAGTCCATACGACAACTGGGTCAGCCTGGCCTGGGGCGGCGCGCTGTTGATCGCTTTGATCGTGCTTGCCATCAACATCATCGCGCGTGTTCTGTTCCGCAATAAAGTTTCAGCTTGAATCCGGAGTAACGAATGTCCACCAGCCAAACTACAGCCAATGGCGAAGCCATCCTGTCCATCCGAGACCTGAATTTCTATTACGGCGACTTTCGCGGCCTGACCAATGTCTCGCTGGACATCGCAAAGAGCCAGGTAACCGCGTTCATCGGCCCTTCAGGTTGCGGAAAATCCACCCTGCTGCGCACTTTCAACCGCATGTATGACCTGTACCCGGGCCAGCGCGCCGAAGGCCAGATCAACTTTCATGGCAAGAACCTGCTCGACAAGAAACAGGATGTAAACCTGGTGCGCGCCAAGATCGGCATGGTGTTTCAGAAGCCGACGCCGTTCCCGATGACCATCTACGAAAACATCGCTTTCGGTGTGCGGCTTTATGAAAAGCTGTCGAGTTCGGATATGGACGAGCGCGTCGAATGGGCGCTGCGCAAGGCTGCGATCTGGGAAGAAACCAAGAACAAGCTGCAGCAAAGCGGCCTGTCGTTGTCAGGCGGCCAGCAACAGCGTTTGTGCATTGCCCGCACCATCGCGGTGAAGCCTGAAATCGTCCTGCTCGACGAACCGACCTCCGCGCTGGACCCGATTTCCACAGCCAAGATCGAAGAACTGATCAACGAACTGAAAAACGAATACACCATCGCCATCGTCACCCACAACATGCAGCAGGCGGCGCGTATTTCCGATTTCACCGCCTTCATGTATCTGGGTGAACTGATCGAGTTCGGCAATACCGACAAACTGTTCGTGAAGCCGACGCAGAAGCAGACCGAGGATTACATCACCGGCCGCTTTGGCTGATCCGGCAAGGCCACGCTGTAATAAATCCTTAATCCTGTTGTCATCTGGGCTAGGTATGCTGCCCGCTTTCACGCGGACGCATTCACGCTCAGGTCATGCCCTCACTTTCCGAGTTACAACTCGCGCTGACCGAACTGCGTGGCAAGGTGGTGACGGGTCAAGGCGCGTTGCTTGCGGCATGGCAGTCCGTACTCGCCTCATCCGATTTTGTTCAGGACGCGGCCAACCTGGCCGCCTACATCGCACTGCGCCGCGAAGATTTGCGCGTTTTGCAGGAACGCTTGTCGGAACTGGGGTTGTCCTCGCTCGGACGCTGCGAAGGTCATGTCATCGCCACGCTGGATGCCGTCGCTCTGGCGCTGGATGCGATCGGCGGCGTGACACCAGGCGAAGCGGCGCTGCTGCATCCGGGGCGCGACAACCGGCGCGGCGACAAGCGCCTGAAGCAGAACACACAACGTCTGCTTGGCAAGGAACCCAAGCAAAGACGCACCCGCATCATGGTCACCTTGCCGTCGGCAGCCGCCGGCGAGCCGCGCTTTGTGCGCGATCTGATCGAGCGCGGCATGGATATCGCGCGCATCAATTGCGCGCATGACGACGCCGCCACCTGGCGCGCGATGATCGACAACATCCGCTCTGCCACCAGGGCGACGGGCCGAAACTGTCTGATTCACATGGACCTGGCCGGGCCGAAATTGCGTACCGGCGACATGGTTGCCAGCCCGGGACGTTTGCGCCTGAAGCCGACGCGCGACGAGCGCGGCGATACGCGTGCGCCGGCCTATTTTCTGTTCGATGCCAGCGGCGAGCCGGGCGGGCCGGGGTTGCGCGGCGCCACCGGGCTGGCGGGATATCCGCGCATCAGCGTCGGGCGGGACTGGCTTGCCCGCCTGCAACCGGGCGATCTGGTCGAGATCATCGATACACGCGGCAAGAAGCGCATCCTCAACGTGCTGGAACGCATGGGCGAAGCACACCTGCTGGCCTGTAGCGCGGATTCGGTCTGGCTCGAAATGGGCTGCGAGTTGCGGCATCTGTCAGGCGCCGGCAAGCATCGGCTGACCCGGGTAGGCGAACTGGAATCCAGCCCGGAAGTATTGCTGGTGCATATCGGCGACCACATCCTGCTGTCGCGTGACGCATCCCCCGGCGAAGTCGGCGAGGAGGAAGGCTATGCCGGCCGCATCCCCTGCGCGCAGCCGGAAGTGCTGGACAGCTTGCGTGTCGGCGAACGGGTGTTCATTGATGACGGCCAGATCGGCGCTGAAGTCGAAATGCTGACGGAGGCCGGCGCCTGGCTGAAAATCATCCACGCCAGGCCGGAAGGCGACAAGATTCGGCCCGCCAAGGGGTTGAATTTCCCGGACAGCGATCTGGTGCTGCCGGCCTTGGGTGAAAAGGATTTGATCGATCTGGATTTCGTCGCGCGCGAAGCCGACATCGTGGGCTATTCTTTCGTCCAGTCGGCGGCGGATATGGATCGCCTGGCGGATGAACTCGAAGCGCGTGGGGCGGCTGGTCTGGGCCGCATCGCCAAGATCGAAACCCGGCGCGCGGTGGCCAATCTGCCGGAAATCATCGTGCATGGCGCCAGTCGCGGCCCGTTCGGCTTGATGATCGCGCGCGGCGACCTGGCGGTGGAAATCGGCTGGAGCCGTCTGGCCGAGATTCAGGAGGAAATATTATGGTTGGCGGAAGCGGCGCATGTGCCGGTGGTGTGGGCGACCCAGGTGTTCGAGCAGTTGATCAAGGAAAACCTGCCTTCGCGCGCCGAGATGACCGATGCCGCCATGTCGGAGCGCGCCGAATGCGTCATGTTGAACAAGGGGCCGTTCGTGCTGGATGCCATTGCCATGCTGGATGACATCGCCCGCCGCATGCGGTCGCATCAACACAAGAAATCCGCCCGCTTGCGGGCATTACATTGGTAAGGAAGCAAACATCATGTCCAACGCCGTCAAGAATATTGCCAAGTTCATCCGAAAAAACCCCGATGACAAGGCCTGTTCCGACCTGAAAGACCTCTGCATCGCGCTGGAGTCAGCCGGTTCATTCAACCTCGGCTGCCTCTACAACCTGGAAAAGAAACCGTTTGAACTGGCGATAGACTTGCTGGAGGAATGGCGCTTCGACCGGCATGTGTTCGAACGCAGGTTACAGAAATATCTGGATGAACCGGCCGAGGCGGATGATTGATCCTGAAAACGGCAGTTGATGTTGAATGACTTTGTATTTCAATCGGTTGCGCTGGATATGTAGGTGCGAATTTATTCGCGCGCAAGCGGTTGATTATGCAAATAAATTCGCACCTACAGCCCGGTCAACTGCGGTTCCTGCATTGATTTCTAACGGCTTGCCGAGATCTCGCGCAACGCCGCTTCAAACTGCTCGATGATGTGTGCCCAGGCATGTTCGCGCATGCCCCGGCTGGCCTGTTCACCCAGGCTTTGTCGCAATGCCTTGTCGCCAGCCAGCGTCGTGGCGGCCTTGATGAAGGCTTCGCTGTCGTCCGGTTTCACTGCGATGCCGTTTTCCCAGCCGCGTATCAACACCTCTGCCGCCGCGCGTCGGTAGGTCACCACGCCCAGACCGCTGGCCAGCGCTTCGGTCAGCACATTGCCCCAGGTTTCCGTCAGGCTGCCGAACAGAAACAGGTCGGCGCTGGCGTAGTGCGCGGCAAGGTCTTCGCCTGTGCGGGGGCCGGCAAAAACATGGTTCGGGTGGGCAAGGCGCAGGTTCGCCAGCGAGGGGCCGTTGCCTACCCAGATCATGCGTGCGCGCGAGTTGCATGCGGCGATGGCGCTGAACGCCCGCGCCACCAGATCAAGGTTCTTTTCCGGCGCCAGGCGGCCGACGAACAGGCAGGCCAGATCATCGTCTTCGAGACCCCAGAGATCGCGCAGTTCGGCATCGCGGCGGCCGGGATGAAACAGTTGTGTATCGACGCCGCGACCCACCACGCGCACATCCGGGATGCCGCGCGCGCCGAGTTGCGCGGCCAGATCCGGCGTCGGCACGAAGGTGGCGTGGCAACGCCGGTGCAAGGCGTCGAGCCAGCCGGTCACCCAGGGCATCAGCAAGCCGATGCCATAGTGGCTGCTGTATTGCGCGAAATGCGTGTGATAGCCGGAGGTGAGCGGCAACTTGCGCGCCCGTGCCGCAAATACAGCCGCCCAGCCCAGCGGCCCCTCGGTGACGACATGCACCAGGTCTGGGCGAAGCTGATCCATCAAGCGGCCCAGGCGCCAGTAAGCCGGCATGCCGAGACGCAAATCCGGGTAATTCGGAATCGGCAGGCCGGGGACCAGCCAG
This sequence comes from Tepidiphilus sp. J10, assembly GCA_945897955.1. Lineage (GTDB taxonomy): Bacteria > Pseudomonadota > Gammaproteobacteria > Burkholderiales > Thiobacillaceae > PFJX01. The sequence goes on along the minus strand of CAMDGQ010000038.1, from coordinate 18,288 downwards.
GTGTCCGTCGTGTCATGTTCGATGCGCTGGCGCGGTCGCACCAGGCCGACCCAATGACCGCGATTGCGCAGACCCTCGACAAAGCGTTGCGTGGTCATCGCCACGCCATTGATCTCGGGCGGATAGGTTTCGCTGACCAGCAGGATGCGCAGCGGTTTCAACCTTGATTCCTCTGTTTCAGCGCGCCAGGTCGCGATACAGCGTGGCCAGCTTTGCCGCCAGGGCCTGATCGGACCATTCCCTGGCATAGGAACGCGCCTCGTCGCCGAGACGGACGCGCGCCGCCGGATCGTCCAGCAGTTCGATCAGGACTTGCGCGAAGCCGGCCGGATTGTGCGGCGCGATGCGGCAACCGCGCCCCGGTTCCAGGATGTCCGCCGTGCCCATGATCGACAGACCCACCACCGGGCAGCGTTGCGCCATGGCCTCCAGCAGCACCAGGCCCTGGGTTTCGGTGCGCGAGGCGAAGATGAACGCATCGGCGGCGGCGTAGGCGGCGGGCAGATCGCGTTTGCGATCGAGGTAACCGAGAAAGCGGACATGTTTGCGCAGGCCGAGGTGCAGCATCAGCGATTCCAGTTCCGTCACGGCCGGGCCTTCGCCGGTGACCAGAAACAGCAGGTCGGGAAATCTGCGCCGCGCGATATCCACCGCATGCAGCAGAAAGCTGATGTTCTTTTCATGCGCCACGCGCCCGACAAAAAGCACTACCGGCTGCTCGGGTGAAATGCCGTGCTGCGCCCGGAAGCCGTCCGAGTCGCCCGGCGTGAAGGCGCTGGCCGGCAAACCCGTCGGCAGGACATGGATCGGGCGGGTGACACCATATTCGCGCAGTCGTTCGCGCATCGCGTTCGACGGCACGATGACCGCGTGGAGCGCATTGCACTGGCCGCGCGAAAAGCGTCGCGCCAGACTGCGCAGACCCGCCGCCGGCAGCCAGGGTATGTAGTGCTGAAGATATTCCTCGAACAACGTGTGATAGCTGGCGATGACCGGCTTGTTCAACGCGCGCGCCGCATGCAGGCCGGCGTAATGCGCGGCGAACGGCGTCTGAATGTGGATCACGTCGCAATCGGCGGCTGCGGCCAGCGTGGCGCGGCGCAGTTTGCCGTAATGCGCCAGACGATCCTCCGGGTCGCCCCAGACCGGCCGCGAAGGCACCCGGGTGATGTCCGGCGACGGCACTTCCCTGCCGTAAGCGGGCGCGACCAGATGCGTAGTCACGCCCTGCGTGGCGAGCGCGCCGCGAAAGGTCTCGATGGAAGTGGAAACGCCATTGATGCGCGGAAAGTACACGTCGGACACCATCAGCGCGCGCAGGGTAGTTGTCTCGCCGAAGCGGTGAGCCAGATATGGTGACATCAGTCGATTTCCACCAGACGTGGATCGGCTTCGAAGGCGCTGCGCGGCAGCTTGCACAGCGTGCGCCATTCCACCATTTCCAGGCGGCCGTCGAGGTGTTCGACGATGGCGCTGCACGAATCGACCCAGTCGCCGCAGTTGGCATAGGTCAGGCCTTCCACCTCCTTCAGCGCCGCCCAGTGGATGTGGCCGCAGATGACGCCGTCAAGGCCGCGTTCGCGGACATGGCGAATGACCGAGTCCTCGAAATCGAAGATGAATTGCAGCGCGGTTTTCACCCGCCGTTTGGCGTAACCCGCCAGCGACCAGTAGCCGGCGATACCGAACAGGCGGCGCAGCCGCGACAGCCAGCCGTTGAGCCGCACCAGCAGGTTGTAGGCGGCATCGCCCAGCACCGCCACCCAGCGATGATGCCGGGTGACCTGATCGAAATCGTCGCCATGCGTGAGCAGCAGGCGGCGACCATCTGCCGTTTCATGGATGTACTCGCGCTCGACCCGGATATCGCCGAACGCCGTTTCGCAGTAATCGCGCAGTGCCTCATCGTGATTGCCCGGCACGAACACAACCTTTTCCCCATGCCGAGCGCGCTTGAGCACTTTCTGGATCACGGTGTTTTGCGCCGGACTCCAGTGGATGCTGCGGCTCATCCCCCAGAAATCGATGATGTCGCCGATCAGAAACAAATGCTGGGCGGGGAAATCACGCAGGAAAGCGACCAGGCTGTCCGCCTGGCAGGCACGGGTGCCCAAGTGGACATCCGAAATGAAGACAGAGCGAACGGCTGGCATGGCAGCCAATGTGTCATAGCCAGATGACAGCGCGGTTACATCTGGAAGACAAGCTGGAAAAGCGGGTGGGGTGTGATCCTGGTGATACGCGTGACTGAGGTAGGTGCGAATTCATTCGCACGCAAACGATTGCGATTGCTCATGAAAGTGAACACTCGATCTCATCTGGCTGACCGGAAATGAATTGGAAAGCTGGCCTTGAACATGGAAAGTCGAATGCTGACTTCTCGGCCTTATGTGGAGCTCCACATAAGGCCGAAGTGCGGCGGTGAGATGCGAATCCGAAGATGAGCACCGCTGGCAGGGCACCGACCGAGGCAGCGCGCGCAGTCAGCCGCGCCAGCATAGACTTCCTGGCGAAAGCAACTCTTTACCGAGATGGCATTGACCTGGGCTTGTGACATTACTAGAGTCTGGCGGGCAAAAAATACTGGGGACGGGCATGAAAGGATTGATGAGTTTCTTGGTCAAGGCAAAACTGGTTGAACCGACGGACGATAGCGAGGCTGAGGCGCTTGCTGAAATGCCGGACGAGTCCAGCCCATCGATTCCCGACGGCGCGCCGGTCGAAGCAACCCCGTATGCGCCGGCTGCGGACGTGCCCGCTGGTGACATCCAGGAGGCGATGCCGTTCGAGGTGATCTATCAGCAGGCCGGCATGCCGCCGTCGCCGTTTCCGGCCGAAAAACTGTTGCGCCTGCTCGATGGTCTGCGCAGCATGGACAGCGTTACCCGCAAGGCGGCGGTGATGGCCATGGATGCGGCCGATGACAACTGGAGCATTGCCGATCCGGTGCAGGATGCGAATCAAAAGATTGCCGTGCTGACCGCCCATCGGCAGGGTTTGAGCCAGCAACTGGAGGCCGCCGCGCAGCAGGCCGGCGACCGCATCGCCGATGGCAAGCATGCGCTGGAGAACACGGTGGCCGAGATCCGCGCCCAGATCGCCCAGCTTGAACAATTGCTGGAGCGGGAAATCACCCGCTCGGCGCAGGAGATTGCCGCCATCGAAGGTGGCCAGCGCGCCGCTCGCGAAACCGTTGCCCGGGAGCAGCGCCGGCTGGATCAGGAAATTGAGCGGCTGGGCGAGATTCCGGCGGGCTACAGTGAAACCCCGTAGCTCGAAACCCAATAGCCCGAAACCGAATAATTCACATCAGGAGTACCGCACATGGCTCAACTCACCCCGTTGGCAAAAGGTCTGGTCACGGTCATCGTTTTGGCGGCGGCTGCCTCCGCTGCCTGGAATTTCGGACTCAAGGAGCGTTTTGGCAAGTCCGGTGACAGCGTCCAGAGTGGACAACCGGCAAGTGAATCCGCTGCGGGCGGTTCAACGCTGGGCAAGATTTTCGGCAGCGGTGGCGGCGGACTGCCCGGTGCCGGCAAACCGCTGAAGGTCAGCATTGTCAGCTTCCACGGCTATGCACCTGCGCTGGTTGCCAACGGCAACAGCCTGACCACGCAACCCGGTTCGATCTACGCCCAGAAGGGCGCCAACATCGAGTTCGTGATCCAGGACGACATCCCGACGTTGTCCACCATCTTCGAATCCGGCGCGGCCCAATGCGCCTGGCGCACCTCCGATTTCTGGGCGCAGGAACAGCCTAACCTGCGCAACGCCAAGCTGGATGCGCGTGCGGTGATGATCGTCGACAACACCCAGGGTGGCGATGCTGTGATTTCCCGTGATCCGGCGGTGCGCTCGGTTGAGGACCTGGCCGGCCGCAAGGTGGCGTTGCTGGAATTCACGCCGTCGCACGGCATGCTGATCGACGCTATCGAAAGCTCGTCGCTGTCGGCGCGGCGCAAGGAAAGCATCCGCACCGTGTTCATCAATGCCGAGGAAGGCACCGCCGGGGTGCGCGCCGCCTTCGAGACCGGCGCGGTGGAGGCCGCCGTTTTGTGGGATCCGGATCTGGCGCTGGCGTTGCGCAATGTGCCGGGATCCAAGGTGGTGTATTCGACCAAAACCGCGACCAACCTGATCTATGACGTGATGGTCTGCGATTCGCGCCTGCTCGCTTCGTCGGAAGGTCAGGCCCAGGTCCAGAAGTTTGTCGATGGCTGGATGGAAGGCGTCAAGGTGGCGCGCGCCAATCCGGACCTGGCGGTCGATGCGCTGGTCAAGACCGAGGAGTTCTTCAAACTGCTGGCGGACAAGGAAGGCCGGCCGTTCATCAAGAGCCTGTTTGCCAATCTGGTCTGGACCGGCATCGAAGATAACGCCCGCATCCTGGGTCTGGTCGGCGGCACCAACCATTACGAGCGGGTGTATCGCCGCTTTGACCAGATATATCGAGCCGCCGGCGCACTGGCCAATCCCAATTCGCCAGTGATTCCGGCGCAGGACAGCTTCGATTACCGCTTCATTCAGAACCTGCTCAACCAGAACCGCGAAGCGGTGACTGCTGCCGCCAAGCCGACCGAGACCTTCAGTCAGGCCGGCTTGCAGGAAAGCGCCCGCAGTACGGCCATCGTCACCAAGCCGGTCATGGTCAGCTTTGCCAAGGCCTCGGCCGATCTGACCAAGCGCGCCCAGCGCAGTGTCGATACCGAGATGGTTCCGTTCATCGAGAACAACGGCAAGGCCTACTTCGAGATCAGCGGCAACACCGACGCCAGCGGTTCGCGGGCCATCAACATGCGTCTGTCGGAAGCCCGCGCGCGCGCCGTGGTGGAGTATTTGGCGGCGCAATGGGAGTTCCCGAAGGACCGCTTCAAGATCGTCGGCAACGGTCCGGATCGCCCACTGTGCAACGAACAGAATCCGGCGGCGGAAGGCATGTCGCTGGAAGACTGCCAGGCGATGAACCGCAGCACCCGGATTGCCGTGTTCGGCGGACGCTGATCTGATGTCCGAATTCTGGAATCCCTACGTCCAGCCAAGTCCGCGCATGCGGCGCCAGTTGGCGCTGCTGTCGGTGGGCGCGGTGTTGCTGCTGTGGAGCGCGCTGTCGGGCTTCGGTGTGGTCGGGCCGAACCGCTTGCCGGCGCCCTGGGATGTGCTGTCCGCGTTCGGCTATCTGTTCTGGCACAACGGCGAGAGCATGCTGGCGGAGGCCACGCTGTGGTCGGTTGGCCGGATGCTCGCCGCCGGCGTGCTGGTGGTGCTGATCGGCATTCCGATCGGGGTGGCGATGGGCGCTTCGCCACGCATCAATGCTGCGCTGTCGCCGTTGGTTGATCCGTTCCGCTCGGCGCCGGTGGTGGCGCTGCTGCCGATCCTGGTGATGTGGCTGGGCATCGACGAGGCGATGAAGATCGCCTTCCTGTTCATCGGCGCCGTGGTGTATCTGATTCCGATGGTGCGCGACGCGATCCAGGCGGTGCCGCAAAGCCACTGGATCGGCGCCCGCGACCTCGGCGCCACGCCCTGGGAATGCATTCGGCAGGCGGTGTTGCCGATGGCCATGCCGCGCATTGCCGACGCGCTGATCGTCGCGGTTTCGGTGATGTGGACCTACATTACCGTGGCTGAATACGTGAATGCCAGGGTCGGTCTCGGCCAACTGATCCAGAACGCACGCCGGTTCAGTGCCTGGGACCAAGTGTTTGCCGGCATCATTGTCATCATCGTGCTGGCGTTGGTCACTTACCAGTTGATGCGTTATTTCAAGGCGCGCCTGTTCCCCTGGGAGACGCATCAGTGAGCGAAACCACCCACCCGAGCGTGCCGGCAACTACCAGTGCGCCAAGCGAACATGCGGTCAGTCTGACGTTGAATCAGGTCGTCCAGGACTACCCGGCACCTGGCGGTGGTGTCACCCGGGTCATCGGCGGCGTCGACCTGAACTTCGAACGGCCCGGCATCAACATGTTGCTGGGGCCGTCCGGCAGCGGCAAGAGCACGCTGCTGAACATGATGGGCGGCGTGCGTCCGCTCAACGTCAAGACGCCGACCTCCGGTACGATCAGCATCGACGGCCAGCCCTGCCACGGGCCGCATGACGATGCCGTGATGGTGTTCCAGCGTTATGCCAATCGGCCCGACCTCAGCGTTTACGACAACATCGCGTTTCCGTTCCGCTTCAAGCTCTGGCGCGAGCGCGTGCCGGAAAAGGAATGGCGGGCACGGGTCGAGCACATGCTGGACGCGGTCGGCCTGGCCGACAAGAAGGCGCTGCATCCGGCCCAGTTGTCCGGCGGCCAGAACCAGCGTGTGGCATTGGCGCGCGCACTGGTCCTGCAGCCGCGCATCCTGCTGATGGACGAGCCGTTCGGTGCGCTCGACGCGCAGACCCGCGAGGAAATGCAGCACCTGCTGATCAAGCTGTACCGCGAACGGCCCTGTCTGATCGTGTTCGTGACGCATGACGTCACCGAAGCGCTGATGCTGGGCGATCGCGTCGTGGTCCTGTCGACGCAGCCGGCCAACGTCGCGGATGACTTCACCATCCACGCGCCGCGCCCGCGTTCGCTCGATTGGCAGCGTTCGCCGGAAGCGGTCGAGTTGAGCGAGCGGATACTGGAAAAGCTGCATCGGGTCAGCCCCGGCAAGGGTTCCTTGCGGGTCACCGTCTAAGCCGTCATGGCAGAAGATCAGAAGCCGCCCTATCTGCGCGAATGGCTGACCAGCCAGGGCAATGTCTATGCCTTTCTCGCTTCCACGGCGGCGGCGGCGGTGTTGTCGATTCCGTTTGGTTTCGGCATCGGCGCCCTGCCGCTGATCGCGTTTGTTGCCGGCGACGTCATCGCCTCGATGTTCATCCCGGCGTCGATCACCTATCGCGAGAAGATCGACCGCAAATATCGGCAACGGGCGCGGCAGGATGCGCGCAACCACCTGCTCGATGAAATCAGCCGGCGTTCGCCGAACGGCAAGCAGTACGACCGGACCCTGAACATCTTCTCGCAGATGCGGCAACGCATCGATTCGTTGTATCGACTGGCCGGCGATCATGGCAGCCAGTTTTCCGAACGCGACATCGACAAGCTCGATGAAGCCAGTATGGATTTTCTGTACGCCCAATTGGCCCTGCTGGTGATCGTGGACCGCGCCGCGTCGATCGACCTGAAGGAGATTGACGCACGGGTACAGGCCATCGACAAGGAACTGACGGCACCGCCGGCCGGAGCCGATGTCCGGCAACTGCAGAAGGCGCGTGCCGATTATCAGGCGCTGGCGGCGCGTCACCGCCGCATGCTCAGCCGCAAGACCGCGCTGGAAGCGGCGGTGCTGTCGATGCCGGACCAGATGGAAGAGATTTATCAGATGATCGTCGCCGCGCCACGCTCGCACGAACTTGGCGTCAAACTGAGCGAGGCGGTGGGCAATCTGCGCCTGCGCGAGGAGATCGAAGGCGAGGTCGCCGACGATCTGCAATCCAGCATACCCGGCATCGTGGTGCCGCTGCATCAGACCAACGCCCGTCGCGCCGCAGCGCAAACTGCGGCCTGAGCCGGCATTCATTCGCAATCGAAGCAAGGAAAGGGATAGGACATGGCACAAATCAATCTGATCGCTCGGGTCGCCAACCTGTGGCAGGGATTCGTCTCGTTATGGCTGACCGACGTGGAAAAACGCCATCCGGACATCGCCTATCAGAACGCGATCGATTCCATGATCGGCAAGTATGACAAGCTGAAGATGGCCACGGCTTCGATCCTGCGCCGGCGCGAAGACATCAGCGCCCGGCTGGACAAGGCGCGGGGCGAACTGGCCGGCGTGGAAACCGATCTGAACGCGGCGCTGGCCACCGATCAGGACAATCTGGCGGTGGTGCTGATCCAGAAGAAGAACGCACTCGATGCCGCCATCGCTGAACTCTCCGCCGAAAGCGAGCAGGCCAGCGCCGATGCCGAAGACGCCAAGGGCTCGCTGATCCAGGTCAAGAACGAAATCCAGAAGCTGAAGGACGAGAAGGACCGCATGCTGGCGCAAATGGCCAGTGCCGAAGCGCGCGTCAAAATCCAGAACCAGCTCGAAGGCCTGTCGGTCGATGCCGAGGTGCGGGCGCTGGACAATGTGCGCGAGCACATCAAGAACACAGTCGCCCAGGCCAAGATGGGCCAGGAACTGCGCGATTCCGATCTCGACGTGCAACTCTCCAAATTGCGCCAGAGCAGCGGCTCGGTGACTGCCCGCCAGCAGCTCGACGAGCTCAAGCGCGCTCGCGCCGCGCAGGCTGCGCCGGCTGGCAAGGCGATGTAATACTTCCATGACGCAAGCCGCCGCAAGTTCCATCGCGTTGCCCGCCTGGGCCGACACCGTGCGCCAGAAATACCTGGCCGGCGAGGCCTCGGTATTCGTGCTCTACCGCAACGTGTTCGACCGCTATTTGGCCAACGGCACGGCGCTGTCGCTGGTCGATTTCCTGTCCGGCGTGCTGCTCAAGGAGAACAAGAAAGCCATCATCGAGTTCAGCGTCGACCGCGGCGTGCGCTATCTGCAGGGCAGCAACGTCGACGACCGGCAATTGCTCTATTCGCACCTGGAAGGAAAAGGGCTGGGCGGCATATTCGACGCGCTGGAGCGGCGCATGCGCGAACAGCCTTCCACCGCCATCGTGATTCCCTACGCCGGCACGCTGTTTCCGGCCACCGAACCGCACTTCCTGTCGATGGATGAGCGTGCAGCATTGACCGCACTGCATCGCTGGTCGCTCGACGACGCGCTGGCCGCCGGCGACAACGTGGTCTTGTTGATCACCGAATCGCTGGCCGAAATCAATCCGGTATTGCTGACCAACCCGCGCGTCGCCGCGATCGAACTGCCGATGCCGGATCAGGCCGAGCGCAGCGCCGCCATCCGCCACTACGCGCCGCGCATGCCGGAAGCGCAGGTGGCGCGGCTGGCCGGGCATACCGCCGGTTTGCGCACCATCCAGCTGGCCAGCATCGTCGCCGGCGAGGGGCCGGGGCTGAGTCAGGGCGAACGCCTCAAGCTGATTGCCCAGTTGCTCGCCGGCACCCCGAATGCCGCCGCGCGCGCCGAGAAACTGGCCGACATCACGGCCGGCATGACGCCGGACGAAATCCGTCGACTGATCGATCCGGAGCGACCACCCGAACCGGACAGCGATCCCGACCAGGAAATGCTGGCGGCGGTGCGCAAACGCAAACGCGAACTGATCGAAAAGGAATGCGCCGGCCTGATTGAATTCGTCGAACCACGCCACGGCCTGGAAGTGGTCGGCGGCAATGAACACATCAAATCGGAACTGCTAGCCATCGCCCAGGCCGTCCGAGCTGGCGATCGCACCCGCTCGCCGATGGGCTTGCTGGCGGTCGGGCCGATGGGCGCCGGCAAGACTTTCGTGATCAAGGCCTTCCTTAAAGAAGCCGGGCTGACCGGTGTCGCGCTGAAGAATTTCCGCTCGAAATGGGTCGGCGCCACCGAATCCAACCTGGAACGCGTGCTGGCGACGGTGAAGGCGATGGGACCGATTGCGCTGGTGATCGACGAAGGCGACCGCAGTTTCGGCAGCGGAGGCGGCGACGACAATGACGGCGGCACCAGTTCGCGGGTGATCGCCCGGCTCAAGGAATTCATGTCCGATCCGGAAAATCGCGGACAGGTGCTGTTCATCCTGATGACCAACCGGCCCGACAAGCTGGATACCGACATCAAGCGTCCCGGTCGCCTGGACCGCAAGATTCCGTTCTTTTATGCCGACAGCGCAGCTGAACGCGCTGCCGTGGTTGTTGCGATCCTGCGCCGATACGGCGGCGGCGGGCTGGATGCCGGCACGCTGGAAACCCTGTGCGCCGACATGGACGGCTATTCCAACGCCGACCTTGAAGCGGTGGCCTTGCTGGCGCTGGAATTCGCCGGCCGGGCAGGGCGCGGCCTCGATGCGGCGTTGTTCGCCGAAGCGGTGGCCGATTTCATCCCGCCCCAGGAACACGACATGATTCGCTACATGGAACTGCTGGCGGTGGCGGAAACCTCGCGTCGCTCACTGATGCCGCCCCGCTTCAAGTCCATGAGCGCGGCCGATCTGCGCGCCGAACTCTCGGCGCTGCGCCTGAAAATTTCCCGTTAGGAGACTCCCATGCTGCCCTTCAACGATGCTGTCGAACTCGATCTTGCCCAAAAATCCCTCGCCACCCGCGCCATGCTGGAAGTCGCCCAGGTCGATGCCGGCCATGTGGCAGAGGAAATCGCGTTGATCCGCGCGTTCTACGAAGCCGATGCCGAACTGGCACAGATTCCCTTCGACAGCCTGCTGGCCGCTTCCAGCCAGGCAGCTCCGCTGAGTTCCGAGAGTTTCCCGACGGCGGGTCAGCGTGATCTGGTGATCAGTTCCTGCCTGATGGTCGCCTATGCCGATGGCCAATTCAGCCAGGCAGAGCGAGACGCAGTATTGGCCATCGCGAGCAGCATCGGCATGCCGAGCGAACGCTTCGAAGCCCTCGACGACATCATCCAGGATCATCTGCTTAGCCAGCTTGCCAACCTGCCCGATGCCGAATCGGTTGCCAAGGTTGGCGAGGAACTGGCTCATCCGGGTTAAGGAGACTCGGTGGCGTAGGTGCGCGTCAATTTGAACCTGAAAAAACCTGGATTCTGCCTACGATGTCGCGTACGAGGGCAGGCCATCGTTACGCTTTCGGCAATTAATCTGATTTCCCGCCACATGAGGCAAGGTAAGTAACAGCCGTGACTGGCTGGCCTGTCGGGTCAGGCGGGGCCGGCATACACATCGAATACTTGAATGGCGGCTCAACTTTGGACAGCCGACGCGATGGTCATGAGGGACGAACGACCCTTCCAGGTCGCTTTGTGCCGATCAGTTTTCCAGCCAACTCTGGAACAAAGGGCAAGCTATTTCCGGCTATAGAGGAATCCAACCTTGGTTTGCGGATAGCCGTTTATAGATTCACTTCGCCACCGAAACCGGCACAACCTTCCAGATATCTTCGGCGTATTCGCGGATGGCGCGGTCGGACGAAAACTTGCCGATGCGCGCGACATTGAGGATGGACATCCGCGTCCATTGTTCGACATCGCGGTAGTGCTCGCCGACATGATCCTGGCATTCTAGATAAGCGTCGAAATCGGCGCAGACCAGGAAAGGATCGTGATGGCGCAGGTTGCCGGTGAGCGGCGCGAACATCTGGCGGTCGCCGTGCGAGAACAGACCGGAGTCGATCAGATCGAGGGCGTGGAGAAGTTCGGGGTTGTGTTGAATGATCGGCCAGGGCTGATAACCCGCATTCAGACGTTCCTGAACCTGGGCGGCGGTGAGGCCGAAGAGGAAGAAGTTTTCCTCGCCGACGGCTTCCCGGATTTCCACATTGGCGCCGTCCAGCGTGCCGATGGTGAGGGCGCCGTTCATCGAGAATTTCATGTTGCCGGTGCCGGAGGCTTCCTTGCCGGCGGTCGAAATCTGTTCCGAGAGGTCGGCGGCGGGGTAGATGCGCTGTGCGTTCTGGACATTGAAATCGGGCACGAAGACGACTTTCAACAGCTTGTTCACTTGCGGATCGCGGTTCACCACATCGGCCACGGCATGGATCAGTTTGATGATCAGCTTGGCCATGTGATAGCCCGGCGCGGCCTTGCCGCCAAAGATGAAGGTGCGCGGCGTGACCGCCAGATTCGGGCTGTTCTTCAGGCGGCAATACAGGCTGATGATATGCAGCAGGTTGAGGTGCTGGCGCTTGTATTCGTGGATGCGCTTGGCCTGGATGTCGAACAGCGAAGCCGGATCGACCGCGATGCCCAGCGTCTTGCCGATATGGTCTGACAGCCTGCGCTTGGCGCTGAGCTTCACTTCGCGCCAGCGCACCCGGAAGCCGGCGTCTTCGGCATAGGGTTGCAGCCGCTGCAACGAATCCAGATTGCGCAACCAGTCGTTGTCGATGGTTTCTTCGATCAACGCGGTCAGTGGCGGGTTGGCCAGTGCGATGAAACGGCGCGGGGTGACGCCGTTGGTTTTGTTGCTGAATTTCTCCGGCCAGAGTTCGAAGAAATCGTGCATCACGGTTTCTTTCAGCAACGCGCTATGCAGCGACGCGACGCCATTGATGGCGAAGCCGCCCACCGCCGCCAGATGCGCCATGCGCACCCGACGTACCGGCCCTTCGGCGATCAGCGACATGCGCATCAGGCGTTGCTCGTCGCCGAAAAAGCGCAGGCGTACTTCGTCGAGGAAGCGCTGGTTGATCTCGTAGATGATTTCGAGGTGGCGCGGCAGGATGCGCTGGAACAGATCCAGCGGCCAGGTTTCCATCGCTTCCGGCAACAGCGTGTGATTGGTGTAGGCAAAACTTTTCCGTGTGATTTCCCAGGCCTGCTGCCAGTTCATCGCGTGCTCGTCGAGCAGCAGGCGCATCAGCTCCGGTACGGCGATGGCGGGGTGGGTGTCGTTGAGCTGGGCGACGAATTTTTCGGCAAAGCGGCCCAGATCGCCGACATCGCGCAAGACGCTGCGGATCATGTCCTGCAACGAGCAGGAGACGAAGAAATACTGCTGTTTGAGGCGTAGCTCCTTGCCGACTTCCGGCTCGTCGTTCGGGTAGAGCACCTTGGTCAGGTTCTCCGCTTCGACCATGGCGTCAACCGCGCCGAAGTAATCGCCAGCATTGAAAGCCTGGAAGTCGAAGGTATCGCGCGCTTCCGATTTCCACAGGCGCAACAGGTTGACGTTGATCACGCCAAAACCGAGGATCGGCGTGTCGAAGGCGACGCCGTACACCGTGCTGCCGGCGATCCAGCGCACCCGATCGCGTTCCATGTCATCGACGTATTTCTCGGTGTGGCCGCCCAGCCGAACCGGGTAGCGACACTGCCGGTTGGGCAATTCCCACGGGTTGCCCTCGCGCAGCCAGGCATCGGTGACTTCAACCTGCCAGCCATCCTTGATGACCTGATCGAAGAGACCGAATTCGTAACGGATGCCGTAGCCGATGGCGGGAATTTCCAGCGTCGCCATCGAATCCAGATAGCACGCCGCCAGCCGCCCGAGGCCGCCGTTGCCGAGGCCGGGCTCCTGTTCCTGCTGCAACAGCGTATCCAGATCGAGCCCCATGGCCTGCAGGGCTTTGGCCAGGTTTTCGTGCAGCCCCAGATTGAGAATGTTGTTGCCCAGGTGCGGCCCGAGCAGGAACTCGGCCGAGAAGTAGCACACCGTTCTGGCGTTGCTTTGCTTGTATTTCTCCGCCGTGTTGATGAAGCGTTCCAGCATGCGATCGCGCACTGTATGGGCCAGCGCGGTATACAGATCGACCGGAGACGCATCCTTCAGCGAACGGCCGGTGACGTAGAACAGGTTGTCGATCAACGAGCGCCGCAACGCCTCTTCGGAACGGGCGGCGCGGGTGTGCAGGGCTCTTTCGGCGATGTCGGACATGGCGGGTTTCGTTGTTGATCAGTAAGGCCAGACCCAGGCATCCGCCGCCGGCAGATCGACGCCGTTTTCATAGGCGTAATTTCGGCATTCGATCTGCATGTCGCGCAGCTTTTCCTTGACGTGGGCGCCGGCCACCCGCAGCGACGGGATGCGGTCGATAACGTCGATGGCCAGGCTGAAACGGTCGATTTCGTTCTGGATCGCCAGTTCCAGCGGCGTGTTGATGCTGCCCTTCTCCTTGTAGCCGCGTACATGCATGTTGGCGTGGTTGTGGCGGCGATACGCCAGGCGGTGGATCAGCCACGGGTAGCCGTGGAAGTTGAAGATCACCGGCTTGTCGAGGGTGAACAGGCTGTCGAAATCCTTGTCGCTGAGACCGTGCGGGTGCTCGCTGGCCGGGGTCAGCTTGTAGAGATCAACGACGTTGACGAAACGCACTTTCAGGTCGGGGAAGTTCTCCCGCAGCAGCACGGTCGCGGCCAGCGCTTCCTTGGTCGGAATGTCGCCGGCGCTGGCCATCACCACATCAGGTTCCTGGCCGGCATCGTTGCTCGCCCACTCCCAGATGCCGATGCCCTTGGTGCAATGCTTGATCGCCGCATCCATGTCCAGATACTGCAAGTGCTTCTGCTTGTCGCAGACGATGACGTTGATGTAATCGGTGCTGTTCAGGCAGTGCGCGGCGGTGGCCAGCAGGGTGTTGACGTCGGCCGGCAGATAGATGCGGGTGACTTCCGGGCTCTTGTTGACCACCACATCCAGGAAACCCGGGTCTTGGTGCGTGAAGCCGTTGTGATCCTGGCGCCAGACGGTCGAGGTGATCAGCAGGTTGAGCGATGACACCGGCGCCCGCCAGGGCACTTCCTTCGACATCGCCAGCCATTTCGCATGCTGGTTGAACATCGAATCGATGACGTGCACGAAGGCTTCATAGGTCGAGAAGAAGCCATGCCGGCCGGACAGCAGATAGCCTTCCAGCCAGCCTTCCAGCGTGTGTTCCGAGAGCATTTCCATGACCCGGCCGTCGGGAGACAGTTCGCTGCCGCCGGCGTCTTCCGGGTAGATGTCGGCCAGCCAGGTTTTCTTGCTGACTTCGTAGATGTTGTCGAGTTTGTTGGAGGCGTTTTCGTCCGGGCCGAAGACGCGGAAATTGGTCATGTTCTGCGCCATTACATCGCGCAGCAGCATGCCGAGCGGACGCGTATTTTCCGCCGTGATCTTGCCGGGGCCGGGCAGTTCGGCGGCGTAGGCGCGGAAGTCCGGCAGGCGCAGCGCATGCCGCAACAGGCCGCCGTTGGCGTGCGGGTTCGCGCTCATGCGGCGCGCACCATGCGGCGCCAGTTCTTTCAGATCAGGACGCAGGCGGCCGCTCTCGTCGAACAGCGTTTCCGGCGCATAGCTGTGCAGCCACGCTTCCAGTTGTTGCAGATGCGCCGGGTTGCCGCGCACATCGGCGATGGGCACCTGATGCGAACGCCAGAAGCCTTCCACTTTCTTGCCATCCACTTCGACCGGGCCGGTCCAGCCCTTCGGCGAGCGCAGCACGATCATCGGCCAGCGCGGCCGGCCTGGAATGCCGCTGGCGCGGGCCTCGGTCTGCACGCGGCGGATTTCCAGCACACACTGTTCCAGCACCTCGGCCATGCGTGCATGCATGGTCATCGGGTCGGACCCCTCGACGAAATACGGCGTCCAGCCGTAGCCCTTGAACAGGTTTTCCAGTTCCTCGTGCGAGATGCGCGCCAGGATGGTCGGGTTGTTGATCTTGTAGCCGTTGAGATGAAGGATGGGCAACACCGCGCCATCGCGGATCGGGTTGAGAAATTTGTTGGAATGCCAGGAGGTGGCCAGCGGCGCGGTTTCCGCCTCGCCGTCGCCGACCATCACCGCGACCAGCAGGTCCGGGTTGTCGTAGGCCGCGCCAAAGGCGTGCGACACGCTGTAGCCGAGTTCGCCGCCTTCATGGATCGAGCCGGGGGTTTCCGGCGTGCAATGGCTGCCGATGCCGCCGGGGAAGGAGAACTCCTTGAAGAACTGACGCATGCCTTCAAGGTCTTCGCTCTTGTTCGGGTAGACCTCGCTGTAAAAGCCTTCCAGATAGGCCGGCGCCAGGATGCCGGGCGCGCCGTGGCCGGGGCCGGCCATGAAGATGGTGTCCAGATCGTACTTGTTGATCAGCCGGTTCAGATGCACCCAGGCAAAGCTCAAACCGGGACTCGCGCCCCAATGGCCGAGCAGTCGGCGCTTGACGTGTTCGGGTTGCAGCGGCTCGCGCAGCAGCGGGTTGTCGCGCAGGAAGATCATTCCCGCTGCCAGGTAATTGCAGGCGCTCCAGTAGGCGTTGATCTTCTCCAGTTCCTCGCTGGCGAGCGTGGCATTGAAAATCGGGGCGGTCGCGTTCATCGGCTTTCCTTCCTGGCGGGTTGCACATCGGGTGCCCGCCATTCTTCGCCGCCAAGATTACAAATTTGCTGCCGCTGTTGATGCTGCGCTTGGCCCATCCTTCGGTCCTGTTCAGGAGCCGAGCCCGCCCCTTTGCAACGGTTCCATTGCGCTTCCCGATTTAGCGTATAAACTGTTTATATCGTTTATCGAACAAGGAGCGTTGATCATGGCTACCCGTAAAGTCGCCGAAAAAGTCCCGACAATCGAGGCAGGCGAAATGCCCGCTGCCGCAAGTGAAACGCCGGTGGCGCAACCCGAAGCGGTAAAACCTCCAGGCAAGCGCGCGGCGAAGGTCGTCAAGCCCGCGCCGACCCCGGCAGTCAAGCCGGCGGATGTTGCGGTCAAGACGCCGCCGAAGCCGCGCGCCACCCGCGCCACCGGCGCCACGAAGCCGGTTGTCGAGCCTGCTTCCGCGCCCGATGCAACCGAACAGGCCAAACCATCCAAACCGGCCAAGATCAGGCGCGCCAAGCTGGTGCGTGACAGCTTCACGATGCCGGAAGCGGAACACGCGGTCATCGCCGGGCTCAAGAAGCGCTGTCTGACTTTGGGTGTGGCGGCGAAGAAAAGCGAAATCCTGCGCGCCGCGCTGGCAGTTCTGACTCGGCTGAGCGATGCCGATCTGGCGACGGCAATCCAGGGGCTGGCAGTGATCAAGACCGGCAGGCCGGCGAAGGGCGCCAGGTAAACGCCGAGATAGCGGAGATGGCGCGGCGGGCGGTCAAACAACGATGACGCAGGGCAAAGGGGATCGCGATGTTCAAATTTGCTTTCAATCCGTCCAGGACGGCAATCCGGCGAGGGGTTGCGGGGTTCCTGGTGGTCTGTGCGGGCTTGACCAGCCGGACCGCCGCGCCGGCACCGGCGGACTGGTTCCCCGACCCGCCGGCTCTGCGGCACTATGTCTGGAGCTATCAGCCCTGCCTCGGTTGCGTGGAGTATGCCGCGCCGCCTGACTGGCGGCGGATGGCTGCGCTGGCCGGGCTGCAAACGGTGCGCTTTATCCATTCGCCTGACGAAAGCCTCGGTCCGGCCTATTCCGCCGCGCCCGATGTCATCGTGCTGACGCCTTCCGCCCTGAAGCTGGAGGCTTGTCAGCTTGCTTTCGTCATCGGACATGAAATCGTCCACATCGCGCAGCGCCATTTCGACGAAGACGCCAACGCGTTTTCGGTGTACTCCGGCAAGCCGGGCAACTGGACCGATCGCGGCGAGGATGCCATGCAACTGAGCGAGGGAAATTTCGGGCTGGCTCTGCGTGTTTCACACTTGTGGCAAGCGCAGGAGCAGGAAGCCGACTGGGTAGGCGCGCTGCTTGCGGCACAGGCCAGCGGTTGCAGCATCGAATCCGGCGCGCTGGCGTATTTTCGGCAAGAGATCGAAGCCGGCGGCGGCGTTGCGGCTGCGCACGCACCCAGTATGGAACGCATCCGGCAACTGTTGCCCTTTGCGGACGCGGCGAAACGTCTGGTCGAACTGGGGCCGCGCTGACTCGCTGTCAAACTCGCTGGGGTGTCATGTATATGTCATCTTGGCCGGATAGAGTGCGTGCTTCCGCTATAGCCCGAAGTACGCCCGCAACAGTCTGGGCGAGCTTGCCGGGCAGCGCATCAGCCGCTGACCAGGAATTTCATGAACGCAGACAAAACCAATGAACGCATCGAATTCGAACGTCGGGTACACGACGAAATGCTGGACAGCTTCGATGAAGAACTGGAGATGGAGATCGATGATGACCGCATGAACGAGCTGATCGGCGAGGCGACGGCGTCGGCGGCGTCTTCCGCAGATCTGGAGCGGCATTTCTATTTCAAGGAGTTGTTCCGCCTGCAGGGCGAACTGGTCAAGCTGCAGGACTGGGTGGTTCACAAGAAACTCAAGGTGGTGGTGCTCTTCGAAGGCCGCGACGCGGCCGGCAAGGGCGGCGTCATCAAGCGCATCACGCAACGGCTCAACCCGCGTGTCTGTCGCGTCGCGGCGTTGCCGGCGCCGAGCGAGCGGGAACAAAGCCAGTGGTATTTCCAGCGCTATGTCTCGCACCTCCCCGCCGGCGGAGAGATCGTCCTGTTCGACCGCAGCTGGTACAACCGCGCCGGCGTGGAAAAGGTCATGGGCTTCTGCAGCGATGACGATTACGAGGAGTTTTTCCGCACCGTGCCGGAGTTCGAGAAGATGCTGATCCGCTCCGGCATCATCCTGATCAAGTACTGGTTCTCGATCACCGATGACGAGCAGAACCTGCGCTTCATGATGCGCATCCACGACCCGCTCAAGCAGTGGAAGCTGAGCCCGATGGACATGGAATCGCGCCGCCGCTGGGAGCAGTACACCAAGGCCAAGGAAACCATGCTGGAACGCACCCACATCCCGGAAGCGCCCTGGCGGATCATCGA
>CAMDGQ010000037.1 GCA_945897955.1 Tepidiphilus sp. J10 | reverse complement strand
ATATCCTGGTTCCAATCGTTCAGGTTGGTCAGATAGCCTTCCTCATCAACCTCAAAAGTCTTGCCAGCAACTTCAACCATAGGCATAGCGAACTCCTTAAAAAAAATTACAACCAGGATTGACAGCAATTGTGCTCGGTGACGAGATCCACAAAACCGCCGTAATCAACAACTTTCACTCCGTCCAGAATACGCGAAGACATGCCACGCGCATCCAGATCAGGACCCAAGGCATAAATCTGAACATCGGCCATGGCCGACTGGATTTTCGCCGCCGCCACGCTACCTTGAGTTGCCGCATAGACAGCATCCTCAATCAGCAACACGGCAGAACCCTTTGTGGCCATCCGCAAGGCGCTTTCCAGCGAATTGCGTTCAGTAGCCGATTTATTAACGATATTAAGCATGTTCGACTCCCTCAGTAGCTGATCACAACGTCTTGTTCAGCCATGAGACTGGCCATCTCGGTGCTGTCGAGCACGGTTACGTCAACGATCAAATCTTCCACAGTCAGACCGCGCGCATCCATGGACGCCTTTTCTACATACAGCTTTTCGACGTCATAACCTTCCAACGCACGATAAGTCTTGGAGAAATCCTTGACCTCGATACCCTTGGTATTGACGCCCTTGATCAACTCATAAACGCCGTCATCCACAAACACCAAGCTCACATCCTGATCAAACGCAGCCGAAACCAGTACGACCTCCAAGCCTTCCAAAGCGTAGATCGTGCCGTGGGGCGCCTTGCGGTTGACGAACATGAATTTTTTGACGACGCCTTCGCCGCCTTCGTCCATGTCATCCATCATGTCGCTCATCGTTATCCCCTTAATCGCCAAAAGTAACCAGGCGATCGCACTGGATGCCGGCTTCGACTAATTGACCCAGACCCGAAATACGGAAGCCGGGCGCAAGAATTTCATCAGTGATGCCGCGACGCATGCCCGCAGCAACGCATACCACCAGATCAACGCCATGATCTTCCGCCAGCTTGGACCAGCGATTGACCACATTTCGATCGTCCTGGGGGGGTTGCGTCAACTTGGTCGAGTTGTTAACACCGTCGTGATAGAAGAACACGCGCGGAACTGAATGGCCCTTTTCGATGGCATTACGCGCAAACAGATAAGCCGTATCGCTTGCCTGATGGTTGTAAGGCCCTTCACTTACCATAATGCCGATTTTCATTTAAATATCCCTATCTCCGAATATCTGTTTTGACCACACCCGGGGTCGTACCCCGGGTTAAATGATCAGAAGCGGATATGAGCAGAAGCGTTCAGGCTGTTACGACCACCACGCCAGTTGTCGATGTGATACTTGGTAAACGGCAGACCGGTCTTCTCGAAGAAAGCGGGCCAGCCAATACGGTCAATCCAGTCGTTCATCCGCTCCCAAGGCCGACCATCAGCCTTGTAGGCGCCAAGAATCGTCTTGACGATTTCGCTGACTTCGGGCCAGCGCGGCGGGTTGTTGGGAATGCCTGAAGCAACCAGCTTGTGGAATGTCGGACGTGAACGCGCATTGGAATTCTTGCCACCAACCCATACGGCAAATTTCGAGAACTCGGGATCATTGATTTGCATCGGCGGGCACGGGGGGAAACAAGCTCCGCAGCAGATGCACTTCTTCTCGTCAACTTCCAGAGAAGGCTTGCCATTAACAAGCGCGGGACGGATCGCGGCCACCGGGCAGCGCGCCACGACGGAAGGACGCTCGCAAACGTTGGCAACCAGATCATGGTTGATTTTCGGCGGCTTGGTGTGCTGTATCACGATCGCAATATCCGCTTGACCGCCGCAGTTGATTTCGCAACAGGAGGTGGACAACTTGACGCGGTTGGGCATCTCGCACTTGATGAACTCTTCATACAATTCATCCATCAATGCCTTGACCGCACCCGATGCATCGGTACCGGGGATGTCGCAATGCAGCCAGCCCTGGGTGTGAGCGATCATGGACACCGAGTTGGCAGTACCGCCGACCGGGAAACCATTGTCGGTCAACGCCTTGATCAAAGGCTCTACCTTGCTGTTGTCGGTAACCATGTACTCGATATTGGCACGCGTGGTGAAGCGCACATAACCATCGGCAAATTGATCAGCGATGTCAGCCAACTTGAGTATGGTGTAGTGATCCATCTGGCGTTGCGTACCCGCCTTGACGGTCCAAACTTCCGCGCCATTTTCCGCACGGTGATAGAGCACGCCCGGCTTGGGATGCGAGTGAAACACCCACTTCCCGTAGTTGTCCTTCATTACGGGGTGCATGTAGGGCATCGGATCCGGCGCGCCAGATTCGATGGTTTCATGAGTCCTTTCAGCCATACTTTTCTCCAACTAATAAGATCGGAAAACTTGTTGAATTCCGTGACCCGCAAAATCGGCAGGTCACGGAACCACTTGATACGCAGAAGCCAGGTTACGCGGCGGCCTTACGCTCGAACCACTTCTCGGCTTCCTCATCCCAATCATCCGAACGGAAGTACGGGTTGGTACGGGGATGCACGATCATGCTCGGATCAATTTCGATATCGAGTCCTTCAAGGAAGTTGACCAGACCGATACGCTCGATCATTTCCCCGGTACGCTCGTGTTCAAGTGCGTTTTCAGCAAAGAAGTCGAGAATGCTGCGGGACAGATCATTCAACTTTTCGAAGTCGTCATCGGACTCGAGTTTCATGAACGGGATCACTACGGTGCCCATGGAAGCGCCAATCTTCAGCACGCCCTTGCCGCCAACCAGGATGGTGACGCCCTTGTCCTTACCCGGCAGCAGGGCACCCGGCATGACATTCAAACAATGCATGCAGCGCACGCAGTTGTGGTTGTCGATTTCGAGGCAATGTTCGTCGGAAATGGCAACTTTGGTCACGCCTTCAGCAGCAGCGGCGCCATCATTCTTTTTCAGCTGAATTGCCTTGGTCGGACAGTGATTGACAACCATGTTGATGGTGTCTTCGATGCTGTGCGCTGCATACCAGTCACGCGCCAGTTTTTCGTCGGCACGGATGTTGTCGCGCCAAGTGCCGATGGTCGCCATGTCGGAACGCTGGATGGCGTTCATGCAGTCGTTCGGGCAACCAGAGAACTTGAACTTGAACTTGTAGGGCAGCGAAGGACGGTGCATGTCGTCCAGGTTGTTGTTGATGACGGTGCGCAGGGCGCGGGCTTCGTCATAACAGGACATTTCACAACGTGCCGCACCTACGCAGGACATCGAGGTGCGCAGAGCCGGGCCGGCACCACCAAGGTCGAAACCCATCTCGTTGAATTTGTCGAAGGCCTTTTGCACGTTCTCGGTCTTGATACCCTGGAACATGATGTCGCCGGACTGACCATGGAAGGCAACCAGACCGGAACCACCCGTTTCCAGCCAAGCATCGGACAACTGGCGGAGCAGATCGGAGGTGTAATGCATACCTGCAGGAGGCTGAATGCGCAGGGTATGGAATTCAGCGGCTTCAGGGAATTTGGGCTTGCCGTCAGCGTCCTTCAATTCGGTAAAACGGGGGATAACGCCACCACCGTAACCGACCACACCTACCGTACCGCCTTTCCAGTATCCAAACTTGGTCTGGTATGAGGTTTCAAGTTGCCCCATCAAGTCAACAATCATGTCGTTGTCTTTTGCCAGACGCTTCAGACCGGTGACGAATGATGGCCACGGGCCACTTTCGAGTTCGTCCAGGTTCGGCGTTTCATGCATTGGTTTTGCCATCTGTATATCTCCTTGAAGTCTTAACTACAGGGTGTCGTCACAATTCACAGCACCTTCCCGCAGACAAACCGCCATACGGAACGAGTGCATGCATATTAGGGAGCGCTTATCATCCAAACCATCATTCCGAAGGGGTAACCGGGTATTTCGCTCGGGTAAGCAAAACCTACTCTTTCGGGTAGGTAACCACCCACCCTGAGGGAAATGCCTATACCTGACTGAAAATGTCAGATAATCAGCACATCACCAGATACTTATGAATTATGGACCATATCAATCAACTTGCGAAGTTCAGAAATCCTTTCGGAAATCAAGAAATCGAATTCCAGGAAGTTATCTACGAGGGCGGCGGCACTCCCATGCTGCGCTTGCGCATCCGCGAACGCGGGGCTCGCTTCACGGTTTTCGACGTTGACCCGATCACCGCCAAGTTCTGGGCCGAAGAAATGCTGAAGTGGGCATCTCCGCTGGCACAGGCTGGCGATACGCCGGAAGGGAACTGATTCATGCGCATGTACAACGCGGAATGGGAAGCCCTTAAACGTCTCGACTACCCGCCCAGGGTGAGCGATCTCCAGTTCGATCTTGCCGGCATGGAAATCCCCGCTGATCACGGTTATGCGCTGTATGAGGAGATTGTCCGCTACCTGCCCTGGTTGCGCGATCTGCCCACCGCCGGCATTCATCCTGTGCATGGCGCGCCTAGCGGCCGCAATGAAAACCTGGTCATCAATCGGCGGGTAAAACTGGTCCTGCGAATGCCGATCGAGCATGTCGCGGATGCGCGCGCGCTGGTCGGCAAGGAAATCGACCCGGGCGCGGGGCGTCTTCGAATCGGCGACTTGAAAGAGAAAGCGGTGACGCCATATGCGACGCTGTATTCGCATTTCGTCGCGGTCGATACCGACGACGAAGCCGGATTTCTTGACGAAGTTCGTCGCCTGATGCACGAAATGGAGATCAAAGCCGGACTCATCCCCGGCAAGTTTCAAAAAATGCACATCCCCAACAGGGTAATTGGCGGTTACAGCTTGATGTTGCACGATATCGACCTGATGCAATCAATGGTCCTGCAGGAACGCGGCTTGGGTTTGCATCGTGGTTATGGCTGCGGGATTTTCATTCCGCATAAATCGATCAAGGAAGTGGCAATCGACTGAATGTGTCGGCTGCTTGCTTCCTGATGTGAGTTATCAACTTTTTTCAACCCGTTCAATAGGAGAAAACCATGGGATATATCGTTAACGGCGAAGAACTCGAGACTGACGACGACGGCTTTCTGGTCGAAGCCAATTTCAGTGATGACGTCGTACCTGTTATTGCCGCTGCGGAAAAAATCAATCTGACGGACGAACACTGGCAGGTTGTTCGCTTCATGCGTGAGCGTTATCAGGAAGACGGCCACACGCCCAACTTCCGCAACATGGTGGCCATGCTTGATGAAGAAGACGACAGCGTGGACTGGAAGAAGAAGCTGTACGAACTCTTCCCGCTGCAACCCAACCGCCAATCCGCCAAGGTTGCCGGCATGCCGAAGCCATTTGGCAAAGGCGGCTACTAACCTGGCTGTTACGCGCTGCCGCAGGTGTGGCGGCGAATTCACCCAACGCAACGACAGCGCGTAACTCATTCCACACTCATATGTTCATCAACACTATCGTTAGCACTGAAGATCTGGCTCAGCATCTGGATAACCCGAACTGGATCGTGCTTGATTGCCGCTTCACCCTGACCGATCCCGATGCCGGGCGTCAGGCCTATCTGAAGAATCACATTCCCGGCGCGCGTTACGTCCATCTGGATGAAGACCTGTCCGCGCCGATCACCGAATCGTCTGGCCGCCACCCCCTGCCCAACCCTGAGGATTTCGCCAAAAAAGTCTGCGCCTGGGGCATCGGCGTCAACAAGCAAGTCGTTGTCTATGACGACAGTTTTGGCGCAATGGCGGTGCGCGCCTGGTGGATGCTGCGCTGGCTGGGACACCCCGGCGTTGCCTTGCTGGATGGTGGATTACCCAAATGGCAGCGCGAAAAGCGTCCGCAGACCCAGGACTTGCCCGAAATACACAAGGGCCATTGCGCTTGTTTGCCGGAACCGACGCAAATCGTATCTGCGGATGACGTGCTGCAAGCCGTCCACAACCGCGAACAACTGATTATCGATGCCCGGCCGGAACGCCGATTCACCGGTGAATTCGAGCCGCTCGACCCGGTCGCCGGCCACATTCCAGGTTCGATCAACTGGGCATTCGACGAAAATCTGGATATCGACGGCACTTACCTGCCACCGGAAGCATTGCGCGAGAACTATCAGTCCTTGCTCAAAGGCAGGCCGGCCTGGCAGGTCATTCACTCCTGCGGTTCCGGCGTCACCGCCTGTCATAACCTGCTTGCCATGGAAATTGCCGGCTTGCCTGGCTCGCGCCTGTACCCCGGTTCGTGGAGCGAGTGGATACGCGATTCATCGCGCCCGGTCGCGACCGGCGAATAAGGCAAACCCGAGGCTAACCCTAGGAAAACCCGAGCATGCTGCGCGTCAAAACCACCTGGTTCAAAAAGGAGGGCGAACGTCCGCCCGAGGAAGTCGCCACCGTGATGGCTTCGATGCTCTGGCGACTCGCTGACAAGGCCATCGACAATTTGTCGAAAGCAGACTACGACATCATCACGCCGCAGCGCGGTTTCAAGATCATTGCCGAACTGACCTGTTTTCTGGTGCATTACATGGATCGTCTGGCCTTCGATCGCATCGACGACGAGCAGCGCCAGGAACTGATCAGCGCCACCGGCATCCGCCTGGCCGAGGTCATGGAGCAAAACATCCTCGACTTCAACGAAGGCGAACGCGATCCGGATTACGACTATCAGGAAGGCTACATCGAGCTGCTCAACAAGCGCATGCAGGATTACGCCGAGTTCGCCGAGTTCACGCTGCCCAATGGCAAGCCGGCATTCCAGCCGTCGCGTTTTCTCAGCCTGATGATTCGCGAAGACATGGAGAAATCCGACCAAAGCTGGATTCAGGATCAACTGATGGATATCGAAGTCCCGGCCATGATGGAAATGGCGAAGAAGAACATGGATGGTTTCTATCCCCCCGTTGAAGAGGCATGAAGACGCGACATGATCCCGCTCGACAGCCCTTTCCATCCCGACAACGCCGCCGGCTATCAGTCCTGGCGCGCATCCAAGCTGGCCGACTACCCGACGCGCGGTGAAGACCTGATCGTGCCGGTGCGCGATCCGAAACAGCTCAGTGACGCCGAATACAGCGCGCTCTGGGGCCGCATCGCCAAGACCAATATGGCGATCTACGCCAGCAGCATGGACGAAAGCGAGGACAAGGATGGACCGCGCCTGCTTTCTGCCCAGTTTGGCTTGACCCATCTCGACGCCAACTGGCTGGCCGACGAAGACGGCATATCCAGCCTGACACCGCAGGATGAGGGCGCGGCAAAACGCGGTGAGTTCATCCCTTACACGCATCACCGCATTCGCTGGCATACCGACGGTTACTACAACCCGCCCCAGCGGCGCATTTTCGCAATGACCCTGCATTGCGTGCGCGCTGCCGATGATGGCGGCGAGAACGATCTACTCGACCACGAACTGGCCTATATCGCGTTGCGCGACGCCAACCCGGAACACATCCGCGCGCTGATGGCAGTCGATGCCATGACCATTCCTGCGCGGGCGGACGAAACCGGTACCGCGCGCGCGGATGAAACCGGCCCCGCGCTCTGCGTCGCTGATGAACGCCTGCATCTGCGCTACACCGCTCGCACCAGGAGCATCGCCTGGAAACAGGATGCCGCGACACAAGCCGCGCTGAAAGCGCTGGAAGAACTGCTGGAAAGCCGCCCCGCCGGCGTGTTCACACTCAAGTTGCAGCCCGGCATGGGCCTGATCTGCAACAACGTGCTGCACACCCGATCAGGCTTCAGCGACCGTCCTGAACATCGCCGCCTGCTTTATCGGGCGCGCTATCACGACCACCTGAACAATCTGCGCGGCTGAGCCTCAGTTCCTCCGTTGCGCCTCGAAGCCGGGCGACAGCTTGTTTTCCACGGCGAATACCGCCGCCTCGACGCGCGAAGACAGGTTCAGCTTGGCCAGAATATGTCGCACATGCAGCTTGACCGTGTCGTAGCTGATCTCAAGTTCGCGCGCGATCGCCTTGTTGCTCTCGCCCTTGGCCAGATGCTTGAGGATTTCCCGTTCGCGCTGAGTCAGCGACTCCAATAGCGAGGTCGCGCTATTATTCTTGCCGTCGAGCATGCGTACCAGCTTTGCCGTCATCGCCGGCGCCACCACAGTTTCGCCTCGTGCGGCGCGAACGATTGCATCAACCAGTTCATCAGGCTCCATGCTTTTCAACAAGTAGCCATTGGCGCCACTGCGCAGAGCGCGCGCCATGTCTTCCTCAGCCTCGCTCACCGTCAACAACAGGACAGGCAAAAGAAATGCATCGGCGCGAAGTTCCTGCATGACCTGAATGCCATCCGTGCCACCAATATTGAGGTCAAGCAACAACACGTCAGGACTGTGCATTCGCAACAAGCCGGCAACATCGGCTGGATTGCCGGTAATCGCGGAGACCTTTACCGCCCCTTCACGCTCCAGCAATTCGGCCAGCCCCTTGCGAAACAGGGTGTGATCGTCAACCAGGACAATACTCAATTGTTCGGCGGGTAATGCATTCATGCTTGATCCTCAACGCCCGGACGCGCCGGGAAACGCAATCGCACGATGGTGCCACCCGCCGCGCGACTTTCAATGGTCAGTGTGCCGCCCAGTTTCGCGGCGCGCTCCCGCATGATTGTCAACCCGAAACTCTTGCCCATATTGCTCAGCGCGGTACCTTGCAGACCAACGCCATCGTCGGCCACATTCACTACATATTCATTTTCATGCAGGTCCAGCGTCACCACGACATGGCGCGCGCGCGCATGCTTGCAGATGTTGTAGAGCGACTCCTGGATGATGTGGAAGACCTGTATTTCCTCTTCCGGCGTCAGAACGACATCCTGCGCCACATTCAAAAAGTCCACGTCGGCGTTGGCCTTCTTGCTGAAACTTTCCGCCATTTCCTGCAACGCCGGCACCAGGCCGCGCGGATCGATACGATCACGAAACTGGGTAATCAGGTTGCGCAATTCGGAGTAGGCCATGTCGACAGCCTCCTCGACATCGCCAAGATAACGATTCGCCCGATCCTGATCCTGATCCGCGAACGCCTCGTTCAGCACGGTCAGCCGCATCTTGGCGTAAGCCAGGGTCTGCGCCAGCGAATCGTGAATCTGATTGGCCAGCATGGTGCGTTCATTCATCAGCGAAATACGCATGTTCTCGCGCGTCAGACGGGTGTTCTCCAACGCCATGCCAAGGTGTTCGCTGATCGAGTTGAACAGATAACGAATGTCTTCCGGCAACGGTGCGGGGTTATCCAGAAAGATGTTGTAAACCCCCAGCACCTTGCCCTTGTGACGTAATGGCACCGCATAAACGGTGCTGCATTTCTGCGCAAAATAGATATGACGGACCTGCTTTTGGCACACTTCCATCACGCTGTCCGACTGCGATGCTTGTGACAGGGTCGCCTTGCCGCATATTCCGCACTCAAGCGGCACATAGCGCTCCTTCTCGACCAATGCGGGACTCAAACCTATCGACCCGGCCATGCGCAAATGCGCGCCATCGGCGGTCAGTACACGGACGGCCCCTGCCTTGGCGCAGGAAATACGCACCATGATTTCGAGGAATCGCATCAACATCTGCTCGGTATTCGCATCCGAGCTCATGCTGCTGGCGATTTCTGCGAGAACCTCGATCACGGGCAGACGATCGCCTCGATCCTGATCGACTGGCGCGGCCATGGAAGCCCGACCAATGGCGGAAATTGGGATGTGATGATTTTCCACTTTTGCTCAGCCGGAAAGAAATGCGAATCCGGATGGTACTGGAGGCGCTCAAGCTGCGCCAAACAAGCGCTGGATCAATAACCAAATGACGGTTACGCGATAGTATTCCCGAAATCCAAAATACCTTCCGCGTCTGGAGCCTTATCAATGTCCGAAAAACACCCCATCATCGCCGTAACCGGCATGGCTGGCGCCGGTCTTTCAACGGTCAGACATGCCTTCAAGGATCTATTCAATCGGCACGCCATCAAACCGGCCATCGTTCATGGCGATGGCTTCCGCCGTTATACGGACCGGCAGTTCGCAGCTCTGCTGGAAGAGGCGCGCATCAGCAACCGTCGAATCTCCTGGTTCGGTCCTGAATGCAACCATTTCACGGAATTGGAGCAGTTCTTCCAGACCTATGCCGAAACAGGAAACGGCGTAGTGCGCGAATACGCCCACAACGACAAGCGGGCCGCCACAATCGGCGTCAAGGCGGGAGAGTTCACCCCCTGGAAGCCACTGAATACCGACTCCGACCTGCTTTTCTACGAAGGCCAGCATGGCGGCGTAATAGCCAATACCTGGACCCGCCGCCAGGTCGATTCTCGTCACTTCCCGGAAGAAATCGATCGCCGCGTCGGCAAACAAGGCGTCGATGTCGCGCAATATGTCGACCTGCTGATCGGCGTCGTACCCGCCATCAACCTGGAATGGATCCAGAAAATCCACCGCGACTGCGCCAAAGGCATCTGCTCATCGCAAGACTCTCTCGAAACCATCCTGCGCCGCATGGACGACTACATTCATTACATCGTGCCTCAGTTCGGCCTCACCGACATCAACATCCAGCGCATGCCGCTGGTGGACACATCAAACCCGTTCATTGCACGCGACGTTCCCACACCCGACGAATCCGTGCTGGTGATCCACTTCCGCGACCGCAAGCGGCACGACTTTCCCGCGCTTCTGCGCCGGATTCCGGGCTCGCGCATGACCCGACCCACCACGATGCTGGTACCCGGCGGCGAATTGCGCCTTGCCCTGTCGGTAACCTGTGGGCCGCTGGTGGAAGAGATGATGGAAAAACAGCGCGAGGCACTCAAGACTTGACGACTGGCAGACTCTGGCTGCCTACCTGACTTTCGCACGGCCCCCCCTGTTCAGGGGGTACTCACCCGCACGCGTCGTCCCTAACATCGAACCTACTTACTTCGATGCTGGGGAACACTCATGAAACACCTTCTTTGGGCGTGGTGCGCCACGCTGTTGATTGCCGGCCTGACCGGATGCAACAGCGGATCGGGTACTGTCGGCGCTTCCGGGACGATCTCCGGCGTGGCGGCCACGGGCGCGCCCGTGGCCGGCGGCACGGTCACTTTGAAATGCGCCTCGGGTTCCCCCGCCGCCCCTGCCATCACAGGCGCCGATGGCAAGTTCAGCTTTACCGTTTCGGGCGTGACCCTGCCTTGCCTGGCACGGGTCGTGGCGACCGACGGCGAGACCTTCCACTCGTATGTGTCCGCGCTGGGCAACGTCAACATCACTCCGATCACAGAAATGGTGCTGGCATCTCTGCTTGGATCCAATCCATCCTCCGCTTTCGACAACCTCGGATCGGCCCCCGCCGAATATAGCCTGGCGCAGATAAATGCCGCGCTGGCCGCAGTCAAAACCCGACTGGACGGACTCGGCGTCAATACCAGCGCGCTGGGCAACCCGCTGACCGATGGGCTGATTGCCGGTTCAGGCACGGGCCTGGACGGCGTTCTGGACGATCTGAAAGCTCGACGCGGCGCAACCAGCATCGCAGAGCTGACCAACCAGATGGTGGCGACCAGCCCCAACCAGGGCCTGGGCCTGGCTGGCTATCCGGCAGCGGGCACCTTCACCGGCGTCACCGCCGACGGCTCCGCCTGCAGCATTACGGTTGGGGCGGATCGCAGCGTCACCGCAAACGTGGGCGGCCAGACGCTGACCACACAACTCGATGGTCAATATTTTGAACGAACCGGTGGCGAGATCGCACCCGCCGTGTTTTACAACCTGGCTCAACGATTCTATGAATCGGCGAGCTCGAACACCTTCGATCAGGCCAGCGCCGGAAACCCTTACCTGAACATCGGCCTGAATATCGACGTCGCCACCGGCAAAATGATCATGGCGCACGGCCAAAGAACGACTGATCCTTCCTTCAACCCGGCAGCCGGCAGCAATTTCGGTTTCGTTTGCGCGGGGGAGCTTTACCCCAGCGGCGCTCCGATCGGCACAACCGGCACCAACCAGGCAGCCCCCAGCCGATTCTTGGCCACCACGCTGATTGGCGGACCCTACAACGCCCCGGCCAGCGGCAACAAAGGCGCATGCAGCTTCAATGTGGATGCCGACGGCAATGCCACCATCAACTGGGCCGGGTTTACCAGCACCGCCGGTGTGCTGACACTGCCTTCCGACTGGCTCGGCCAAACAAGCGACCAGACCACGACTCAGGCTGTGTACGAGATCTACTACAACAAGACCACCGGCGCCCGTGTTGGCAGCAACCAGGGCGGGATCGTGGTGCTCAATGCCGGCGACTTCAACATTGCTGACTGGTTCCGGGTCACCCTGACAAACAACGGCACCGACAAAGTCGCCACCGTTATGGCCAACGGACTCTCCAACGATGCGAAAAGCGTCACCTGCACCACGGCCAACGACCCCGCCGCCAGATTTGCTGCCGTCGCCGCCTTTGCGGGCACATGGAGAGGAACAACGGATCGCAACTTCAAGTTCGGCTCCGCCGCAACTTGTACGTTGCTGGTCAACGGTGATGGATCAGTGATTTACACCGGCGGCGACAGCGTGGCGCGGACCATCAATATTGCCGACGGATGGACGCCGACGGTCGCCAACGGGTTAGCCGAATTTGACAAATCCACCTCCTTTCCCGCCGCAAGCATGGACTTCACCGGCGCATCCGTAAGCGGTGGCAGGCCGCAGTTCTGGTACTCGATCAGCAATGCCAGCTACGAATACTGCAATAACATGAGCAAGCTGTAGTTCGACCCATCGCGCCGTTCTCGGCACGCTTCAAGGCCCCGCAAGGGGCCTTTTTAATCTGACGCCGCGACAGCCGTTCCAACCTGAGCGATCAGCGATTGCGCCCTACTCGCGCCAGTAACGCCTGTCGTTCAGGCGAGCCCGATCCAGCCCGATTCCGTCATCTTGCAGGCGCAGGGTGAGCGAACCATCACGGTCGGTACGCGCCAGAGTCACCCCTGACAATGCCCTGAATCGTGCAAGCACCTCCGGGTGCGGATGTCCGTAACGGTTGCGATGCCCGACCGGAATCAAGACCCAACGTGGCTGCAGGGCTTCGAGAAATTCCGGTGTCGATGATGAGGCGCTGCCGTGATGCGCCGCCACCAGGATATCGGTCGGCCGTAAAACATTCCGTTCGATCAGATTCATCTCGCCCAAGCGTTCAATATCCCCCGTCAACAGCGCGCTGAAACGAGCCGTATTCAAGCGAATCACGCAACTTCGGTTGTTGTCGCCTTGTCCGGCATGGGCGTATTGATGCGCCGGCGGATGCAGCACCTCGAAATGCACACCATCCCAGTTCCAGGACTGACCAGCCTGGCAAGGCAGTGCGTCAGGCCGCATACCACGCACACTCCGACCATTCGATCCAAGCGAGCGCGCCGGCACGCCAGCCAGCGAGGTCAGCAACCAGTCCGGACTGTGGCTGAGCAGGAGCGCAGGTGCGCCGCCTGTGTGATCAATATCGTCATGCGACAGCACCAGTCCGTCGAGCCGATTGATCCCGAGATGCCATAGCGCCGGCGCAACTACACGCGTCCCGGCATCCTCTCCCGAGGCGTAGCGCGGCCCGGCATCGAACAGCAGCGCATGCCGGGCGGTTCGCACCAGCACTGCCTCGCCTTGCCCGACATCAAGCACGCTCATCCATGCCGCGCCCTCGGGTGGCGCGGGAAGTCGTGGAAAGAACAGCGGCAGAAACAGCAGCCAGCCCATCCAGCGCGCGGGAAATCCACGCGGCAACAGCACGATCAATGCACCGAGCAGCGCCAGCAGTAACGCCGGCAAACCGGGCGAGGCCGCGTGCAGCAACGGCTGCGGCAAGCGCACCAGCATTTCCAGCGCCCACATGACTGCCGCGACCACCGCATGTGCGGCTGTCGCGACAAAATGCATGGGCGTCAGGGCCGCCAGGAGCGACAACGGCACCGCCGCCAGACTGATCAATGGAATCGCCACCAGATTGGCCAGTGGCGAAACCAGCGATATTTCATGAAACAGACTCAACAACAGCGGCGTCAGGGCCAGCGTCACTGCCCATTGCGTCCTGATCCAGCCAAGCCAGATCGGCAGCGGGCGCAAGCGGCCGCTGCCGGTGTACAGCAGCGCGGCAACAGCACAGAACGACAGCCAGAATCCAGGCGAATGCGCCGCCCAGGGATCCAGCAGCACCACGCCAGCCAAAGCCGCTGCCAGCAAGCGCGAGGGAGTCGGCGTTGCATCCAGAATGGCCACAACTGCCAATCCAGACAACATCATCAACGTACGCTGGGCCGGAATACCGAAGCCCGAGAGCGCGGTATACGCCGCCGCCGCCAGCAATCCCGCCAGCATGCCCGCCGTTCGCGCGGGCACATGCAGGTTGAGCGCCGGGATACGGCGCCAAAGCCGGCCCGCCAAGCCAAAGATCAACGCCGAGAACAAGGTGATATGTAAACCGGACACCGAAAACAGATGCGATGTGCCGGTCTGCCTGAACAAAGTCCACTGCGCGGCCGGAATGGCATCCTGATCCCCTACCGCCAGGGCCGTGACGACCCCGGCATAGGGTTGGTCGCCCAGAGCTGTGCGCAGTTGCTGGCGCAAGGCGCTGCGCGTTGCATCCAGCCAGGCGCGAGCGCTTGCCGGACATTCGCCTTGCCGCCGTGGTTGCCCCACCACGTTGCCGGTGGCACGGATACCGCGCTCCAGCAACCAGGCCTCGTAGTCGAACCCGCCCGGGGTGACGCTGCCATGCGGTCGATAAAGACGCGCCGACAAACTGATGCAATCGCCGCCGGACAACAGGGGAAACGGTTCTTTCGGACGGACAAACCAGCCCAATTGAACTTGCTCCGGCAATACCGCCCCGGAAGTTGCGACTTGCTCAACCTGGAACACGAAACGCAGACCATTCGGTGTGTCCTCGGGCAAACCGAGCACGCGTCCGGTCAACGCGACATCCCTGCTCTCCCAATGCTTGTGCAGAGATGATTCGAGCCGTGCATCAGCCCGCCAGGCGGCATACATGAAGCCAATGGCAGCAGCCAGCAGCAAGGCTGCCGCAGAGTTCAATACAGGAGGCAGGCGTCGCGACAGACCGGCAAGAATCAGCCCGCCAAGCGGCAGGATCGCAGACCAGGCCAGTGGAGGCAACGCGGCCTGTGTCTGCAACCAGGCGGCCCCCAGAGCAAAAGCGATGATCAGGCCGCGCAAACCAATCAACTAAACTCTCCCCATGCCCAGAAAACACTTCAGAAGATTCCTTCCCGACCATGACGCCATTCGAGGAAACAAATATCTGCGTATTTTTCAACCGCTGCTCAAGCACCCGAATCTGTGGCATCTGAACCGCCACTCCGTCGCTGGCGGTGTCGCCGCCGGCCTATTTGGCGGCTTGATACCCGGCCCCTTGCAAATGCTTACCGCAGCTATTCTGGCAATCGTTTTTCGGGTCAATCTACCTGTGGCGGTGGTCACCACGCTGTACACCAATCCGTTTACCTGGGGGCCGCTGATCCTGGCCGCTTATGGCATCGGCAGTTGGGTGACCGGCGGTAACGCGGACCCGGTTACAAACCTGGATTTCAATTGGCAGGAACAGAGCTGGCTGGATTTCCTGCCAGCATTCTCATCCTGGCTGTTAAGCCTGGGCGAGACCTTCCTGATCGGAAATCTGATCCTCGCAACCTGTCTGGCCTTGTTGGGCTACATTGCCGTCCAGTTCGCCTGGCGGCTGTACATTTTTTCCTATCTGCGCCGGCGGCGCGGCAGAACAGCGCACGCCGCCGACTCCGATTAATCGCGTTCGCTCGGTACCGAAACCGGATAACCATTGGTCAGACCGGTCAGAAACACCTCCAGATCGGTGTATGCCCGACTGCCCGGCACCAGCGGCTGCGTGCGGGTATCCAGATTGCATTCGGCAAAACGCAAATGCAGCGATTGCAACTGATAGCGCGTGCGATAGACGGGGAAATGAGCGGCATCGCCATACGGCGTGGTAACCACGTTCCCGCGCAGATGTAAGCCGATCTGATGCGTATGGCAGGACGAACAGGCCAGATTGAAACGACCCGCGCGCATGTGGAACAGTTTGCGTCCGCGTTCGAAGGACGCCTTCAGGGGCCCCGACCTGGTCACATTGATATTGATCGGCATGCCCGTACTCTGACTGGCGACATAGACCGAAACCGCGCTGTTGTCATAGCTGCCGTTCTGCAAAACCCGGCCTTCCTTGGCGGCGCACCGCTCGATCACCTCTTCCAGTCCGGCGACATGCTTCAAGTCAGGGCGGTCCATCGGGTAGTGCGTGCGCAGGCCTTTCAAACTCCCGTTCCTGGCGCCAAGACAGGCGGCAAATCGGCCAGTCTTGTTCAGTTCCTTGAAGATCGCCTCACCCCGATCGGCCGCGAAGTGTCCGCCATGCACCGATGTATTGAATGGCGGGTCCATGAACTTCCAGTTCAGCTTCCAGTTCTCCTCCGGATTGCCGGCCAGGCGCCAGTCCAGATTTTTTGGATCCTTCCAGTGTTTGTAGGAACCGGAAAGCTGCATATCGCCCTTGACATTGGGCAGATAGTCTTCAATCACGTCATATTCACGATAGGGTGCATCGGCTTGCGCGGGAAGTTGAACCATGCCAGCCAGCAGGATCATGGCTATAAGGGTAGGTTTCATGTTGTTCTCCTCAATCCAGGCTTTGCACGTAAGCCACCAGATCGCGTATTTCCTGTTCGGTCAGAATACCGAACGTTCCGAAGGGCGGCATGACGCTGTTGGGGTTGAACGCGCGGGCATCGAATATCTGCTGGAATACCAGTTCATTCGGATAATTGTTCTTCTTGAAATTCAGCAACATGGCGCCGACCGTTCCCGGCCAGTCTTCGCCTGGAAGCTCATGGCAAACAATGCAGTAACCTTTGTCCCGCGCCAGGGCAAGTGCGCGACCCCGAACCGGATCGCCATTCAGCGGCTCGCTCAGCGCGACCTTTCTGGGCTTCAGCG
This sequence comes from Tepidiphilus sp. J10, assembly GCA_945897955.1. GTDB lineage: Bacteria > Pseudomonadota > Gammaproteobacteria > Burkholderiales > Thiobacillaceae > PFJX01. Next base: position 24,757 of record CAMDGQ010000037.1, on the reverse strand, counting down.
TCGACCGCCTGTCTTCATGACTGAGACTGGGCCAGTGCGTCAGATCACGGCTGAAGGGCGTCCATTCCAGACGGCCACTGTTGACCACCACTTTCGGAACCACCGTCATGTTTACGGCGGTCGGATTGACTGCGAAATCGGACGGCAATTCATTGGCCGCAGCCGAATTCAGCAAGCAAACATGTGCAACAAACGCGGATAAACAGACAGACATCGTACCGGTGCGCATCCCGCCCTCCTACCCAGAAACCAACATTGAAAACAGTGCCAGATTACTCCAATCCACCCTCGCTTAGCCGCATCACGCGATGCATGCGTGCGGCCAGTTCGGGGTCATGCGTAACAATCAAAAACGCCGTGGCATGACGCTGTGACAACTCCATCAGCAGATCCTGGATTCGAGCCGCATTGTGGCGATCGAGATTCCCGGTGGGCTCATCCATCAGCACACAGGCCGGCCGTGTTGCCAGCGCCCGCGCAATCGCTGCACGCTGGCGCTCGCCGCCGGAAAGCTCGCCCGGCCGATGTCGCATGCGATGCCCCATGCCGACCTCTTCCAGCCAGTGCGCTGCCACCGCCAGCGCTTCAGCCTTGTCAGTCCGCCGAATCAGCAAAGGCATGGCGACGTTTTCCTGCGCGGTGAACTCGGGCAACAGATGGTGAAATTGATAAACAAAACCCAGTGACTGGTTGCGCAACCTGCCGCGCGCCAGGTCCGACAAGGCCCAGATCGACTCGCCCGCCACCCTGACTTCACCCGCATCGGGTTGGTCAAGGCCGCCGAGGACGTGCAACAAGGTACTTTTTCCTGTGCCCGAAGCACCCATCACGGCAACCTGCTCGCCCGGATAAATAGCCAGATCGACGTGGTTCAGAACCGGCACTTCCTGCCTGCCCTGCCAGTAACTCTTGCACACGCCGGTACAGGACAGCACGGCCAAAGCGTCCTTCCCATCCCTTGCATCCACCAGCGCGTTCTCACTCATAGCGCAATGCCTCGGCAGGCTGAATTCGGGCAGCTCGCCAGCTCGGATACAGCGTGGCGAGAAAGGCCAGAACCAGTGCGACTGCGCCGACAACCCAGACATCCGGCCAGTTCAGCTTCGAGGGCAGTTCGGAGATGTAATAGACATCGGCCGGGAACAGATCCATGCCGACCGCCTTTTCGATCATCGGCACGATGGTTTCCACGTTGAGCGCCAGCAGCACGCCCGACAGCAGACCGAACACTGTCCCGATTACCCCGATCAGACTGCCTTGCACGATGAATATCGCCATGATGCTGCCAGGGCTCGCCCCCAGGGTGCGGAGAATGGCGATATCGGCCTGTTTGTCGGTCACTGCCATGACCAGCGTTGAAACGATATTGAATGCAGCAACCGCGACGATCAGCGTCAGGATGATGAACATCATGCGTTTTTCAATTTGCACAGCCTGGAAAAAATTGGCATGGCTCATGGTCCAGTCGGAAAGATAGAAATCGCCGACCAGCGACCGCGAAAGCGCACGCAACACCCAGGGCGCACGGTCCATATCTGCCAGCTTGACGCGCAGGCCGGACACTGCTTCGCCCATACGATAGAGCTTTTGTGCATCCTGCAGATGGATCAATGCCAATCCGGCGTCGTACTCGAACATGCCCATCTGGAAAGTACCGACCACATTGAATTGCTTGATGCGCGGCATCATGCCGGCCGGGGTCACCACACCCTGCGGCGCAATCACAGCGATTTTGTCGCCGGGAAAAACGCCAAGCGAGCGCGACAGATCACTACCAAGAATGATGTTGAACTCGCCCGGCCTCAGGTTATCCAGCGAACCGCTGCGCATATGGCTGGCGAATTCAGCCACTTTGCCTTCTTCGGCCGGCAACAATCCTCGAATGATCGCCCCCTTGGTTTCGCCGCCCTGCACCATCAGCGCCTGGCCCATGACAAACGGGGCCATGCCACGCACTTCGGGATGTTTTTCGACCTGACGGGCGAGCTCGGGCCAATCATGCAATTGGCCGGCCTGGCCGCTGATTTCCATGTGTGAAGCCACCCCCAGAATGCGGCCGCGCAACTCTTCCTGGAAGCCATTCATGACGGAAAGCACAACGATCAACGCCATGACCCCGAGCGCGATGCCCGCCATCGAGGTCATGGAAATGAAGGAAATGAAATGATTACGGCGTTTGGCGCGGGTATAGCGCAGGCCGATCAGGAGTTCATATGGCAGCATGGGGCAGGGAGTTTGCCACAGACCATCCCTCCCGGCCGCAAAGCTTGAATGTTGTTCAATCCGAAACTCAACGATAACTTAGGGCGCCGACCGCGTTTTGCGACCTTGAACAACCACAAGCCTGGGCGCGATCTTCAATCATGGCGAAATGTTCAGCCAGATATGCCGTTCTCTCGGTGCCATCCGGCAATCGGGCCAGCATTGCGTTGTGCAAGCGGCATTCAGACTCGGTAAGCGTGGCATGGCAGGGCAATTCCATTGCTTTCGTCCATTCAGCATCCTCGGTTGCGTACGCAACACTGGAGAAACCCAGGCCAAACATCAAAACAACAGTGGCTCGTTTCATTTTTTGCTCTCCTTGGTTGAACGGTTTAGTTGATCATATCAATCAAGTATTTCAATTCAACTACAAGATGAACAGGGTCATTCTTCGCCCATCAAGTGGGCCGCCACCTCGCGCCGGAGTGCCGCGCGTCGATGCTCGAAAAGATAAATCCCCTGCCAGACGCCAAGGACCATGCGCCCGGCGCGAAAAGGAATGGATAGCTGAGTCTGGGTCAGTGCAGCGCGGACATGCGCCGGCATATCATCCGGCCCTTCCAGGGTATGGCGATAGAGCGGGTCGTTTTCGGGAACCAGGCGGGCAAGAAAGCGCTGCAGATCCCCTTGTACGTCCGGGTCGGCATTCTCCTGCACGATCAAGCTGGCCGAGGTATGCCGGACAAACAGAGTCAGCAGGCCATCGCGCAACCCGCTTGCCGCCAGCCAGTTCGCCACCTCGGCGGTGAAGTTGTACAGGCCCTGCCCGCACGTCGATATTTCAAAAGTATGGTGAAGTTGTCGCATGCCGCAATTTTATCGCGACGGATAATCGAACCCATGAAAAGCCTGCAACTACTCATTACCCTCCATGCCGGCAAGGAGAAGATCCTTGATTTCGCTCGCCATAGCGCACCGAGCTTGATCAAGCTGTTACGTCGAGGCCTGCACGTTACGCCGGAATCCAGCCTGGTCGGGACGATCTGCCAGGCATGCGAAATCAAGCGCCAGCAGGATTGGCCGCTGGCAGCAATCTGCGCGACTGCGGATGGCATTCAAGGCGCTTCTTCAGGCTACTGGCTGCGAATCGATCCGGTTCATCTTGAAGTCGTCATGGGCGGACTGCTGCTGCGCGCCCCTGCGAGCCTGCAACTTTCGCAACCGGAAGCCGACGCGCTGATCGCCGACATCAATCACCATTGGCTTGCCCAGAAACTGCGAATAGTGGCCGCCCACCCTTCACGCTGGTACCTGCATCTGAGCGCCCCCCCCATTCTGCACACGACGCCTCTGGATCAGATGTGTGGTGAATACTTGACGCCCAACCTGCCGCGCGGCGCTGATGCCCGTCTGTTTTTGCATCGAATCAACGAAGTGCAGATGTTGATGCACTCACACCCGGTCAACCTGGCGCGGGAGGATTCGGGGCGTCCGGCAGTAAACGGTTTGTGGCTATGGGGCGGCGGCAAGCTGAGTGCCGGAAAACCCGTGCTGGATCTGATTGCCGCCGACGAATTCGACTTGCAAGCGCTGGCGCATCACATCGGCAGCAAAGTCGCGCCTGCGCCCCAGGCCTTTGCAGAACTCGAACACAACGGCCGTGTCCTGGTGGCATTGGCCCAGTCCGAAGCCGACTCGGCGGGCGATCTGAGCGACCGCCTGGCTCAACTTGAACAGGACTGGTTCCGCCCCGTGTTGCGGCAATTGGCCTGGGGCGGTATTCGGCAAGTACGCCTGGACCTGATCGGGCAGTTCGCCGTAACACTGTCGCCGGGTCGGCTCTGGCGTTTCTGGCGGTAAAGCTGTCGCTTATCGCGGCACAGTCACCTGACTCATCCTGGCTGCAATGATCGACTTGCGCTTGAGCAGGCCACGCGCGGAACGGTGCGTTTCGTAATAGCGCGGATTCGGAATCATCGCCGCCAGTATGGCCGCCTGGTCAGATCCGATAGCGCCGGCGGATGTCTTGAAATAACGTCTGCTGGCCGCTTCCGCACCGAAGATGCCGTTGCCCCATTCGATGACGTTCAGATACACCTCAAGAATGCGCCGTTTGCTCCAGAACGCTTCGATCATCACGGTAATCACCGCTTCCTGAATCTTGCGCAGCGGATTGCGCGAGGCAGAGAGAAACAGATTCTTGGCCAGTTGCTGGCTGATCGTGGACCCCCCCGCGACGATTCGCCCCTTCTTCAAATTCTTTTCCACAGCCTTTTCGATGCCTTCCCAATCGAAGCCTTCGTGCGCCAGGAAGCGGCTGTCCTCGGCGGCGATGACTGCGCGTTTGAGTTGAATCGAGACCCGGTTGTAATCGACCCAGCGATAACGCAGTTCGGCATCAGGGTTCCTTTCCTGCATACGCGCCAAACCCGCTTCCATGAAGGCCGTGCTATCAGGGTCAAAGCGCTGCCACCATAAAACATGCGCCAGATACCAGAACTGCATCAGCAGAACGATCGCCACTACAACCAGCAAACCCCGCCACAGCAAGCGCAGCATCATCCCTCCCGCAACGACCGAATCACCGTCGCCGTGTCCGGCCGCACGCCTCGCCAGAGGTTGAAAGCTTCCGCCGCCTGCTCCACCAGCATGCCGAGTCCATCTGCCGCGCGTGCTCCATGCGCGCGGGCGAAAGCAAGAAATGGTGTATCGCGGCCGTACATCATGTCGTAGGCCAAGGCATCAGGCGCGAAGATCGAATCCGGCAGCGGCGGCAGATCGTTGGCCAGACTCGCTGCGGTGGCATTGATCACGACATCGAACTCGCCGCTCAACTCAGCGTAACCGCCTCCACGAACACCTCCCGCCGCGAATGCACACGCCAGATCAATCGCCTTTTCCGGCGTCCGATTGACTATGAACAGCTGCGCTGGTTGCTGATCCAGCAAAGGCTGGATCACACCGCGTGCGGCGCCCCCCGCTCCCATCAGCAGGATCCGCTTGCCGGCTATCACCACACCCAGATTGACGATCAGATCACGCACCAGACCCGCGCCATCGGTGTTGTCGCCAAGAATGCCATCCACCTCGAACTTCAAGGTATTCGCCGCGCCCGCCGCCAGCGCCCGCGGCGTATGGCGGGTAGCCAGCGCATAGGCTTGCTCCTTGAATGGAACGGTCACATTGGCCCCGCTGGCACCGTCTTTCCGGAATTCCGCGACCGACTCACGAAATCCATCCAATGGCGCCAAAAGTGCGGAATAGGTCATGTCCTGACCAGTCTGACGCGCGAAAGCCGCGTGGATCAGGGGAGATTTAGAGTGTGCGACAGGGTTGCCGAAAACGGCATAAATATCAGGCATGTTGAAAGGCAATAATTGATAACAGGATATTCCGCAAAGATCAGCGGAACCTGTTTTGTGATTTCTTCAATGCACCATGAATTTTTTCATCCATGTTGCGTTGGCTGAGAAGCAACTCTTCCTGAATAATCTTCCGCACGACGTCCTGCAGACTGGCCTGCTGTAATTGAAACAAACGTGACAAGCGATTTTCCAGTTCCAAAAGCAGCAGTTCCTTGTCGCCATCGTTGGCGAATTGAATGGAAGTCGCATCGCCTTGTCTGCGTCTTTGCATTTTTCGCCGCTCAACCGAATTGATACCGGCATTCTCTTTGCCGATTGCCTGATTATCGACGCTTCCCGGACTTTCCTCTTTGCCGATTACATCGGTCAACAAAGGAAAATCATCATTCAGGCTTTTGTTTTCGGTCAGGGCTTCGTCGCCCCTCTTTACCAGCAGCGCGTCAATCTGACCAAAAATGTCGCTTCGCTTGTCCATCATTGCAATGCCTTCAAATCATGCACATCAATGGCATAACCCCGTTCCTTGTAATAGCGAAAGCGGTTGCGCGCCTCCACCTTGTCGGCTTCGTCTTCGGAAACAATTTCAAGCATCCGGTCAAAACGAGCGAAACAATCAGGAATTTCGGGGGCGAGATTGATCAATACATCGGGACGAGCAAGAACAACGGGGTCTGCACCTATCAGAACAGGGGATTTATTCGCCAATGCATGACCGCACTGAACATGCGGGATAAATGACAGAATCGGAGAAGTCCAGAAAGATGCATCGAGCTCTCTGATCTGGTCGACATCACGCGTGAACATTAATGTGTATTTGCCCGCATGAAATGCCTTGACAGCAAGTTTTCTGGCGACCAGCGATTTGTTGGACGCATTCAGGTAGTAATCGATACGAGTCATTCCCGAATCATTCAAATGTTCTAGTCAGGCAGCGCGGAAAAACCGGCAGCAGAAAAGCGAGGCTGCGTCAGTAAATCAAATGTAAAACGGAACGGTAGATTCATTTACGCCACACGCACAGCGCGTAATGCGCAACCCTGCCAATGGCATCAGCATAACCTTCAGGCTGAAGGATCACCGCTCAGCCTCGTCTTCAAGCGTCTGCGCAAGACTACCGGATACCAGCATGCGTCCATCCAGAGCATGCCGCATCCGCTTCATGCGGCTCAAGCATACCGGGCAAATATAGTGTCCTTCTTCGGAAGCAACCCAACCGGCTGCCACGGCCTCTTCGTCACTGCCTTCAAACCAGTTGCGACCATCGCTTAAACGCCGCCCGATGCGCGAATCCCGGCCAATCGAGCGACGCATTTCGACATACCTTACAGCCTGGGGATTGCAGATATCGCAGAAGATAAAGCTGCGCCGAGGCATATGATTTTCCCGGATGGAAGAAGTCTTCGAAGAATAGCCGCAGGCAATCCCGCATCCAAGCGCTTTTGCATGCCAGGTCAGGCAATAACCCCTGTTTCCTGTGTCACGCGCAGCTTCCGGGAAGATGTCGGAGATCACATACGATCAACTGTGAAACACGACTCCGGCTTGACCGGAATAGGCGCAGTCGCTAGTGTTCAGTCCCTTTGGAAAATCAAGAAAATCTCACCATGGCTGACATGGAATTGACCGGTGCGGAGATCGTGGTCAGCTGCTTGCGGGACGAAGGTGTCAAACACCTCTTCGGCTACCCCGGCGGGGCTGTTCTCAATATCTACGACGAAATTTACAAGCAGACTGCTTTCAAACACATCCTGGTTCGCCACGAGCAGGCTGCGGTGCATGCCGCCGATGCCTACGCGCGCGCTACCGGCGAAGTCGGCGTTGCCATCGTGACTTCGGGTCCGGGCGCCACCAACGCCGTAACCGGCATAGCCACCGCCTACATGGACTCGATTCCGATGGTGGTGATATCCGGGCAGGTGCCGACTGCAGCGATTGGCCAGGATGCGTTCCAGGAAGTCGACATGGTCGGCATCACGCGGCCCTGCGTGAAGCACAACTTCCTGGTCAGAGACGTGCATGATCTTGCCGCGACGATCAAGAAGGCGTTCTACATCGCCGCTACCGGCCGGCCCGGCCCCGTGGTAGTCGACATCCCGAAGGATGTCACCCAGCACCGCTGCGCATACGAATATCCGAAGAGCGTCTCCATGCGCTCCTACAACCCCACCAGCAAGGGACATTCCGGTCAGATCAAGAAGGCGGCACAGATGCTGCTCGAGGCCAAGCGGCCAATGATCTACACCGGTGGCGGCGTCATTCTTGGCAACGCTGCCGCGCAAGTGACCGAACTGGTACGACTGCTTGGCTACCCGGCAACCAGCACTTTGATGGGACTCGGCGGCTACCCATCGCCCGACCCGCTGTTTCTCGGCATGCTTGGCATGCACGGCACGATTGAAGCCAACATGGCGATGCAGCATTGCGACGTCCTGCTTGCAGTCGGGGCGCGATTCGATGATCGCGTCATCGGCAACCCGAAGCATTTTGCGAAGGAAGCGCGGCGCATCATCCATATCGACGTCGACCCCTCGTCCATTTCCAAACGCGTGCGCGTCGATGTACCCATCGTCGGCGAAGTGGCGCAGGTGCTGGATGAAGTCCTCAAGCTGATTCAGGCTGACAAGTCCAAGCCCGACGAGCAGGCCCTCAAGGCCTGGTGGGCGCAAATAGAATTATGGCGTTCGCAGGATTGCCTGAAATACGACCGCGCGGCGAGCGTGATCAAGCCTCAGTTTGTGATCGAAAAACTCTATGAAGTGACGCAAGGCGACGCCTATGTCACGTCCGATGTCGGCCAGCACCAGATGTGGGCCGCGCAGTATTACCAGTTCGACAAGCCGCGCCGCTGGATCAATTCCGGCGGTCTCGGCACCATGGGCTTTGGCCTGCCCGCCGCGATGGGCGTGCAGCTGGCGTTTCCGGAAGCGATGGTCGCCTGCGTCACCGGCGAGGGCAGCATCCAGATGAACATTCAGGAGCTGTCCACCTGCAAGGAATGGAATCTTCCGCTCAAGGTGATCCTGCTGAATAACGGCTACCTGGGCATGGTGCGGCAGTGGCAGGAGTTTTTCTACGAAGAGCGGTATGCCGAGTCGTACATGAATTCCCTGCCCGATTTCGTCAAGCTTGCCGAAGCCTACGGGCATGTCGGCATGACCATCGACAAACCGGAAGACGTCGAGCAGGCGTTGCGCGACGCCTTCGGAAAATACAAGGATCGCCTGGTTTTCCTGAATTTCCTTACCGATCCGCGCGAAAACGTATTCCCCATGATCCCGGCTGGCAAAGGCCTGTCCGAGATGATTCTGCTTTAAGGCGAAACCATGCGTCACATCATCTCTCTGCTCATGGAAAACGAATCGGGCGCCCTGTCGCGCGTAGCGGGATTGTTTTCTGCGCGCGGCTACAACATTGAATCCCTCAACGTGGCGCCGACCGAAGATGCCACGCTTTCGCGCATGACCATCGTCACGCGTGGCTCCACCGATGTCATCGAGCAAATCACAAAACAACTGAACAAGCTGATCGACGTGGTCAAGGTCCAGGATCTGACCGATGGCAGCCACATCGAACGCGAACTGATGCTGGTGAAAGTGCGCGCCACGGGCGACCAGCGGGACGAAATGAAACGACTGGCCGATATTTTTCGCGGCCGCATACTGGACGTGTCCGACCGGACCTACACGATCGAATTGACCGGGACAGGTTCAAAGCTGGACGCCTTCCTTGAGGCACTGGATCCCACGGCAATACTGGAAACCGTGCGCGCCGGAACATCCGGCATCGGGCGCGGCGACCGCATCATGAAGATTTGATTGCAACGAAAGGAAACAACATGAAGGTTTATTACGAAAAAGACGCCGACCTCTCCCTGATCAAAAAGAAGAAGGTCGCCATCGTCGGATACGGTTCGCAAGGCCATGCCCACGCCAACAATCTGAAGGATTCCGGCGTCAAGGTAACGGTGGGCCTGCGCAAGGATGGCGCGTCCTGGAACAAGGCCAAGAATGCCGGTCTGACCGTCAAGGAAGTCGCGGAAGCCGTCAAGGGCGCCGATCTGGTCATGATCCTGGTGCCCGACGAGCAGCAACCCGACGTCTATTACAAGGAAATCGCCCCCAACATCAAGCAGGGCGCGACGCTGGCTTTCGCGCACGGCTTCAACGTCCATTACAACCAGATCGTGCCGCGCGCCGACCTGGACGTGATCATGATCGCCCCCAAAGGCCCCGGCCACACCGTGCGGTCGACCTATCTGCAAGGCGGCGGCGTTCCTTCCCTGATTGCGATTCACCAGGACAAGTCCGGCAAAGCGAAGGACATCGCCCTCTCCTATGCGGCCGCCAACGGTGGCACCAAGGGCGGCGTCATCGAAACCAACTTCCGTGAAGAAACCGAGACCGATCTGTTCGGCGAGCAGGCCGTGCTGTGCGGCGGCGCCGTGGAACTGGTGAAGATGGGTTTCGAGACGCTGACTGAAGCCGGTTACGCGCCCGAGATGGCCTACTTCGAGTGCCTGCACGAACTCAAGCTGATCGTCGACCTGATTTACGAAGGCGGCATTGCCAACATGAACTACTCGATCTCCAACAACGCGGAGTATGGCGAGTACGTTACCGGCCCGGCCGTCATCAACGAGCAGTCGCGCGCGGCCATGCGCCAGGCGCTGAAGAACATCCAGAACGGCGATTACGCCAAGCGCTTCATCCTCGAAGGCAAGACCAACTACCCCGAGATGACCGCCCGCCGCCGCCTGAATGCCGAGCATCCGATCGAAATCGTCGGCGAAAAACTGCGTGACATGATGCCCTGGATCAAGGCCAACAAGCTGGTGGACAAGAGCCGCAACTGATCGCGAGTGGCGAGCCGCGAATCGCGAGTGGCAACAGCCACGCGCGACTTGCTACTCGCCACTAGCCACCAGCCACCATGTGTATCGGCGTCGCCCCTCCTCCCAAGGCCCCCTGGCCGCATCCCTTCATTGCGCGTGAAGGTTGGCCTTTCCTCGCACTGGCGTTTCTTGCCGCAGTGACAACGACATGGTTTGCCGGCTGGCTCTGGGCGATTCCTGTGTGGCTTGGCGCATTTTTCGCCGCTCGGTTTTTTCGTGATCCTGCGCGTTACGCCCCGCAAGGGGATGGACTGGTCCTTTCACCGACGGATGGCCGTGTGGTCGCCGTTGAGGAATCGGATGATCCCTGGCTGAACAGGCGTGCGCTCAAGATCAGTGTCTTCATGAATGTGTTCAACGCGCAGTCGAACCGCAGTCCGGTCGATGGCGAAGTCAAGGGACGCTGGCACACCCCGGGCAAGTTCGCCGACACCATGCCGGCCAAGGCTTCCGGCAATATCCAGCGCAATGCGCTCTGGTTCCAGACCCGGGCCGGCCAGGACATCATCTGTGTGCAAGTGGCCGGCCAGATTGCCCGGCGCATACTTTGCTACGTCGAGCCAGGCCATCAATTGAATCGCGGCGAGCGGTACGGCTTCATCCGTTTCGGATCACGCTTTGACGTTTACCTGCCGCTGGGCGCCAGGCCGCGCGTCGCGCTGGGCGACAAGGTCAGCGCTTCTAGCGATGTATTGGCCCAGCTTTGAAGATGCCGGACTCCGACTCCATCCAAAGTTCAGAAGTCGAAGCCGCTGAAGAAGACGTCGCGCCAAAACTGTCGCGGCGCGGCATCTTCCTGCTGCCCAACCTGCTTACCACGGGCGCCCTGTTTGCCGGCTTCTACGCCATCGTCCAGGCCATGAATGGCCGCTATGAACAAGCCGCCATCGCCATTCTCGTGGCCATGATCCTGGACGGACTGGATGGGCGTGTCGCGCGACTGACCAATACCCAGAGTGCATTCGGAGCGGAATACGATTCCCTGTCCGACATGGTTTCATTCGGCGTTGCACCGGCGCTGGTGATGTACAGCTTTGCGCTGAAGGGCATGGGCAAACTCGGCTGGATTGCCGCCTTTGTTTACTGCGCCGCCGCAGCACTGCGGTTGGCGCGTTTCAACACCATGCTGGCAGTACAGGACAAGCGCTGGTTCATGGGCTTGCCGAGTCCCGCCGCGGCAGCCCTGGTGGCCAGCTTCGTCTGGGTAATGGTGGACAACCATATCACCGGCGAAGAATCGCGCTGGATCGCCTGGGGGGTAATGTTGTTTGCCGGTATCAGCATGATCACCAACCTGGCGTTTTACAGCGGCAAGGATTTCAACCTCAAGCGCAGTGTGCCCTTTCTGGTCATCGTCCTGGTCGCGCTTGGTTTCTCGCTGGTCTCCGTCGACCCTCCCATTGTGTTATTCCTCATATTCCTGGCTTATGGCCTTTCGGGATATGCGCTCTGGTTGAAGCGCCGCTTTGTCCGCAAACATGCCGCCACTCCGCCGAGCCAGGATTGACTGTTTTCCCCGGCGCCCACCTGCGCTGTCTGTAATCTCCGATCCGAAAAATATTCAGGCTCGATTCCCGGGCCTCTGTGCATATGGAGCACGCCATGCATGACCAACTGATTATTTTCGACACCACCTTGCGCGACGGCGAGCAGAGCCCGGGTGCCGCGATGACCAAGGACGAGAAAATGCGCATCGCACGGCAACTGGAGAGACTCGGCGTCGATGTCATTGAAGCCGGTTTTGCTGCTGCCAGCCCTGGCGATGCCGAAGCGATCCGAAGCATTGCCGGCATCATCAAGAATTCCACTGTTTGCTCGCTGGCGCGCGCCAACGAGCGCGATGTGCGCGCCGCCGGCGAGGCGATCAAGCCGGCCGCTTCCGGGCGCATCCACACCTTTATCGCGACCAGCCCGATCCACATGGAAAAGAAGCTGCGCATGCAGCCCGACCAGGTTGTCGAAGCAGCGGTTAAGGCGGTCAAACTGGCGCTGGAGTACACCGACAACGTCGAATTCTCCGCCGAGGACGCAGTGCGCTCCGAGATGGACTTTCTCTGCCGTGTATTCGAAGCGGTGATCAAGGCCGGCGCGAAGACGCTGAATGTCCCCGACACCGTCGGCTACAGCATTCCCGCCCTGTGGGGCGAACGCATCCGGCAACTGATTGAACGCGTGCCCAATTCCGATCAGGTCATCTGGTCCACGCATTGCCACAACGACCTCGGCATGGCGGTGGCCAACTCGCTGGCGGCAGTGATGAACGGCGCCCGCCAGGTCGAATGCACGATCAACGGACTTGGTGAACGCGCCGGCAATGCCTCACTGGAAGAAGTGGTCATGGCAGTGAAGACCCGGCGCGACGTGTTCACCTGCGATTCACGCATCGACACCAGCCAGATCGTGCCCGCTTCGCGGCTGGTTTCGCAGATCACCGGTTACCCGGTGCAGCCCAACAAGGCCATCGTCGGCGCCAACGCCTTTTCGCATGAATCCGGCATCCACCAGGATGGCGTGCTGAAGCATCGCGAGACCTACGAAATCATGCGCGCCGAAGATGTCGGCTGGAGCCACAACAAGCTGACGCTGGGCAAACTATCCGGCCGCAACGCGTTCCGCACCCGCCTGCATGAACTGGGGATCGTCATGGAAAGCGAGGAGGCATTGAACTCGGCCTTTGCCCGCTTCAAGGAACTGGCCGACAAGAAGCGGGAAATCTTCGACGAAGACCTGCATGCGCTGGTCGCCGTCGATGGCGGCCTCGATACCTGCGATCGCTTCAAGCTGGTTTCGCTGAAAGTCTGCTCGGAAACCGGCGAGACGCCGCATGCCCATATCGTGCTGTCCGATGGCGGCAACGAACTGCGTGCCGATGAATTCGGCGGCGGCCCGGTCGATGCCTCGTTCCGCGCCATCGAAAAGATGGTCGGTAGCGGCTCGACACTGCTGCTCTACTCGGTCAACAACATCACTACCGGCACCGATGCCCAGGGCGAAGTCACCGTTCGCCTGAGCCGCAACGGCCGCATCGTCAACGGACAGGGCGCCGATACCGACATCGTCATCGCCTCGGCCAAAGCCTACCTCAACGCGCTGAACAAACTGTTCGGCGCCGAGGAAAGGGCGCACCCGCAGGTGTAGCGCACGGGTTCAGGTTTTTCTCGCCACAAAGCAGAACGGGCGGCCAACTGGCCGCCCGTTCTGCTTTCGGAAGCGCCTGAATCAGCGCGAGTGGATGCAGGAAACCGATCCGTCCTCGCCGACGCCTTCCGGCACCTTGCCGAACCACATCTGCCACATCGAGGTGAACCACATGATGGTGAATGCAACGCCCATGAAAGCGCCCGAGACAATGACCGCCCAGGCGAAGCCATCCCACACCTTGGTCAGATACCAGGAGGCAACGTCGGTGATCAGACTCAGGAAGGGGATCGCGATCACCACGCATTTCGCCCAGGTCGGACGAACCACTGCGTGCGTAAAGATATAGCCGACGATGAAGAAGATGAATGTGATCGAGAACAGGTGGATGTGGGACACACGCACCAGAGTGGGGATGGTCATGCCTTCATCCTGCACAGCAACCTTGGTCAAACCCTGAGGAGAACTGAAATCGGGCAAATGCGGATTGGCGGCCGGGTTGTGACAGACCACGCAATGCTCCTTGAGGATCGGGTCGATCTTGGTCGGGATATCTTCAGCCTTGGCGCCGTTGTGCAGCCAGTCGAAAATCACATCACGCTTTTCTTTCGGCAGCATGTCCTGCATCGGGCCGCGCAACGCGGTTTCCAGTTTGGTGCCTTCCGGATTACCGCTATAGGCGATCATCAGATCCTTGCCGGAAATCATCGGGTCACCATCCTTGCCGGCGTGCGATTCCCAGACCTGGATCATGGCCATGCAGTAACCAAGACCGAATACCAGCAACACCATGCTGAACAAAACCCGTGTTGACATGGGCAAAAATTTGAAGTGTGTGTAATTAACGTTGGTCATAAAGTCCTCAGGCAAAGGTCTGCAAACTGACGGTTCAAACGGGGAAGGGAAGTGCGTAATCAGCGGGTGCTACTGTCGCGAATTGCTGCATCGCACGCAAGCGGAAATAACGCTAATCGCTCAATCGCGCGGACTCAGGCGTGTAAAAAATGCAGCGGATGCGAAGAAGACCAGCGCCAGCACCCACTCCAGCATGGCAAGCCGGCTTGAAATGCCGCCATCCGTCCAGGCCCGCACCGCGCCTTCGATGAAATACAGCCAGACCAGCAATGTCGACCAACGATAGGTGTACACCTTGCCGCGCAGGATGCCGAACAGCGGCAGCAACAGCGGCACGACCTTCAACACCAGCCAGGAACCGCCGGGGCGCAAGGGCGCCAGCCAGAGTTCCCAGGCAACCGACAAAAAAATCAGGCCGATCAGGCTGGTGCTGGCGACGGTTTGAAGCGCAGCGCGGGGGACGGGCTTCACGATCGGGCCGCTTGCGCCAACGCGACCAGAGCCTGGCGCGCCTGCAGCGCATTGGTCACCGGCGCGGTGAAATCGAAGCGCAACACACGCTCGGCACCGGCATCCGCGCAACGCACGTCAAAGCCGTCCGGGTCGATGCCGATCATCGCACTCTGTGTTGTCTCGACCGCATGCACATGCCGGCAGTAAGCACACAGGTTCTCGGCATGGTCGGCATTCATGTGTTGCAGGATGTCGTTTTCCTGCTCAACCAGCGTCGACTCGGCAAAAAGATACTGTGCCGGTTCCACCCAATGAATCTTGCCGAAGCCGCCGATGTAACGAATGCGGACCGGTTCGATGCGATAGAAACTGAAATCGTGCATCGCAAAATAGCTTTCGGCCTGGGGATGAAACCGGAGATAGCGCGGCCCCAATGCCGACTTGTCATCCAGGCGCCGCGCCAGTCCCAATAGGGTGACCCGGCCCGCCACCTGCATGTCCGGGCTGTACGGCTGAACGATCAGGGATACGCGCGGGTCCGCGTCGATATTCCTGGTGTGCTCCGCCAGCGTCGAAATCAGAATGACCGGACAACCGGACTGATCCAGGATGAATGGCGCAACCGAACCGAATGGGAAACCTTCGACCCGTTTCGAAATGGTTGACAGCACCCCGCTGTGCTGGCCGCGCACGAAGCGGCGCGCGGCATCACCGTTGTTGCCTTCAGCCGCGCTCATGCCGCCAGCTTCGCCGCGATCTCGGCCAGACGCCTGCCTTGCGCGAATGCCAGCTTGCGTTCTTCCTCGCTGACCGGCAGACGCCCGTCCGGCCCGGCCCAGTGACTGGCGCCGTAGGGTGTGCCGCCGGTACGGGTCAGATTCAATTCCGGATTGGTGTAAGGCAGGCCGACGATGACCATACCGTGATGCAGCAGCGGCGTCATCATCGACAGCAACGTCGCCTCCTGGCCGCCGTGCAGGCTTGCCGTAGAGGTAAACACGCAGGCCGGCTTGTCGACCAGATCGCCGTTCAGCCAGAGGCCGGAAGTGCCATCCCAGAAATATTTCATCGCTGCCGCCATATTGCCGAAGCGGGTCGGCGAACCGACGGCGAAGCCGATGCACTCGCGCAGATCCTGATGACTGACAAACGGCGCGCCGATATCCGGCACCAGTTTTGCCGGCGCATCGCTTTCGGTCATCACCCTGGGCACCGTACGTACCCGCGCTGCCATGCCGGGCACCGACTCCACGCCATGCGCGATGTGTTGCGCCAACTGCTTCACCGAGCCATGCAGGCTGTAATAAAGAACCAGAATTTCCTTCATGAGAACCCCTTTTTTTAGCGGCGCGATGATACCGCGTCACATCTCATATTCTGGCGATGCGCGGCGGTTTGCCGGAAAATGCCGGTTTTCCTGAATCCAGGTCCGCCGACATGAATCTCCACGAATACCAGGCCAAGTCCGTCCTGCGCGACTACGGCATCCCAATCCCACGCGGTGTAGTGGTCGCCAGCGCCGAAGGTTGTTCCTCGGCCGCTGGCGAACTTGGCGGTACGGCCTGGGTTGCCAAGGCGCAGATCCATGCCGGCGGTCGCGGCAAATCCGGCGGCGTCAAGCTGGTGCGTTCGCTGGACGAACTCTGCACCGTTTCCGGCCAGTTGCTCGGCAGCCGCCTCACAACTTACCAGAACGCGCCGGACGGCCAACCGGTGAACGAGTTGCTGATCGAGGAAACGCTGCCGATCGCGCGCGAGCTGTATCTTTCCATCACTGTCGATCGCGCCGCCGAGCGCATCGGCTTCGTTGCATCTTCCGCCGGCGGCATGGAAATCGAGGAAGTCGCGCGCAGCCAGCCGGAAAAAATCCTCAAGGAATGGGTCAACCCGACCACCGGTTTCATGGATTACCAGGGCCGCAACCTTGCCTTCGGACTCGACCTGGTCGGCGATCAGGTCGGCGCATTCGTGAAAATGGCGAAGACGCTGTACCGCATCTTCATAGACAAGGATCTGGCCTTGCTGGAGATCAACCCGCTCATCGTCACCACAGACGGGTGCCTGCTGCCGCTGGATTGCAAAATGGGCGTCGACGACAACGCGCTGTATCGCCAGAAAGGACTGGCCGACATCGCCGACCAGACCCAGGTCGATCCGAAAGAAGCCGAAGCGCTCGGCTACAACCTGAACTACATCGCCCTGAACGGCAATATCGGCTGCATGGTCAACGGCGCCGGTCTGGCCATGGCGACCATGGATCTGATCAAACTTTCCGGCGGCATGCCGGCCAACTTCCTCGATGTCGGCGGCGGCGCATCGGCGCAGACCGTGGCGCAAGCGTTCAAGATCATCCTCTCCGACCCGAACGTGAAGGCGGTTCTGATCAACATCTTCGGCGGCATCATGCGCTGCGACGTGATCGCCCAGGGCGTCATCGACGCGGTAAAGGAAGTTGGCGTCACCATCCCTGTCGTCGTCCGACTGGAGGGCACCAATGTTGAACTCGGTCGCAAAATGCTGGCCGACGCCGTAACCACATCCGGCCTGCCCATCCAGGCCAGTGACGATCTCGATCAGGCGGCCAGACTGGCTGTAAAAGCAGCGGAGGCGAACTGACATGAGCATCCTGATCAACCAGCACACCAAGGTCATCTGCCAGGGCTTCACCGGCAAGCAGGGCACTTTTCATTCCGAGCAGGCAATTCGCTACGGCACGCAAATGGTCGGCGGTGTCACCCCCGGCAAAGGCGGCCAGCGCCATCTCGATCTCCCGGTGTTCAACACGGTACGCGACGCCGTCAGGGAAACCGGCGCCGACGCCACGGTGATCTATGTCCCCGCCGGCTTCGCCGCCGACGGCATCCTGGAAGCCGCCGACGCCGGCATCAAAGTCATCGTCTGCATCACCGAAGGTATCCCGGTACGCGACATGATCAACGTAAAAGCCGCGCTGCGCGCCAGCGGCTCGGTGCTGATCGGTCCCAACTGCCCGGGCATCATCACCCCGGACGAATGCAAGATCGGCATCATGCCCGGCTTCATACACCAGAAAGGCAAGGTCGGCGTCGTCTCTCGCTCCGGCACGCTGACCTACGAAGCGGTTTATCAGACTACCAGGCTGGGTCTCGGCCAGAGCACCTGCGTCGGCATCGGCGGCGACCCGATCAAAGGGCTGGATTTCATCGACTGCCTGGAAATGTTCCAGTCCGACCCGGAAACCGAAGCCATCATCCTGGTCGGCGAAATCGGCGGCAGCCGTGAAGAAGAAGCCGCCGAATACATCAAAGCGCATGTCACCAAACCCGTCGCCGGCTACATTGCCGGCGTGACCGCGCCGAAAGGCAAACGCATGGGTCATGCCGGCGCAATCATCTCCGGCGGCAGCGGCTCGGCGCTGGACAAGATCGCCGCACTGGAAGCGGCCGGCGTCGTCGTCGCCAGGAGCCCCGCCGGCCTTGGTGAAGCCTGTGTGGAGGCGATCGGACGAAAAGTCTGATGCACGCCGGACGCTGACGCCCCGGCCTGCCGGAGCAGATGGCTTGCCTGCCCCGGTCAGACCGGGGCAGGTTGCAAGGAGGAGTTCAACGACGACCGTTCTCGCCGAAGTGCCCGGTATCACCGCGACGGTCGCTATCCCCCGGATGTCCCGCCTCGCCACGATGCCCCATGTCCTCGGGTCGCCCCCTGCGCTCGGCCTTTTCCCGGTCGCTCTGTTCGAACGTGATGTGCCGTTCCGCTTCGTTCAGACGCTGCTCCAGACTGGCCAGTTCATTCGGCCCCAAACGGCCGTCGGCCATGAAGGCACGTTCCTGATTGGAGATGGCGATATGTTCGCGCAGCAGAGCGGTGGCCTCGCGCAGTGACAATCTGCCGCTCTCCATGCCGTTCAGGATGCGCTGCATCTGGGCATCCTGGCGTTGATCCAGTTGTGCCTGACGCTGTTTCAGCGCAGCGGCAAAGCGCGCCTGCTGCATGGCCGCGTTGTTCATCCAGGGATTGCCGGTGGCAGGTGCGCCCGCCCACGGATTTACCTGTGGCGCTCTGCCGTAATAGCCGTAGCCGTCATCCGCCTGGCCGGAAGCCGCAGCCAGAGTCAGGCTGGTCAAACCAAGCAGGGTCAAAGTCTTCAGAAAAGTAGCGGTTCTCACGGTGTTACTCCTTGGTTTCATTCCCGCCGCCGAACCATTCAGCGCGGGATGGTTCGCATCGTATGCAGGAAACATTCCGAGAGCGTTTCCAGTGCATGCCAATCTGTAAGCAGTTGTAACCGCTGCCCATCGACCCGCGCGTTCACCCCTGCCCGAGCAGCCGCACTTCCCGTTGCGGGAACGGAATCGCGATACCGCCGGCGCGGAAGCTCTCCACAACCGCCTTGTTGATTTCGCCCGCCGCCGTGCCGAAGGCATCCACCGAAACCCAGGGCCGAATGCCGATGCTGATCGAGGAATCGGCCAGCGTGGCGACCTGCACCAGCGGCGCCGGATCGCGCAGCACATGCGGATTGGCGGCCAGCAGAGCGTCGATGCGCGCCAGCGCAGCGCCAAGATCGGTGTCGTAGGCAACGCCGACGCTCAGGTTGACCTGACGCACCTGGCCGTAGTTGTGCAGGATTTCACCGGCGATCTTGCGGTTGGGAATAACCACGCGCGACAGGTCCGGATGGCTCAACACGGTATTGAACAGGCTGATCGCCTCGACCTGGCCTTCCTCGCCGACGATGGAAATGTATTCGCCCACCTTGAACGGCCGCGTGAAGATGATCGTGAACCCCGCCGCCACGTTGGACAGCACGCCCTGCATGGCCAGCGCGAGGCCGGCGCCGGCGACGCCAAGGCCGGCGATCAGCGGCAGCAGTTCGATGCCCAGATTCTGCAACGCCATCACGCCGAACAGGCCCAGCACCAGCAGGCGCGCCAGCCGCACCAGCAGGATGCGCACGGTGACGTCGAGTTCCAGTTTCACCAGGAAACTTTCCATGGCGCGGCCCACCCAGCGCCCGACGAAATAGCCGGCCAGCAGAATCAGGATGGCGACAAACAGCTTGGGGCCGAATTGCAGCGCGAGGTCGATGGCGGTGCGCTGGACTTGTTCCAGCGCGGCGATGTTCTGGACGAGGGGGTCGATCATGAGGCGCTCCCGAGAGGTGAAGAAGCGGGATTCTAAGGCGGCGCGGGCTAAAATCCGGGCCTCGATGAACCTTCCGACCCGCCCGGGCAATCGCCCGGCGCGCTTTCACCATGCTGCGGCTGACCGAAGTCAAACTCCCCCTCGACCATCCCGAATCCGCCCTCCAGGCCGCCATTCTGAAAAAGCTGGGTATTCAGGCGGCGCAACTGATCCGCTTCAACATCCACCGGCGCGGCTTCGATGCCCGCAAGCGCGCCGAGATCGCGCTGATCTACACGCTGGATGTCGAAGTAAACAATGAAGCGGCGCTGCTGAAACGGCTTCGCGGCGACAAGCATGTCATGCCGACGCCGGACATGGCTTATCGCTTCGTCGCGCATGCGCCGGAGGGCTTTCAATCGCGGCCGCTGGTGATCGGCGCCGGCCCCTGCGGCCTGCTCTCCGCGCTGTTGCTGGCGCAGATGGGATTCAAGCCGATCGTGCTGGAACGCGGCAAGGTCGTGCGCGAGCGCACCAGGGATACCTGGGGCCTGTGGCGCAAAGGCGAGCTGAATCCGGAATCCAACGTGCAGTTTGGCGAGGGCGGCGCCGGCACCTTTTCCGACGGAAAGCTGTACAGCCAGATCAAGGATCCGCAACACCACGGCCGCAAGGTGCTGGAGGAATTCGTCAAGGCCGGCGCACCGCCGGAAATCCTTTACGTCAGCAAACCGCACATCGGCACCTTCAAACTGGTCACCATGGTCGAACACATGCGCCAGACCATCACCGAACTTGGCGGCGAGATCCGCTTCCAGAGCCGCGTTGTCGATCTGGACATCGCTGACGGCCGGATCAAGGGCGTCGTGCTGGCCGATGGCGAGCGCATCGCCGCCGACCATGTCGTGCTGGCGCTCGGGCACAGCGCGCGCGACACCTTCACGATGCTGCACCAGCGCGGCGTTTACATCGAACCGAAGCCGTTCTCGGTCGGCTTCCGCATCGAACACCCGCAATCGTTGATCGACCACTGCCGCTTCGGCGATTACGCCGGCAATTCCACCCTTGGCGCGGCCGATTACAAACTGGTGCATCACGCCGGCAACGGCCGTTCTGCCTACAGCTTCTGCATGTGTCCGGGCGGCACCGTGGTCGCCGCCACTTCCGAGCCGGGCCGCGTGGTGACTAACGGCATGAGCCAGTATTCGCGCAACGAACGCAACGCCAACGCCGCCATCGTGGTCGGCATCGAACCGAAGGATTTCGGCGCGGATATCAACACCAACCCGCTCGCCGGCATGGAATTCCAGCGCCGCTGGGAAGAACGCGCCTTCCAGGCCGGCGGCGGCGGCTACCTGGCGCCGGCGCAGAAAGTCGGTGACTTCCTCGCCGGCCGGCCGTCCACCGGACCGGGTACGGTGATCCCGTCCTACACGCCGGGTGTGCATTGGACCGATCTGTCCACCTGCCTGCCCGACTACGTCATCGCCACCCTCCGCGAAGCGCTGCCGGCATTCGACAAACAGATCAAGGGCTTCGCGATGGACGACGCGGTGCTCACCGGCGTCGAAACGCGCACCTCCGCGCCGATCCGCATCACCCGAGGCGAAGACTGCCAAAGCCTGAACACGCGCGGCCTCTACCCCGCCGGCGAAGGCGCCGGCTACGCCGGCGGCATCCTGTCCGCCGCCGTCGACGGCATCAAGGTTGCGGAAGCGGTAGCGTTGAGCCTGGTTGCCCAGGCAAAGCGCTAGCAGCCTGCTGATAAACGAGACAACCCGGAACCACCTTCATACCGGCGAACGCCGGCATCCAGAAGCCGTTGATTTGTCTGGGCACGCTGAACTCGGCCCCGGCCTGGTCGCCATCCGGAATGCCTGTATTCCGGGGGGGCGGCACCTTTTCAACATCCTGCCAATGGAAGTTACAGGCAAGTCGGCCTGCCCGCTGCTTCGCCGGGGTTGCCGGTCATCGGGACAAAGATCACGGGCAGCACGTCTTTCGCCTCGACCTTGCCCTGGGCGTCCTTGCTGACAACGCGTAATTCCTGCCTGGCGTACTGATCGCCAACCGGGATGACCAGGGTGCCGCCGGGTTTGAGTTGCTCGATCAGCGCCGGCGGGATGGCTGTCGCTGCGGCGGTGACCAGAATCGCGTCATACGGGGCGTGCTCCGGCCAGCCAAGATGACCATTGCCGGTGCGTACCTCGACGTTGTCATAGCCCAGGCCGCGCAGGCGTTTGAGGGCTTGCTCGGCGAGCGGGGCGACGATTTCGAGCGAGTAAACCTGTTTCACCAGCCTGGACAGAATGGCGGCCTGATACCCGGAACCGGTGCCGATTTCCAGCACAACATCTCCCGCCTGCGGCCGGATCAGATCGGTCATCAAGGCGACGATATAGGGCTGAGAAATGGTTTGCCCATAGCCGATCGGCAGCGGCCGGTTGGCGTAAGCGCGGGCATACAGGTCTTCCGGCACAAACGCCTCGCGCGGCACCTGGCGCAGCGCTTGCATGATGTCTGTCTCCAGCGCACGACGTCCGGTCATGCCGCTGGTTTCGCGCACTTCATCGCGAATCTGGTCGATCAGATAGTCCAACTCGAATGCCGTATGCGTATTCATGGCTGCCTCGGCCAGAAACCCGTCGAACACTGGCAAGCGCAAGTATAAAAGCCGCGCACCCGGGCCCTTTCCTTGCCCACGCGTCCAACTCCGACGGGCTCCTGTCGTCCTCTTTTTTTATAGTCCCCAACCGGCGCGCCCAAAAGCCACGGTATTGAATCAGGCCGCAAGGCGCGTCCGGACTTTGCCTCGGGCTGGCTTTACAATGCCGCCTCTCCCGAGAAACGCCCCCATGTCCGACCACTTCGATCCCGAACTATCCGCCCTGAAACTGCCGCCGCATTCGGTCGAGGCGGAGCAATCCGTGCTGGGCGGGCTGATGCTGGAAAACACCGCCTGGGAACGGGTGGCGGACCTGATCAACGAACAGGATTTCTACCGCGCCGACCATCGCGCGATCTGGCGCCAGATCACCCGGCTGATCGACGCCAACAAGCCGGCCGACGTGGTCACCGTGGCAGAAGCGCTGGAGTCGTTCGGCAAGCTGGATGAAACCGGCGGCCTCGGCTACCTGGCGGCGCTGGCGCAGAACACGCCGTCCGCCGCCAACATCCGGCGCTACGCGGAAATCGTGCGCGAGCGTGCGGTGCTGCGCAAACTGGTCGAGGTCGGCGCCGAGATTTCGGAATCCGCGTTCAGCCCGGCCGGCCGCAGCGCGGCGGAAATCCTCGATCAGGCGGAAGCCAAGGTATTCGAGATCAAGGAAGCCGGCGCAAAGACGACGCAGGGTTTCCAGGCCGTGCAGCCGCTGCTGATGGAAGTCGTCACCCGCATCGACGAGCTCTACAACCGCGACAACCCGAGCGAGGTCACCGGCGTGCCGACCGGCTTCGTCGATCTCGACACCAAGACATCCGGCCTGCAACCGGGCGACCTGATCATCGTCGCGGGCAGACCGAGTATGGGAAAAACGGCCTTCAGCCTGAACATCGCAGAAAACGTCGCGCTCGACTCGAACATGTCGGTCGCCGTGTTCAGTATGGAAATGGGCGCGGCGCAACTGGTCATGCGGATGCTGGGTTCGGTCGGCCGGCTGGATCAGCACAAGTTGCGCACCGGCCGCATCGGCGAGGACGACTGGCCGCGCTTGACGCACGCACTCGGCCGGCTGAATGAAACGCCGTTCTTCATCGACGAATCGCCCGGCCTGTCAGCGATGGAGGTACGCGCCCGCGCCCGCCGGCTGGCGCGGCAGTGCAAGGAAGATCGCCCGCTCGGTCTGATCGTGCTCGACTACATCCAGTTGATGTCCGGCAGCAGCAGCGGCCAGAGCGAGAACCGGGCGACCGAAATCTCGGAAATCTCGCGTTCGCTGAAAGGCCTGGCGAAGGAACTGCATGTACCGGTGATTGCGCTATCGCAGCTCAATCGCTCGCTGGAACAGCGCCCGAACAAGCGTCCGATCATGTCCGACCTGCGCGAGTCCGGCGCCATTGAGCAGGATGCCGACGTGATTCTGTTCATCTACCGAGACGAGGTGTACAACCCGGACAGCCCGGACAAGGGCACCGCCGAGATCATCATCGGCAAGCAGCGTAACGGCCCGATCGGCACGGTGCGGCTGACCTTCCTCGGCGAATACACCAAGTTCGAGAGCTTCGCCGGCGGCGGTGGCGGATATGGCGACTAATGTTGCCGGCGGCTGATTCATGACGCGTCCGCTGATTGCCCGCATCGACACCGCCGCGCTCGCCCATAACCTGGGCGTGGCGCGCGCCGCCGCGCCGAATTCACGCATCCTGGCGGTGGTCAAGGCCGACGCCTATGGCCACGGCCTGAGCCGGACGGCGCGGGCATTGCGCGCCGCCGATGGCTTCGCGGTGCTGCGCCTGGAGGAGGCTGCGCAACTGCGCGGCGAGGGCTACAGCCATCCCATTGTCCTGCTGGAAGGTTTTTTTCATCCCGACGAACTGCCCGAAATCGCGCGTCTGCGGCTGCGTCCGGTCATACATCGCGCCGATCAGCTCGATATGCTGGCGCGCGCGCGGCTTGCGCAACGCGTCGATGTGCTGCTCAAGCTGAATACCGGCATGAACCGCCTCGGCATCAATCCGAAGCGCCTGCCTGAGATGCTGGCCGCACTGCGTGCCGCGCCGCACATCGGCAGCATCACATTGATGACCC
>CAMDGQ010000036.1 GCA_945897955.1 Tepidiphilus sp. J10 | reverse complement strand
CCGCGACCGGCGATGGCGTCGCGATGGCGTGGCGGGCGGGCTGTCGGGCCGCCAACCTGGAGTTCGTGCAGTTTCATCCCACCTGCCTGTATCACCCGCATGCCAAGTCCTTCCTGATTACCGAGGCGATGCGCGGCGAGGGCGCACTGCTGCGCCTGCCGGATGGCAGCCGCTTCATGCCGGAACATGATGAACGCGCCGAACTGGCGCCGCGCGATGTGGTGGCGCGCGCGATCGACTACGAAATGAAGAAGCGCGGTCTCGATTGCGTCTATCTCGACATCACCCACAAGCCGGCGAAATTCATTGTCAGCCACTTCCCGAACATCCACGCTCGCTGCCTGGAACTGGGTATCGACATCACGCGCGAATGGATACCCATCGCGCCGGCGGCGCATTACACCTGCGGCGGCGTGCTGGTCGACGCAGCCGGACGCGCCGACGCGGCGCATCTCTACGCCATCGGCGAAACCAGTTGCACCGGCCTGCATGGCGCCAACCGCCTGGCCAGCAATTCGCTGCTGGAATGCCTGGTCTATGGCCGCGCGGCGGCGAGCGATATCGCGGCAGCCGAGCCCTCGCCCGAGTTGCCCTTGCCGTCCTGGGATGAAAGTCGGGTGACCGATGCCGACGAGGAAATCGTTATCGCCCACAACTGGCACGAGTTGCGTCGTTTCATGTGGGATTACGTCGGCATCGTGCGCACCAGCAAGCGGCTGGAACGCGCCAGTCATCGCATCAAGCTGCTCAACGATGAAATTGATGAGTACTACCGCAATTTCCGTGTCAGCAACGATCTGATAGAACTGCGCAATCTGGTATTGACCGCCGAGTTGATCGTCAACTCGGCGCGGCTACGCCACGAAAGCCGCGGCCTGCATGCCTCGCGCGACTACCCCGGGCTGCTGCCCGAGGCGCGCGATACCGTGCTGGAGCCGGCGAGCAGCGAGTAGCAAGTCGCTACTTGCCGATTTCCGCCGCCCGTTTCGCCAGGAAATGCACCAGCAGTCCCACCGGCCGGCCGGTGCCGCCCTTTTCCTTGCCGGATTTCCAGGCCGTGCCGGCGATGTCCAGATGCGCCCAGTCGTACTTTTCCGTGTAGCGCGACAGGAAACAGGCTGCGGTGATCGTGCCGCCGGCACGGCCGCCGATATTGGCCATGTCGGCGAAGTTGCTCTTCAGCAGATCCTGATACTCGTCCCACAGCGGTAATTGCCAGCAGCGGTCGGAGGCGGCTTCGCCGGCATTAAGCAACTCGCGCGCGAGTCCGTCGTCATTGGCCAGCAGCCCGGTGGCGACATGGCCCAGTGCGATGACGCAGGCGCCGGTCAGTGTGGCGATATCGACCACGCAGGCCGGATCCAGTTTTTCGGCGTAGGTCAGCGCATCGCACAGGATCAGGCGGCCTTCGGCATCGGTATTGAGGATCTCGATGGTCTGGCCGGACATCGAGGTGACCACATCGCCGGGCTTGCTGGCGCGTCCGCTGGGCATGTTTTCGCAGGTGGCGATGAGTCCGGTCACGTTGAGCGGCAGTTTCAGTTCGGCCGCTGCGCGCAGTGCGCCGAGTACCGATGCGGCGCCGCACATGTCGTACTTCATTTCGTCCATTTCGGCGCCGGGTTTCAGCGAGATGCCGCCGGAGTCGAAGGTGATGCCCTTGCCGACCAGCACCACCGGCTTCTGTTTCTTTTCGCCTCCCTTGTGCGTCAGCACGATGAAGCGCGGCGGCTCGTCGCTGCCCTTGGCGACCGAGAGGAACGATCCCATGCCGAGTTTTTCGATTTCGGCCTTCTCCATGACTTCGATACCCAGGCCGAATTCCTTGGCCAGCGCCCTGGCCTGGTCGGCCAGGTAGGTCGGCGTACAGACATTGCCTGGCAGGTTGCCCAGATCCTTGGCGAGGTTGACTCCGCCGGCAATCGCTTTGCCGCGAGCGACGCCTGCTTCCGCCGGCGCGAGATCGCCGCGTCGTTGCACGGCCAGCACCAGCTTGCGCAGCGGTTTCCTGTGTTCCGCCGGCTTGCTCTTCATCTGATCGAAGCGATACAGCACTTCATGCGTGATCAGCGCGGCCTGTTCGAAATTCCAGGCCAGATCGCGCTTTTTCACCGGAATTTCAGCCAGATAGAGTGTGGCATCGGCGACCCCGATGTCGGACAAGGCCTTCACTGCGGCGCGCACTGCGTCCAGATAGGGTTTGTCGCGAAACTCGCGTTCCTTGCCAAGGCCGACCAGCAGCACGCGTTCCGACGCAATGCCGGGCACGTTGTGCAGCAACAGGCTGCTGCCTTGCTTGCCGTCCATGTCGCCACGCCGGAGAATGTCGGCCAGATAGCCGTTGGCGGCCTGGTCGATCAGTTCCGCTGCCGGGCTTGGTTTGCGATGCTCGAATACGCCGACAACCACACAGGCGCCACGTTGTTTTTCCGGGCTGCCGCTTTTGATGCTGATTTCCATGCAAATCTCCTGAATACGATGGATCGAACGAGTACGCATTAGCGAACGTATGCCCAAGTTATTCATTAACGCGCCCGTAGTCAAAAAATGCGCCGATTCGAACGCGCGCTGACCCGTGAGATGGCGGCCGGCGCTGGCGTCGGATTCGCCGCGCTGGCCGCTATTTTCAGCGTGGTATTGCTGGTGCGCACGCTGGGCAAGGCGGCGATAGGCGATCTCGAAGTGGAGGCGGTGATGCCGATGCTCGGATTCGGCTTGTTGCGCTCGCTGCCCGTGCTGTTGTCCCTGGCCCTGTTTGTCGGCGTATTCATGAGCCTGGCGCGTCTGTGGCGCGACAGCGAAGCGGTGATCTGGATGAACGGCGGCGTCGGACCCTGGGGGTGGGCCTGGCCCGTGATCGTGTTCGTGCTGCCGGTTGTGCTGATCATCGCTTTCGTCAGCCTGGAGGGGATCGCCTGGGGTGTCCGCAAGCAGGCCGAATTCGAATTGATCCTGGCCGCCAAGGATCAGATCACCTCATTGGCGCCCGGTGTTTTTACCGAAGATCGGCAGGGCAAGCGCGTCGTGTTCGTCGAGAAGATTTCGTCGGACGATCGCCATGTCGAAAACGTCTTCGTGCAATCGTTCGAGCGCGGCCGCATGGGCGTCACCGTGGCGCGCCAAGGCGAAATCACCCAGATGGACAATGGCGATACGTTTCTTGTTCTGGAGCAGGGCAAGCGCTACGCCGGTGTACCCGGCGCCGCCGATTTGCAACTTGCCCTGTTCAAGCGTTATTCGGTTCGCATTCCGCAACAGGCGGTAGCCCAGCGCGGCATCAGTTCGCGCGCCATGAATAGTGTTGACCTGCTGCGCAACCCGACACCGCCGAACATGGGCGAGTGGGTTTGGCGCCTGGGCTATCCGGTTTCCGCCTTGCTGTTGTGCCTGCTGGCGGTGCCGTTGAGTTACGCCAACCCGCGCGCCGGGCGTTCCTTGAATGTGGTGTTCACGGTGCTGATCTACGCGGCTTACAACAACTTTGTCGGGTTGTCGCAAGGTTGGGTGGAGCGCGACAAGATGGGGGCGTTCGAGAGTCTGCTGGTGGTGCATGGCAGCATGTTTCTGGTCTTGCTGGCCATGTACTGGCGCCGGTTTCGCGGGCCCTGGACGTCATGAGTGTCCTGTTTCGCTACATCGCCCGCGAGGTGCTGGCCGCATCGCTGCTGGCATTGCTGGCGCTGACCGGGCTGTTCACTTTCTTCGATTTCGTCGCCGAGCTTTCCGACGCTCACAGCGCAACCTATACGCCTCTGGTCGCCAGTTTGTTCGTGGCGATGAATGTGCCGGCGCGCTTGTACGAGCTGATGCCCCTGGGGGTTCTGATCGGCGGCCTGTTCGCATGGAGTCGGCTGTCGCTCGCATCCGAGTTCAGCGTCATGCGCAGCGGAGGCCTGGCGACCACTCGCCTGGTTGCCTGGATGTTGCTGCTGGGCTGCACGATCGGCGGCACCGCACTGCTGTTCGGCGAATATGTAACGCCCTATGCCGAGCGTGCTGCCCAGCAATTGAAGGTTCGCGCCACCAGCGGCATCGTTGCGCAGGAATTCCCGACCGGGCTGTGGGCGAAGGATGGCCGCACCTTCATCAACATTCGCGAACTGCATCCGGACGCCAGCCTGGTCGATGTGCGTCTGTATGAGTTCGATGCCGACTTCAATCTCAAGTTGATGCGACGGGCCGAAAGCGCGCATTGGGAGGATGGCAGGTGGATGCTGCACAAGGTGACCCAGACGATTGTCGAGAACAGCGCCACCCGCAGCGAGCGACAGGCCGATCAACCCTGGAGTTCGGCGGTGACGCCGGATTTGCTGGCCGTACTGATGGTAGTGCCGGAACGCATGGCGATTTCAGCGCTGCATGCCTATGTCCAGCATCTGGATGAGAACATGCAGGATTCGAGGCGCTATCGGATCGCCTTCTGGGGCAAGCTGGCCTACCCGATGTCGGCGCCGGTGATGTTGGTGCTGGCGCTGGTCTTCGCCTTTCATCCGCCACGCCACGGCGGCACTGGCGGCCGTCTGCTGGCCGGCATCCTGATCGGTCTTGGCTTCCATCTGAGCAGCCGAATCGCGGGCCAGGTCGCGCTGTTGCAGGACTGGCCGGCGGCCGCCCCGGCGGTGATCCCTATCCTGGTTTTCGGACTTTCGGCATTCGCCACATTGTGGTGGATCGAACGGCGCTGACGTTTCAAGGGCTATTCGTCGGCCCGGTTACCCTCCGATTGCGCAAGAGTGCTGCGATGAAAGCGGCAACGAAGGCCGTGATCAGCAACCATTTGAGCGAAGCCGTCATGCCTGCCATGAAATATGCGAATTCGGGCAGCGGTTCGTCCGCAGAAATAAAAAGCAGGTGGAATACGTTCTCCACACAATCCGCCATCGCGGCAACCGGCAAGGCAAGTGCAAGCCGAGCCCTGTTTGCCACGGACAGCGCACGGAAAATTGTCGGACTGCCGGCCATCCGATAGCCCAGCGCGCCGTAGCTCAGCAAAAAGGGAAAATCGATCAGAAAGTGCATTCTGAATCTGTCCATTTCAGCGACTGACCACATCCCCGTAATGTGTTGATAGGCGGCATGACTGAAGGTCAGTTGCAATTCGGGGATGCTGGGTTTGACGGATGATGTGTACGTTGCCATCGTCACAAAGAGCAGCGCCGCCAGAAAAGCGAGCATGCCGATTTCTCGCATTGAACCTTTCCGCCCAGCGGAATGGAATTTGATTTCAGACTGCATCGTGGCTCTCTTGGCGGCAAAGCAAAGGAATGCTTGGGCTTTATCTGTCTGGCAATTAAAATCCGCCGACCCGAGCAGGTGCAAGACTTTGATCCGGCCCCATATCCTAGCCCCCTTGATGACGCTAATTGTCAGCCCAGTCCAGCAAAATTCCTCAGACCACCATCATGTCGAAAATCGAGAATGAGCCTGACACAGCAAGCGTTGCGCGCGCACCGAAGGATTTCGAGTCCGCACTGAAGGAACTGGAAGCGCTGGTATATGACATGGAGAACGGCGACCTCAGTCTTGAGGACTCGCTGGCGGCATACAAACGCGGCATGGAGCTGTCCGGCTTCTGCCAGAAAAAGCTGGAAGATGCCGAGATGCAGATCAAGGTTCTGGAGAACGGCGTCCTCAAGGATTACATCCCGCGTGGGCGAGATGGCAGCGTCCTCAATGGCAAAGCCTGATTTCGCGGCCTGGTCGCGCGCAGTTCAGGCGCGTATGGAGACCGCCCTGGCCCGGGTCTTGCCGGAGCCCGTGATCGCGCCGGAAAAGCTCCATGCCGCCATGCGCTATGCCACGCTGGGCGGCGGCAAACGGATTCGTCCGATGCTGGCTTTCGCGGCCGGCGAGGCGGTCGGCGCCGATCCAGCCCGGGTCGAACATGCCGCCTGCGCGGTCGAGCTGATTCATGTCTATTCGCTGACGCATGACGATATGCCGTGCATGGATGACGACGACCTGCGGCGCGGAAAACCGACCTGCCATGTCCAGTTCGATGAAGCGACCGCGCTGCTGGTGGGCGATGCCCTGCAAAGCCTCGCGTTCGAAACCCTCGCCGGCGCCGAAGCCTGCGTTGACGCCTCGACCCAGGTCGCCATGCTGGCGCTACTCGCCAGGGCTTCCGGCTCGCGCGGCATGGCCGGCGGCCAGGCGGTCGATCTGGCCGCCACCGGCCAGTCGCTCGAACTTGCGGAACTGGAATTCATGCACATCCACAAGACCGGCGCGCTGATCGAGGCCGCCGTGCTGCTCGGTGCCATGAGCGGCGGCGCGCCGAGCGCCGCCGCGCGCGCCGGTCTGGAACGCTACGCGCATTGCGTCGGTCTGGCGTTTCAGGTCATGGATGATGTGCTGGACGCGGAAACCGATACCGCCACGCTGGGCAAGACCGCCGGCAAGGATGCCGCGCAGGGCAAGGCCACCTACCTCACCTTGATGAACGCGAAGGAAGCACGCGCCTACGCCGGCGAACTGATTGCCGACGCGCTGGCGGCAATTGCGCTGTTTGGCGCGGCCGGCTCACGTCTTGCCGATATCGCCCGCTTCATCATCGAACGCCGTTATTGAGCTGCAAGCCAGACGGCCTCTACCGAACATCACTCCCGATCGCGCCCAATGTCCCTGCTGGAATCCATCCAATCCCCCGCCGACCTGAAACATCTGGATCGGGGCGAGCTGAAAGCGCTCAGCACCGAATTGCGTGCCTTCATCATCGACAGCGTTTCACGCACAGGCGGCCACCTGGCGTCGAACCTCGGCGTCGTCGAACTGACCGTCGCGCTGCACAGCGTGTTCGATACGCCGGAAGACCGCATCGTCTGGGATGTCGGCCACCAGACCTATGCCCACAAGATACTGACCGGCCGCCGCGAGCGCATGCATACGCTGCGCCAGACCGACGGTCTGTCCGGCTTCACCAAGCGGGAGGAAAGCGAGTACGACGCCTTCGTCGCCGGCCACTCCAGTACCTCGATCTCGGCCGCGCTCGGCATGGCCGTCGCCGCCAAACTGAAGGGCGAGGAACGCCGCGTGGTGGCGGTGATCGGCGATGGCGCGATGACCGCGGGCATGGCGTTCGAGGCGCTCAACAACGCCGGCGCGATGGATGCCAATCTGCTGGTCATCCTGAACGACAACGACATGTCGATCTCCGCCAATGTCGGCGCCCTCAACAGCTATCTGACCAAACTCCTCTCCGGCCGCTTCTACAACAACCTGCGCAGCCGTGGCGAACGCCTGTTGTCGACGCTGCCGCCGATCCATGAACTGGCCAAACGCGCCGAAGAGCACATCAAGGGCATGGTCACGCCGGGCACCCTGTTCGAGGAATTCGGCTTCAACTACCTCGGACCGATCGACGGGCATGACCTGGACGCGCTGATCCCCACGCTGATCAATATTCGCCAGCTCAAGGGTCCGCAGTTCCTGCATATCGTCACCAGGAAAGGCAAGGGCTACGAGCTGGCCGAGGCCGATCCCTGCCTGTATCACGGCGTTGGCAAGTTCAAGATCGAGGTCGGCCTGGAAACCAAGGCCGCGAGCAAGCCGACCTACACGCAAATCTTCGGCAACTGGCTGAACGACATGGCGGCGGCAGACGAGCGCCTGGTCGGCATCACGCCGGCGATGTGCGAGGGCTCCGGCCTGAACGCCTTCGCCGAACGCTTCCCGCAGCGCTATTTCGATGTCGGCATCGCCGAGCAGCACGCACTCACCTTCGCCGCCGGCCTGGCCTGCGAGGGGCGCAAGCCGGTGGTCGCGATCTACTCCACTTTTCTGCAACGCGCCTACGACCAGTTGATCCACGATGTAGCGCTGCAGAATCTGCCTGTGATGATGGCCATCGACCGTGCCGGCCTGGTCGGCGCGGATGGCCCGACACACGCGGGTGCGTTCGATATCTCCTTTCTGCGCTGCATACCCAACATGCTGATCGCGACGCCGTCGGACGAAAACGAATGCCGGCAACTGCTCACCACCGCCTTCCATTTCGACGGTCCCTCAGCAGTGCGCTACCCGCGCGGCACCGGCCCGGGCGCCGAGATCGACGCGGCGCTGACCACGTTGCCGATCGGCAAGGGCCGGCTGCTCAGACAAGGCAAGCGTGTGGCAATTCTGGCCTTCGGCAGCGTGGTTGCCGCTGCGCTCAAGGCGGCTGAATCGCTGGATGCGACGCTGGCCGACATGCGCTTCGTCAAACCCATCGACCGCGACCTGATTCAACAACTGGCGAACAGCCATGACCATGTCGTCACCGTGGAAGAAAACGTCGTCATGGGCGGCGCCGGCTCGGCGGTCGCCGAGGTTCTGGATGAGCTCGGGATCAACAAGCCGATGCTGCATCTCGGGCTGCCCGACCGCTTTGTCGAACATGGCGATCCGGCTGTTTTGCTGGCGCGCTGCGGTCTCGACGCCGATGGCATCCTGGCCAGCCTGAAAAAATTCTTACCCGAGTAATTTACTCAAGCATTAGCGGCGGCTTATACTGCCGTCACTCCCGCTATCAGGAAATTCGCCATGAGCACTTGCGAAACAGTCTGTGACACCCTCGCCCCTTGCCCGAAAGATCAACCGATCGCCGATGTCCAGAATTATGCCGACTCGCGCAATATCGCCATCGACAAGGTCGGCATCAAAGCCATTCGGCATCCGGTCAAGGTGCTCGACAAGACCGGCGGCGCGCAGCACACCATCGCCAATTTCGGCATGTATGTGTATCTGCCGCATCATTTCAAGGGGACGCACATGTCCCGCTTCATCGAGATACTGAACGGTAACGAACGCGAGTTTTCCGTCGAGTCGTTCGAACAGACCTTGCGCCAGATGGTGGTCAAGCTGGAAGCCGAATCCGGCCACGTCGAAATGAACTTTCCGTACTTCGTCAACAAGAAGGCGCCGGTATCCGGGGTGCAGAGTCTGATGGACTACGATGTCACCTTCATCGGAGAAATCCGCAAGGGTGAATACATCCAGACCATGAAAGTCCTGGTTCCCTGTACCAGCCTGTGTCCCTGCTCGAAGCAGATTTCGCAGTACGGCGCCCACAACCAGCGTTCTCACGTCACCATCACGGCGCGTACCAACACCTTTGTCTGGATCGAGGACATCATTCAGATCGCAGAGGAAAATGCCTCCAGCCAGCTCTATGGCCTGCTCAAGCGTCCGGACGAGAAGTTCGTCACCGAAAAGGCTTACGAGAACCCGAAGTTTGTCGAAGACCTGGTGCGGGATGTTGCCGCTGCATTGAACAAGGATCAGCGCATTGATGCCTATGTGGTGGAAGCGGAAAACTTCGAGTCCATCCACAATCACAGCGCCTACGCCCTGATCGAGCGCGACAAGAAAGCTACTGTCAGCGCCTGAAACTCGAAGTTTTATCCCGCCTCCGGGGTCGCTTCCCCGCTGCGCGGGGTGCCTGCTCAATACCGCTGGATCAGCGTCAGGCGGTCGCCTTCGTTTTTCATGTTGGTCCGTTTGAGGAAACTCATCCCCAGCAATGGCATCGCCAGTTGGGCATCTTCCATGATGATGGCTTCGACCAGATTTGCGTTGATTCCACCGATACGAAGTGAGTTAAGCAGCACTCTGCCGGCACGGGCTCGGCCATTGGCGGTGGTCACGGAAACATTCCTGGCGTTGTTCAAGGCCACGCCGGTTCTTTCCGCGATGCTGCGCGGCAGCGCCACAACGCTGGCGCCGGTGTCCACCAGAAAACGCAACGAGTGTCCGTTGATATCGCCGACCACAAAAAACTGGCCACGTCCATCTGCGGTAATCACGGCGACAGCCGCTGACTCGGAAGCGATGCCCGGCGTGAAGCCCAAGCCAATCCGAAGCGTGCGCTGCTTGCCGCCTTCCTCGATCACCACCTGCTGGTCTTGCACCGCAAGCAAACGAATGCCTTGCACTGTTTCGCCAACTGCCATGACCTTTGGCGGGTTTGATCCAATCGCTATCAAGGCTTTCTCGCCGAAAACGCCATTGACCGACACCTGAGTTGCTGCATGGCTGCAAGGGCTGAACGCAAGCAGGCATAATGCCGCGAACGCCGCTATCGCTTGCGAGAACACACTTATGAAGCCGATTGCCATATTTCGTCACGCTTTCAGCGAAGGTCCGGGGCATTTTGCCAGCTTTCTTGATCGCCGCGCGCGACCCTGGGAACTGATCGCGGTCGATGCCGGCGAAGCCTTGCCGTGTGATCCTGAGGGCTTTGCCGGACTGGTGTTCATGGGTGGGCCGATGAGTGTGAATGACGATCTGCCCTGGATCGAGCCGGTCCTGAAATTGATCCGGCAAGCAGTGGCCTCGGATATTCCGGTGCTTGGTCATTGTCTTGGCGGCCAGCTCATCGCCAAAGCCATGGGCGGCAGCGTCGGGCCGAACCCGGTCAAGGAAATCGGCTGGGGAGAAGTCGGCGTGCTGGACACGCCGCAAGCACGCCACTGGTTCGGCGATATCAAGTCCTTCCAGGCCTTTCATTGGCATGGCGAAACCTTCAGCTTGCCAGCGGGCGCCACACGCATTCTGACGAACGCGCATTGCGTCAATCAGGCTTATGTTCTTGGTGAAGGTTTGGGTAAGCACCTGGGCATGCAATGCCATGTCGAAATGACCCAAGCCATGATCGAACAGTGGTGCGCAATCGGTGGTGATGAAATCAACGCTGCCAGCGCCAGCCCGGCAGTGCAAAGCGCGAAGCAGATACACGACGAAGCATTGACGAAACTGGCGCCGCTGCATCAGGCCGCCGAAGTGCTCTATACCCGCTGGCTGCAAGGCGTCGCAACTTGAGTGCCCCCTTGAACGCCGACGACACCATCACCCTGCCGCATTTGGCAGGTCTGATCGGATTGCGCGTGCGGCATCGGGGTGAACTTTGCGTGGTGCTGGAAGTGCTCGACTCGCCGCCGTCTCTGGTGCTTGAACCTTTGTTTCAGACCACTGCCGGCAGCGCTGCCAGCATTCTGCCGAATCTGCATGGCCAGGCTGGCGAATACGCCGCCGAATCACGCATCGTGCAAATTCTGACCGATGATCTGACCGGTCTGAACGATGCGCTGCTGGAACTCGAAATACTCGACCAGTAACGCCCCGCGCATGAAAAAACCCTCATCCGCCCTGCTGCCCGTCATCGCCGGATTCAGCGTCATGCTGCTGTTACTGCTCGCGGTGACCGCCATAGGCGTGACACATATCCGGCTGCTCAGCAATCAGCTCACCGCCATAGTCTCGGAGCGAAATCAGAAGTCGGAATATGCCGCCACGATGCGCGGCTTGCATGAAGCGCGCTTCCAGTCCCTGGTGCTGGCCAGCAGTCTGGATGACGCCTTTGCCCGCGACGAGGAAATCATGCATTTTTCAAATATGGCGCGGGAATTCATCCAGGTGCGTGATCGTTTCCTGACGTTACCGCTGGATGCCGCCGAGCGCGCGCTGTGGGAAGACATGCGCGGCGGGGTGAAGGAAGTGGAGGAATATGCCAATCGCGCGATCGAACTGCTCCAGAACGATCAATTGCCGGAAGCGCGCACGTTCATCAAGCAGGATCTGGCGACTCGACAGATGCGCATGATGCAGGGCTGGGTAAGGCTGCTCGAACTGCAACGCCTGAAAAACCAGCAAGCGCTGCTGCAGGCTTATGCTGCGCGCGACCGGGCGCAGACACTTGCAATCACGCTTTCCGCCGCCGCATTGATTGTTGGCGCCATCATCGCCGTATTCGTCGTGCGTCTCAGCCGTCGCCTGGAAAAAGACCTGTTCGAGGAGAAGGAGCGCGCCCAGATTACTCTGCAAGCCATCGGCGACGCAGTGGTCCGCATAGACGCACAACTGCTGACCCGATACCTCAACCCGGTCGCGGAAAGCCTGGTCGGTTTGTCCTCGCGCGAAGCAATGGCCAGGCCGATTGAAGAAGTCCTTCGCCTGTTCAGGAAGGAGGGGAGACAGACCATTACTTCCGATATCAGCCAGGAAGCCTTGCGCGGCGAGCCCTGCGCGCTTCCGCACGGCACCGGTCTGATTTCCGCGCAAGGCATGGAATACGAAGTTGAAGGTGTTTGTTCGCCCATCCACACGCCTGAAGCGGACATCATCGGCGCAGTGCTGGTCCTGCGGGACGTGACCGAAGCGCGCGAAATGCAGCGCAAGCTGCTCTGGCAGGCCAACCATGACAGCCTCACCGGACTGATCAATCGGCGTGCATTCGAGGAAAGAGTGACCCGCACGCTGGGCAGCAAGCGCGCCGCCGAGTTTCCAACCTCCATCCTGTTCATTGACCTTGATCGCTTCAAACTGGTCAACGACAGCGCAGGCCATGCCGCTGGCGACCAGCTACTGCGGCAAATCGGCCAGATCATGCAAACCCGGATTCGTGAAGTCGATCTGCTTGCGCGCCTGGGTGGCGACGAGTTTGGCGTCATGCTTGGCGCCTGCCCGCCGGAAATCGCGGAGCGGATCGCGCATGCGCTGCGCGACAGCATCTCCGGCTTCAACTTTGTCTGGGATGGCAAGACATACCAGGTTGGCGCCAGCATCGGACTGGTCCATGTACCGCCGCATTGGGGCAGCCTGGACGAATGTCTTGCGGCGGCAGACGCGGCTTGCTACCAGGCCAAGCAGAATGGCCGCAACGACATTGTGGTTCACCAGCAATGAGGATCATGGATGAACACGCTCATCGATAGAATCAGAACCCTGCTTGAACAGCTTGATACCGTCTCGCACTGGCTTGCACCGCTGGCGCTGCGACTGATTCTGGCGAAGGAGTTCTGGGATGCCGGCATCGAAAAATGGCATGGCGAAAACTGGTTCATCGAAATTCAGGATCAGTTTCCCTGGCCATTCAACATGATTCCGCCTGAGGTCAGCTGGCAACTCGCGACAGTGTTTGAAATCATTGGCCCGCTGGCGCTGGTATTGGGACTGGGCACGCGCTTCTTCGCGCTTTCCTTGACCATACTGACCCTGGTTGCCATCGCTGCGGTTCATGCCGGACATGGTTACACGATCAGTGAAGGCGGCTGGAAGCTGCCCTTGATCTATCTCGTCATGCTGCTGCCGCTGATTTTGTCCGGTCCCGGCAGGCTCAGTCTCGATCACTGGCTGCGCCGACGGTTTCTGCAAGTCCAGCGCCGGCTCTGGTCATAAGCCCATGCCTATTCTGGTCGGCGATCTCGGTGGCACCCATACGCGACTGGCGCATGCCGAGTTGCATGCCGGTCGGATTCACTTGTCACAGGTGACGCGCTACCTGAACAGCGAACATGCCGATCTGGATGCCATTCTGGCCCGCTTTTTCGACGAGAGCGGCAGCCGCGACCCGGCTGAGACGGCATGCTGCCTCGCCGTCGCCGGACCGACCGATGGCCGCACGGTGCAATTCACCAACCTTGACTGGCGTATCGACAGCACGACCTTGAGTCAGCGCTTCGGCTTTGCCCAATGCCGCTTGATCAACGACTTTTCCGCTGTCGGATGGGGGCTGAACACGCTCGAAACGGATGTGCTGGCGACATTGCAGGCCGGCCAGCCAGTCGTTGACGGTGCGCGGGTCGCGCTCGGCGCGGGTACCGGCCTTGGCGTCAGTCTGTGCAACTGGCGAAACGATCACTATCAGCCGCAGGCTTCTGAAGGCGGCCACGTCGGCTTTGCGCCCTGCGACAGCGAGCAGGATCGCCTCCTCGCCTTCTTGCGCACCCTGCACGGCCGGGTGTCGGTCGAACGCATCCTGTCCGGACCCGGACTGGTCGATCTGTTCCGCTTCTGTCTGGCGGATATCGGTCAGGCCGGAAGCCCGTTGCTTGACCAGACGCAGCCGGCGGCAGCGATCAGTCAAGCCGGCCTCGACCAGAGCGACCCGGTAGCGGCGCATTGTCTGCACCTGTTCAGCACCATCTTCGGCCAGACCGCCGGCGACTGGGCTCTGGCAACCCAGGCTGGCGGCGGGATTTTCCTGGCCGGCGGCATCGCCCCGAAACTGCTGCCGGTGCTGCAAGGCGGCGCGTTCATGGCCGGCTTCAACGCCAAGGGGCGCTACCGGGAATGGATGGCGCGCGTGCCGGTTGCAGTCATCCTCGACCCGGATATCGGCCTCAAGGGCGCCGCCTTCGCCGCCACCGGTTAATCCTTGTAGATCGCCAACCCGGCAATGCGCGCCTCGATCCGCTCGATCATGCGCTGATAAGCCGGCTGGCCGACGCCGCCGAAGCGGCGCTGAAACTCCGCCTGCCGCATGTACTCGGGCAGATCGCGCACTTCCGGGAAGAACAGTCCGGCATCGCGCACACCCGCCAGGCGCTTTTGCAATTTCAAGGCCGACGCGCGTGAACGGGTGCCGGCCTCGCCCAGACGCGAACCGGCGCGATCCGCCGCCAGATCGTTGAACGAGAAGCCGCTGCCGCTCTCGGCATCCTTCAATTCCTTGTACAGACCGGCCAGATCCGACAGTCCCTCGCCGCCGGTGGCGGCAAGAAAGGCGGACAGCGCAAAATGCTGAGCAAAATCACCCCTGCCGGCGAGTCTGATGCCGG
Organism: Tepidiphilus sp. J10; assembly: GCA_945897955.1. Classification (GTDB taxonomy): domain Bacteria; phylum Pseudomonadota; class Gammaproteobacteria; order Burkholderiales; family Thiobacillaceae; genus PFJX01. The sequence goes on along the minus strand of CAMDGQ010000036.1, from coordinate 28,677 downwards.
CGCGCCGGCCAATCTTCTCGCCGCCACGGCGCGACAGCAGGCGCTGGCCGAGAACCATTTCCGCCAGGCTGGTCAACGCGGCGCGGTTCTCGATGACCGGGTCACGCTGATCGGATCGGGTTTGCGCCAGGGTAAACGCGGCGCCCAGCAGTACGGCAAAATCGCGCCCGCCGACCTGGCTCAAATGCTGCCGATACGCCGCCAATGCGGCTTCATCGACGCCCCGCGCCACGACGCTGCCGATCACCCGGTCCAGCGCGGCGTTCCGCCAGGTGAAACGCAGCGCCAGGGTTTGTCCGGAAATGCGCGCGCTATCCAGCATCGCGCGGGCGGCGGCCAACTCGGCGGCATAGCGAGAGCGCGGCAGCCCCCGGAGCGCAAGTTCCTCTACCAGCCCGACCGGCAAAGGCAGTGCCCCGAAGCGCAGGCGCGCCGGCCGCAGCATCTCGCCGTCCGCCGCCAGCGCCAGTTCGAGGTTCAAGTAGCGGCGCATGCCCGGCAGCGGCAAAGGCAGGCTCGCGCGCACGATCAGGCCGGATAAGGCAATCCGCGCGCTGGCGCTGCCGCGCGCGAAACGATGCGCCAGATAATTGACACCCTGATCGAGGTCGGCCTCGGACAACACAAGTTGCCGCACTTCACCCTCGCGCATGCGCCGCAAGCCGAGCGCATCGACGATGGCCTTGCCGCGATCGAGGTCGGCCATGCCGACCTGCACGGATCGGCTGACATGCGGCCGCGCGTCGGTGGCGGCGACAAACAGCCCGGCCAGCAACAACAGCGGCAGCAATACCAGCCAGAACAGCCAGCGCATCAACGCGGGCTCCGGTAATCCCGGAATTTCTCCAGCACTTCCGCCATCTCGGCGGTGCTCAGCAATACTGGCTCGCCAACCTGGCAAGCGCGCAGATACTGGCCGCACAGGGCCTCGACTTCATTCGCCAGGGCCAGCGCGTCGGGCAGGTCATGGCCCCAGGCCAGCAGACCGTGATTCGCCATCAGGCAGGCGCGGCGATCGCGCAATGCCGCGAGCACCGCGTCCGACAGCGCCTGGGTGCCGAAGGTGGCATAAGCGGCGCAGCGGATATCCATGCCACCAGCCAGCGCGACCATGTAATGGAACGGTGGAATGTCGCGCCGCAGGCAGGCCAGCGCCACCGCGAACGGCGAATGCGCATGCACCACGGCCGCAGCGGCCGGAAAAGCGGCGTAGATGTCGCGATGAAAGCGCCATTCGCTCGACGGGCGGCCTTCGCCCATCACCGCGCCGGCCAAATCCATCTCGACCATGTCGTCCGCGGTCAGTGCCGCCATGGCCTGGGCCGACGGCGTGATCAGCAAGCCCGCGCGCGAACGCACGCTGACATTGCCGGAAGCGCCCTGATTGAGGCCGCAATGCACGCTTTCGCGCGCGACCCCGGCCAGCGCGGCGCGCAAGTTGGGCGCACACAGGGTGTTCATGCCTGGCTCCGATCCGGGAACATCGCCGCCAGCGCCGCGCGGCTGGCGGCGCAGACGCCGCGCTCGCTGATCAGGCCGGTCACCAGACGCGCCGGGGTGACATCGAAAGCCGGATTCGCCGCCGGACTGCCATCCGGGGTCAGCCGCACCGATACCACGCGGCCATCGGCTGCGCGGCCCTGGATGCAGGCGACTTCATTCGGGTCGCGTTCCTCGATGGGAATGTCTTCGCCGCCGGCGAGGCTGAAGTCGATACTCGGCCCGGGCGCGGCGACATAGAACGGCACGCCGTTGTCGAACGCCGCCAGCGCCTTCAGATAGGTGCCGATCTTGTTGGCGACATCGCCATTGGCGGCGGTGCGGTCGGTGCCGACGATGCAGACATCGACCTGGCCCTGGCGCATCAGATGGCCGCCGGCGTTGTCGGCGATGACGTGATGCGCGATGCCGGCCTGCTTGAGTTCCCACGCGGTCAGGCTGGCGCCCTGGTTGCGCGGCCGCGTTTCATCGACCCAGACATGGATATCCAGCCCGGCCTCGGTAGCCGCGTAAATCGGCGCCAGCGCGGTACCCCAATCGACTGTCGCCAGCCAGCCGGCGTTGCAATGCGTCAGGATGTTGAGCGGCCCCGCTTTCCTTGCCGCCAGCGCGCGCAACAGGGTCAAGCCATGCCGGCCGATGGCCTGGTTCTGCGCCACGTCTTCCTCGCAGATCGCGGCGGCTTCCGCCCAGGCGGCGGCGAGGCGCTCGCCCGGCGGCAACGGCAGCAGGCGAGCCAGTACGCGCCGCACCGCCCAGCGCAGGTTGACCGCCGTCGGGCGGGTGGCGATGAGCAGCTCGCCGGCAGCGTTCAGCGCCGCATCCCCGCTATCGCGCAACGCCGCCAGCGCCATGCCGTAAGCCGCCGTCGCGCCGATCAATGGCGCGCCGCGCACGCGCATCACGGCGATCGCCTCGGCCGCGTCGGCCAGCGTGGTCAAGCGGCGGCGTGCGAATTCGTGCGGCAGAAAAGTCTGGTCGATGATTTCAACCGCCTCGCCACGGCCGGCATCGCTGCGCCAGATCGTGCGGGTCGGGATTCCGGAAATAAGCATGGCGGTTCCTGAGTGTTCGTTCTTTTGCGCGGATTATCCGAGATAAAATCGGCCCATGCCTGCCGCCTTCCCCGAATCCTCCCTCGCTGCCGCCCTGAATGCCCTGCTCGATGCCCAACCCGCCGCACTGAGTCGGTTGATGCGCCACGCGGGCAAGGCTTTGCGCATTGCTCTGCCGGTATTTCCGCTCAACCTGGTTCTGGATGAAAGCGGCCGCTTTCTTGCCCGGATCGAAGCGGACTCGGTCGCCCCAAACCTGATCCTGACCCCGCTGCCAGGCGCGCTGCCTCTGCTGCTTGTCGACGGCAAACTCGCCGACCTGTTCCGCATCGAGGGCGATGGCGTATTTGCAGCGGACATTTCCGGCGCGCTTGCCGATTTTGACTGGGTGCTGGCGCTACGGCCGTATCTTGGCGATATCGCCGCCAGCCGCGTCGATCGGTTTTTGCGCGGCATCATGGCCTGGCGCCAGCAGGCGCATGACGACAGTGGCCGCAATCTGGCCGAATACGTTGTTTACGAGCAGGCGCTGCTGGTCGAGCCGAATGCCGCGCGCGCCTTTATTGCTGACGTGGACACGCTGCGCGAGGACGTCGACCGCTTGCGGGCGCGGCTCATGTTGCTCGAATCAAAGCAGCAAGCCTGATGTACTTCTTCCGCCTGCTCCGAATTTTCTTCACCGCCGCACGTTACGGCCTGGACGAGTTTTTCCTTGGTCACGAGCGTGTCAAGCTGGTCCGCTTTACCGTACAGGCGCTGTTTTTCTGGCGCGGGTTGATCTGGCCGATGCAGCAGCCGCGTGGCGAGCGCCTGCGTCTGGCGCTTGAGTCGCTGGGACCGATCTTCGTCAAGTTCGGCCAGGTGCTGTCCACCCGGCGCGACATGATTCCGCCCGATCTCGCCGACGAGCTGGCCAGGTTGCAGGACCGCGTGCCGCCGTTTCCGAGCGAACAGGCGCTGGCGGCGATCAAGCGCGCCTATGGTCGCGACGCCGCCGAGGTCTTCGCCGAATTCGACGACACGCCGATCGCCTCCGCCTCGATCGCCCAGGTACATCGGGCGACGTTGAAGAGCGGCGAAGCCGTGGCGGTGAAAGTCCTGCGGCCGAATATCCAGAAGGTGATCGGCCACGACATCCAGATCCTCTTCGCCATCGCCGGCCTGATCGAACGCCTGTGGTGGGACGGCCGCCGCCTGAAGCCGCGTGAAGTGGTGGCCGAATTCGCCAAGCATCTGGATGATGAACTCGACCTGATCCGTGAAGCCGCCAACTGCTCGCAACTGCACCGCAATTTCGCAACTTCGCCGCTGCTGGCGGTGCCGGAAGTGGAATGGGATTACTGCACGTCCGAGGTCATGGTAATGACCTGGATGGATGGCCTGCCGATTTCGCAGCTCGACGAACTGCGCCGACGCGGCGTCGATGTGCCGAAGCTGGCGCGCGCGGGTGTCGAAATCTTCTTCACCCAGGTGTTTCGCGACGGCTTCTTTCATGCCGACATGCACCCCGGCAACGTGCTGGTGACTGACCAGGGCAAGTACATTGCGCTTGATTTCGGCATCATGGGCACGCTCAACGAAACCGACAAAAGCTATCTGGCGCAGAACTTTCTCGCCTTCTTCCAGCGCGATTACAAGAAAGTCGCCCGCGCGCATCTGGATGCCGGCTGGGTGCCGGCGGAAACCCGTGCCGACGAGTTCGAAGCGGCGATCCGCGCCGTCTGCGAACCGGTTTTCGATCGGCCGTTGAAGGAAATAGCGTTCGGCAAGGTCTTGTTGCGCCTGTTTCAGACCTCGCGCCGCTTCGGCATGGAAATTCAGCCGCAACTGGTCATGTTGCAGAAAACCCTGCTCAACATCGAGGGCCTCGGCCGCCAGCTCGATCCCGAGCTTGATCTCTGGTCCACTGCGAAGCCCTTCCTGGAACGCTGGATGAGCGAACAGATTGGCTGGCGCGGCTGGCTGCGCACGTTCAAGGAAGAAGTGCCGTACTGGGGCGCCGTGCTGCCGCAACTGCCCCGTCTGGCGCATCAGGCCTTGCGCACGGATCGCCTGGAGAAACTGGAAAGCGGCCTCGCGGTCATGCTGGCGCAACAACAGGCGCGCAACCGCTGGCTGGCGATCATTGCCGCGCTGCTGGCGGCCCTGGCCTTCGCGCAACTGCGCTGACCAGCGCGCGTCAGAACGGCAGCGTCAGCGCCGGGGCGACCTTGTGTATCTCGGCCCCGAAAACGTTCTGTATCCGCTTCAGCGCCGCCGCGTTTTCCGCCTCGAAGCGCAACACGATCGCCGGCGTGGTGTTGGAGGCGCGCAGCAGGCCGAAGCCATCCGGGTACTCGACGCGCAGGCCGTCGATGGCGATGACTTCGCTGGCGCCGGCAAAATGGGCATTGGCGCGCAGTTTTTCCATCAGTTGCGGCGCCTCGCCTTCGCGCAGCCTGATCTGAAGTTCGGGCGTGCAGAGCGAGTCGGGCAAGGCCCGCAGCGTGGCCTCGATGTCCGCCTGGCGGGATAGATATTCGAGCAGGCGGGCGCCGGCGTAGAGTCCGTCGTCGAAGCCGTACCAGCGTTCCTGGAAAAAGAGGTGGCCGCTCATTTCGCCGGCCAGCAGCGCGCCGGTCTCGCGCATTTTCGCTTTCATCAACGAATGGCCGCTCTTCCACATCAAGGGCTTGCCGCCGCGCGCGCGGACCCAGTCGAACAGATTGCGGCTGGATTTGACGTCGAAAATGACCGTCGCGCCTGGGTTGCGTGACAGCACATCGGCGGCGAACAGCATCAGTTGTCGATCGGGAAAGATGATGCGGCCATTCTTGCTGACCACCCCGAGGCGGTCGCCGTCACCGTCGAAAGCAAGGCCGATGTCGGCGTCGCTGTTTTGCAGGCGGGCGATCAGGTCGGTCAGGTTGGCCGGCACCGAGGGGTCGGGATGGTGATGCGGAAAATGGCCATCGACTTCGCAATAGAGTTCTTCCACCGCGCAGCCCAGGGCGCGATACAGCGCGGGGGCGTATGCGCCGGCAACGCCATTGCCGGCATCGACGATGACCTTCAGCGGCCGTGCCAGGTGGATGTCGCCGACGATGCGGCGTTGGTAATCAGTGGCGATGTCATATTCGCGATATCCGCCCTCGCCCTGCATGAAATCGCCGCGCTCGATGCGCCTGAGCAGGTTCTGGATGGCGTCGCCGGACAGGGTTTCTCCCGCCAGAACCATCTTGATGCCGTTGTAATCGGGCGGGTTGTGCGAACCGGTCAGCATCGCCACACACTGATTGCCCAGGTGATGCGCGGCGAAGTAGGCCATCGGCGTGGCGACCCGGCCCAGGTCGATGACGTCGATGCCGGATCGTTGCAAGCCGCGCGCCAGCGCCGCCGCCAGTTCGGGTCCGGACAGGCGGCCATCGCGGCCGAGGACGATTTCGCGCTGCTCGCGCAAACGCGCTTCCGAACCCAGCGCCTGGCCGATCTGTTCGACGATGGCGACGGTCAGCGATTTGCCGACGATGCCGCGAATGTCGTAAGCCTTGAAGATTTCCGCAGGCAGGGGAGGCAAGTCACTCATCGTCTTCGATGCCGCCGATGACGCGCCGGATCACTTCGCCTGGAAAGCCGCGACTGGCCAGAAAGCGGAATTGCCGAGCCCGCTCGGCGGCGCTATCGGCGACCGCGCCGGACGAAGCGCCGAATTTCCTTTGCCAGACCGCGCGCGCGGCGGCCAGATCCTGCCCGCGCGCGCTTTCCAGTGCTTCAGCCATCTCGCTTTCCGAGACGCCCTTGTCGCGCAGGTCGGCTTTCAAGCGCAGGCTGCCGTGCTTGCCGGCGCGGGCATGCGCGAGCATTTCAACGTAGCGGGTATTCGACAGCAGGTTTTCCTGTTCGAACTGGTCGAGAAGCGCCTCGATCGCATCTGCCTCGGCATGCGGCGCCAGTTTGCGGGCCAGTTCGGCGCGGCTGTGTTCACGCCGCGCCAGAATATTCATCGCCCGCAATCTGAGTGTCACGCCTGCGCGCCGGGGGCGGCGGGTTTGGCGGTGGCGTTGGTGGCGGGGTTGGCTGAATTGACGCCCAGTTTCTCCCGAATCAAGGCCTCGATTTCATTCGCGATTTCGGGATGTTCGCGCAGGTATTCGCGCGAGTTGTCTTTGCCCTGGCCGATCTTCTCGCCCTGATACGAGTACCAGGCGCCGGACTTGTCGACGATCTTGTGGTTTACGCCGAGTTCGATGATCTCGCCTTCGCGCGACACACCCTCGCCGTAGAGGATGTCGAACAGCGCCTCCTTGAACGGCGGCGCGACCTTGTTCTTGACCACCTTGACCCGGGTTTCGGAACCCACCACCTCGTCGCCCCGCTTGATCGAGCCGATGCGGCGGATATCCAGGCGCACGGAGGCGTAGAACTTGAGTGCGTTGCCGCCGGTGGTGGTTTCCGGGCTGCCGAACATGACGCCGATCTTCATCCGGATCTGGTTGATGAAGATGACCAGCGTATTGGTGCGTTTGATGTTGGCGGTGAGCTTGCGCAGCGCCTGGCTCATCAGGCGCGCTTGCAGACCCATGTGCGAATCGCCCATTTCACCCTCGATTTCGGCCTTCGGTGTCAATGCCGCGACCGAGTCCACCACGACAATATCGACCGCGCCCGAGCGCACCAGCATGTCGGCGATCTCCAGCGCCTGCTCGCCGGTATCCGGCTGCGAAATCAGCAGATCGCCGACATTGACGCCCAGCTTCTGCGCGTAGATCGGGTCGAGCGCGTGTTCCGCGTCGATGAACGCCGCCGTGCCGCCCAGCTTCTGCATTTCGGCGATGACCGAAAGTGTCATGGTGGTCTTGCCGGACGATTCCGGACCGTAGATTTCGACTACCCGGCCGCGCGGCAAACCACCGACGCCGAGGGCGATATCGAGCCCCAGCGAGCCGGTGGAAACCACCTGGATATCGTCGATGACGCTGCCATCGCCCATCTTCATGATCGAGCCCTTGCCGAACTGCTTTTCGATCTGGGCGAGTGCGGCGGCGAGCGCCTTGCTGCGGTTTTCATCCATGCTTGTTTTCTCCTGATTGGTTGTTGAAATTATCGCACGCGGGTCTGTAACTGCTTGAGCGCGAAGGCGACCGAAGCGGCGCGAATCTGGTGGCGGTTACCGCTGAAATTCTGTGTAGTGCTGGCGCAGGGCTGACCAGCAACCGCCCAGGCAAAACAGACCATGCCCACTGGTTTTTCCGGTGAGCCGCCTGACGGCCCGGCGATACCGGTGATGGCTATCGCTACATTTGCGGCGCTATGGTCCAGAGCACCGCGCACCATTTCGATTGCAGTCTGTTCGCTCACCGCGCCGAACTGTGCCAGTGTTTCCGCCCGCACGCCCAACATGTCCTGCTTGGCCGCGTTGCTGTAGGTGACAAAGCCGCGATCGAACCAGGCCGAACTGCCGGCCACCGAAGTCACCACCTGCGCCAGCCAGCCGCCGGTGCAGGATTCCGCCGTCGCCAGCAGCCAGCCCTGGCGCAGCAAGGCCTCGCCCAGTTCGGCTGCCATGCGCTCCAGTTCGGACTCGGTTACCGCCATGCCGCGAACCCCAGCAGACAGACGATGGCATAGCCGGCGGCGAGCACATCATCCAGCATGACGCCGAAGCCGCCGGGGATGCGCGCATCCAGCCAGCCGATCGGAAACGGCTTCCATATATCGAACAGCCTGAACAGCGCAAAGGCGAGCGCGTAAGCAATTGGAGCACCCACAGCGGTAACCGGCGCGAACGGCAGCACCATCAGGAAAGCGGCGATTTCATCCCAGACCATGCTGCCGTGATCATGCACGCCCAGATCGCGCCCGGTAACCTCGCAGGCCCAGACACCGACGACAAGAAAGGCGGCGATCCAGAGCCAGTAAAAGGGGTGAGCGGCGAGCAGCCAATAGAGCGGAAACGCGGCCAGCGTGCCCGCTGTACCGGGCGCTTTCGGCGCCAGGCCTGAGCCGAAACCGAGCGCCAGGAAATGCGCCGGATGCGCGAACAGGAACGCACGGTTCGGCACAACCTTATCCGGCGAAATGGTCAAAACCGCGCTCCTTGATCAGCAATTGCACGCCATTCCGATCCAGCACGCGCAACCCAGTTGGCCCTGTAATGCGGCCGATCCGGCTCAACGTCACGCCGGCCGCCGCGCCGGCGGCCAATACCGACGCCGCATCCCGCAAGGGCGTGGCAAAGCAGAGTTCGTAATCGTCGCCGCCAGCCAGCAGGCACCGCCGCGCCAGCGCCGCGTCCGGCGGCAGCGACGCCAGTGCCGGATGCGCCGGTACACACGCCAGTTCAACCTCCGCGCCGACGCCGGAGCGATCCAGGATATGGCCTAGATCGGCCAGCAATCCGTCTGAAATGTCGATCGCGGCGACGCGCGGCAATTCAGCCAGCTTCAGTCCCAAGACAACGCGCGGTTCGGGTTGATGCAGACGTGACAGGCAAGCCGCCGCGTCATGTTCGTTCAACTCGATCTCGCCCTGCAGATGCGCCAGACCCAAAGCCGCGCCGCCAAGATCGCCCGACACCCAGATTTCATCGCCCGCTTGCGCGGCATCGCGGCGCAATGGCCTCACATCGGTTTCACCGATTATGGTGACGCATAAATTCAACGGCCCGCGCGTGGTATCGCCGCCGACCAGGGCCACGCCAAAGCGATCCGCCAGTTCGAAAAAACCGCGACTGAAAGCCTCCAGCCAGGTTTCGTCACTCTCAGGCAAGGCCAGCGCCAGCGTCGCCCAGCGCGGCATCGCGCCCATCGCTGCGAGGTCGGACAGATTCACCGCCAGCGTCTTGTGGCCGAGCAGATAGGGATCGGCATCCGGCAGAAAATGCCGGCCGGCCACCAGCATGTCGCTGGAAACGGCCAGCAGCCTGCCGGGGGAGACCTGCACTAGAGCGGCGTCGTCTCCAACCCCGAGAACCGCATTCGGTGCAGGTCGGGTGAAGAAGCGCCGGATGAGATCGAATTCGGATGCCATCGCCCTGGCTTCAGGACTGGCGTTCGCCTTCGATTTCCACTTGCCGGGCAACTTGCGCCAGCTTGTCGAGCACGCCGTTGACGAACTTGTGGCCGTCGGTGCCGCCATACAGCTTGGCCAGTTCCACCGCCTCGTTGATGCAGACTCGGTAGGGCACATTGAAAGTGTGGATCAGTTCATACGCGCCGATCAGCAGAATCGCGTGTTCGATCGGCGACAGTTCAATTACCGGCCGATCCAGGTGCGGTGTTAGTGCGAAGTCAAGATTGGCGGCTTCCTTCAGCACGCCGTCGAGCAGTTCGCGCAGGAAACCGGAATGCGGCTTGGTCAACTCCTCGTCGCCGGCCGCTTCCTTTTCTTCCGGCTCGTAGCGTTCCACCTGTACCAGCAGGCTGGCGTAATCGCCGCCGGCGATTTGCCAGAGATAGAGCGCGCGCAATACCCGTTCGCGTGAGACCCGGCGTGGATTCGGGCCGCGCCGGGCGGGTTTTCGAGCGACCTCGGATGCTGCGGATTGAGCGTTCATAGCACCTTCAACAGACGCGCCATCTCGATCGCGCAGAGCGCGGCCTCGCGGCCTTTCTCGGTCATGCGCGAGGTGGCCTGATGATCGGTGTTGGTGGTCAGCACGCCGTTGGCGATCGGCACGCCGCTATCCAGCGTGGCGCGGGTGATGCCGGCAGCCATCTCGTTGGAGACGATCTCGAAGTGATAGGTATCGCCTCGGATCACCGCGCCCAGCGCGACCAGACCATCGAATTTTCCCGACTCGGCCATCTTTTTCAGGATCAGCGGCAATTCAAGCGCGCCGGGGGCGGTGGCGATGACCACATCCTTTTCCGATACACCGGCCTTGACCAGCGCGGCGACGGCGGCGGAAAGCAGGCCCTCGCACACTTCCATGTTGAATCGGCTCATGGCGATGCCGATACGCAACCCCTTGCCGTCGATATTGGGTTTGATTTCGTTGATGTTGTCGTAGCGGGCCATGTCAGTTTCCTTGTTCAAAATAACCCGTCACTTCCAGCCCGAAACCGTCCATGGCCGGCATCTTGCGGGGGGTGGCGAGGAGTCTCATCCTGCCGACGCCAAGGTCGCGCAGAATCTGTGCGCCGGTGCCGTAGTTGCGCAGATCGAACTTGCGTGCAGGTGGCGCCGTTTCGGTCGGCAATGCGCGGGCGGCGAGTTCGTCGGCTGATTCGGGGCGATGCAGCAGCACCAGTGCGCCGGCCTGGCCGGATGCAGCCATCAGTTTCAGTGCGGCCGGGACGGAATACGCATGCGCTGCGCCGCCCATGTCCAGCACGTCGATCAGCGACACCGGTTCATGTACACGCACAAGCGTTTCGTCGGCTGCGCGGATGTCGCCTTTGGTCAGCGCCAGATGTGTGGCACGGCTGATCTTGTCGCGATAGACGACCAGCTTGAACGCGCCGAACGGCGTCGAGATTTCCCGTTCGCCCTCGCGTTCCACCAGACGTTCGTTGGCCGCGCGGTAGTGAATCAGGTCGGCGATTGCGCCGATCTTGAGGCCGTGTTCCTGGCCGAATTCGAGCAGGTCCGGCAGACGCGCCATGGTGCCGTCTTCTTTCAGAATCTCGCAGATCACCGAGGCCGGCACCAAACCGGCCATGCCGACCAGATCGCAGCCGGCTTCGGTATGGCCGGCGCGTACCAGCACGCCACCCGGCTGCGCGCGCAGCGGGAAGATATGGCCGGGCTGGATGATGTCGGCGGGCAGTGCGTTCTTGGCCACCGCCGCCTGAATGGTGATGGCGCGGTCGGCCGCAGATATGCCGGTCGTCACGCCTTCGGCGGCTTCGATGGAAATGGTGAACGCGGTGCCGTGCGGCGTCTGGTTGTCACTGACCATCTGCTTCAAGCCAAGCTGACGACAGCGATCGTCGGTCAGGGTCAGGCAAACCAGGCCGCGCGCGTGGCGGACCATGAAGTTGATGGCTTCCGGCGTGACATGCTCGGCTGCCATGACCAGATCGCCTTCGTTCTCGCGATCTTCCTCATCAACCAGGATGACCATGCGGCCAGCCTTCAGCTCCGCGACGATTTCTTCAATGGGGGCGAGGCTCATAGCAATCCTTGATCAGTCTTTATCTTGTTCGTTGACGTAGTTCAGCAGGCGGTCGGCATAACGCGCCAGCATGTCGGCTTCCAGATTGACCCGGCTGCCGGCCCTTAATTCCTTCAGCATGGTCTGCTCCAGCGTATGCGGAATCAGGTTGATCGAAAAATCGTTGCCACGCACGCTGTTTACCGTCAGCGATACACCGTTCACCGCCACCGACCCCTTGTGTGCCAGATAGCGCCCCATCGAACCGGGCGCGCGGATATCCAGCCGCCAACTGCCGTCGCTCTGCTCCGATACCGGCGCGAAGTGAATGACCTCGCCGACGCCATCGACATGGCCGGAGACCAGATGTCCGCCGAGGCGGTCGGACAGGCGCATGGCTTTTTCCAGATTGACCCTGTCGCCGGGTGCGAAGCCGATGGTGCAGGAGAAGGTTTCGCCGGAGACATCGACGCCGAAGCTCGCGGCGGTCTTCTCGACCACGGTCAGGCAGACGCCGTTGCAGGCGATGGAGTCGCCGAGTTGCGCATCGCCCAGATCAAGGCCGTTGGCGGCAATGTTGACGCGCGCGTCGCCGGAGGCGCCTTCAATCAAATGGGAAATGTGGCCGACGGCCTGGATGATGCCGGTAAACATGGGAACACCTGCTGAGAATGGATGTCCGGATGGTTTTCCGGACGCGTGAAGGCGGGCATTTTAGGGGTTTGGACGAAGCAAGGGAAATGCGAGCCTGAGGTGGATGCGTATTCAGTTCGCTTCGCCGCGCGCGATTTCCTTGCCGGTAGCCGGCCGCACTGCGACGACGCTGCCGGAAAACACCAGATCGAGGCCGCACAGGGGATGATTTCCGTCGATCATCACGCTGTCCTGGTCGATGGATTTGATGGTGAACAACTGGCTTTCGCCTTCGTCGTCATCCAGCTCGACCTGGGTGCCGAGCTGGATGTTGGCGGGGAAGGCGTCGCGTGGCTCGGTGCTGACCAGATCGGGGTCGTATTCACCGAATGCCTGTTCCGCGCTCAATTCGACACTGAAGGCGTCGCCTTCCGACTTGCCCTGCAAGGCTACCTCCAGCGCATCGAACAGGCCGCCATAACCGCCATGCAGATAGACCAGCGGCTCCTGTCCGGCATCGACCACCTCGCCGTCACGGTCGATGACCTGGTACTTCAGGGTAACTACATGATTGCGGCTGATTTTCACAACGACTCCAATCCGAAAACTCAAACAGATGCGCGGGATGACGGCCGCAACGTCAGGCGGATATCGGCGCCCAGCATGCGCGTATCGCGCAGCGCGAACGCGGTGCGGTCGGCCATATCGGTCAACTCGGGCAGGTTGAACAGGCCGCGCGCGGCATGTCCCAGCGCCACCGGCGCCAAGTAGGAAATCCATTCATCCACCAGCCCGGCGGCGAGCAGTGCGCCATTCAATGTCGCGCCGGCTTCGACATGGACTTCGTTGATGCCCTGACGACCGAATTCCAGCATTAACGCGGTCAAATCGACCCGACCGTCTGCGCCGGGCAATTCCAGAACCTGCGCGCCTGCGGCTTCCAGTGCGGTGCGGCGCAAATAGTCGGCTTCGGCGCAGGCGATGAATGCGCCACCTTGCAGAATCCGGGCGCTCGGTGGTGTCGCCAGATGGCTATCGACAATGACCTTCAGCGGCTGACGCGGTGTCTCGAACTCGCGCACATTCATTTGAGGATCGTCGGCCAGTACGGTGCCGACGCCGGTCAACACGACACAGGCACGCGCACGCCAGCGCTGGACATCGGCACGCGCCGCCGGTCCGGTAATCCATTTCGATTCGCCATTCAGCAAGGCGGTCTTGCCATCCAGCGAAGCGGCCGTCTTCAATCGGACCCAGGGTCGTCCGCGCGTCATGCGGGAAATGAAACCGATATTGAGTTCGCGCGCTTCGCTTTCCAGCAGGCCGGTTTGCACCTTGATCCCGGCCAACGTAAGCAACTCCAGGCCGCGCCCGGACACTTGCGGGTTCGGGTCGCGCATGGCGGCGACCACGCGTGCGATGCCGGCATCGATCAACGCGTTGGCGCAGGGCGGTGTGCGGCCATGATGGCTGCACGGCTCCAGCGTGACATAGGCGGTGGCGCCCTTTGCCCGCGCGCCGGCGGCACGCAGGGCGTGCACTTCGGCGTGCGGCCCGCCCGCTTTTTCGTGCCAGCCTGCACCTACAACCACGCCATCACGCACAATCACGCAGCCGACGCGTGGGTTTGGCGTCGTCGTGAACAATCCGTGATCGGCCAGGCTCAGGGCGTGCGCCATGTAGCCATGGTCTTCGGCGCTGAAACTCAAGGTTTCTCCACGTCGCGAATCGCGTCGCGGAAATCTTCGATGTCCTGAAAGGCGCGATAGACCGAGGCAAAACGGATGTAAGCCACTTTGTCCAGCAGCTTCAATTCGTTCATCACCAGTTCGCCGATCATGCGTGAACTGATTTCGCGCTCGCCCAGCGCCAGGAGTTTGTGGACGATGCGGTCGATCGCCTGGTCCACAAGTTCGGTGGGCACCGGACGCTTGTGCAGCGCCCGGTGAAAACCTTCACGCAATTTTCCGCGACTGAATTCCTGCCGTTCGCCGGATTGCTTGACCACTGCCGGTGAACGCACCTCTGCGGTTTCAAAAGTGGTGAATCGCTTGTCACAGGTATTGCAGCGGCGACGGCGGCGGATGCTGACGCCATCTTCCGACAGGCGTGTTTCGACCACCTGGGTGTCGGTTGCGCCGCAGAAGGGGCATCTCATAAGCTAGTGAACTGCAAGCCGCAGGGTGCGCCACGCGCATCGGTCGTCCGGGGAACGGTGCGCATGACGCACCCGGCGGAATTCATTTTCCGTAAACAGGGAATGCCGCCGTCAATTTTGCGACTTCACCTTGAACACGGGCGATTACTGCCTCGTCATTCGGTGCGTCGAGCACGTCGGCGACCAGATGCGCGAGTTTTTCCGCTTCCAGTTCCTTGAAACCGCGCGTGGTCATCGCCGGCGTGCCGATGCGGATGCCGGAAGTCACGAAAGGTTTCTGCGGGTCATTCGGGATGGCGTTCTTGTTGACCGTGATATGGGCGCGGCCAAGGGCGGCTTCGGCGTCCTTGCCGGTCAGATTCTTGGCTTGCAGATCGACCAGGAAGACATGCGATTCGGTGCGGCCGGACACGATGCGCAGGCCGCGTTCGATCAGCACCTTGCACATCACCAGCGCATTGGCGGCAACCTGTTCCTGGTACAGCTTGAAGTCCTTGCCCATCGCCTCCTTGAACGCCACCGCCTTGCCGGCGATGACATGCATCAGCGGACCGCCCTGCAGGCCGGGAAAAATCGCCGAGTTGATCGCTTTCTCGTGCTCGGCCTTCATCAGGATGATGCCGCCGCGCGGGCCGCGCAGCGTCTTGTGTGTGGTGGAGGTGACGACATCGGCATGCGGTATCGGATTCGGATAGACCCCGGCGGCGATCAGGCCGGCGTAATGCGCCATATCGACCATGAAGATTGCGCCGACGGCTTTGGCCACCCTGGCGAAACGGGCGAAGTCAATCTTCAGCGCGTAGGCGGAAGCGCCGGCGATGATCAGCTTCGGCTTGTGTTCATGCGCCAGGGCTTCCATGCGGTCGTAGTCGATTTCCTCTTTTGCGTTCAGGCCGTAGGCGACGACGTTGAACCACTTGCCGGACATGTTCAGTTTCATGCCGTGCGTCAGATGGCCGCCTTCCGCCAGGCTCATGCCCATGATCGTGTCGCCGGGTTGCAGGAAGGCCATGAACACCGCCTGGTTGGCCTGCGAACCGGAGTTGGGCTGCACATTGGCGGCGTAGTTGTGGGTATCTCCGCCGTAGATTTTCAAGATACGGTCGATCGCCAGTTGCTCGGCGATGTCGACAAATTCGCAGCCGCCGTAATAGCGTTTGCCGGGATAGCCCTCGGCGTACTTGTTG
Organism: Tepidiphilus sp. J10; assembly: GCA_945897955.1. GTDB lineage: Bacteria > Pseudomonadota > Gammaproteobacteria > Burkholderiales > Thiobacillaceae > PFJX01. The sequence goes on along the minus strand of CAMDGQ010000036.1, from coordinate 13,068 downwards.
GTCAGTTGCGAACCCTGCGCCTCCATGACAGCGTGGCTGACGTAGTTCTCGGAGGCGATCAATTCGATATGTTCTTCCTGGCGGTGGTTTTCGCCCTGGATGGCGGCCCACAGTTCGGGATCGGTGCTGGCAATGGTCTGGTTGGCGGAAAACATGGCTGAGAGGCTCAAGAATCAGGAAAGCGGCGATTTTAGCCCGGATGACCCGGAATTTCGCCGTGCGATCACTCGGTCATTGCCGATCCCGAGCAGGGGCATATGGATGTCATCTGAACCGTATCCCATGCCACGAAAAACCGTGTTTCCTGCGCAACCCTGAATTTCTGTTCTTGGCGAGTTCTCACCCGCAGCGACCTCAGTCTGATTTGAACGCCAGTAAGGCGGGTTATCCGAGTTATGGAGGTCGCTAATGTTTTTGGTCGTGAATACTTCGAGCTTACTGTGAAGCCAAGGCGACGCTGCATGCGCTATTGCTCGAACACAGCAATGCTCTGGCTAATTCGGGAGCGCGGCTATCGGCATAGGGGGCGTTCCACAACGGAATGAACTTGGTCTGGTGCGATGAGGTGTCGTCGTTCAGCGCGGGGTCATCGTTTTCCATGTTTGTGAGGTCTTCACAACGCATGAACCAGACACCCTTCTGACCTACTGTGTAACTGCACATCCATTGCTGCGATTCTGCCGAGAGCATGGAAGGAGCGAAATCCGCCGACATTGCGACCGGAGAAGTTGCTACGAACAACGAGAAGATCAGGCTTTGATAGACGCGCTGTGTAAGAGAGGTGGTACGCATTTTCTTTCTCCTGGCAAGTGGAGGAAGTTCGAAAATGCGTGACGCATGGGGAATTGCTGAATGTCAGCGACGAAAGATTCTCGTCGTCGAAACTGAGGACAGAATACTAGCCACGGTTTCGGCAATCCCTCTGTCATAGGCGATATTGCTGCCCTTAGACGGTGACTTTGCGTCCCTGCCTTTCGGCAGGTTTGCCTTTTCGAACACGTTACGAAGCTACTTACTTGATCATTCCTTGCTTCTGACCCATCTACGGCTCACAGGAAGAAAACTTTAGGAATTTTTTATTAAATATTTACGGTGTGCGTGCAGGTGCGGGTTGCACAAGATTTGACTGGAGGCTTGATTCCGGGGCACGCCATAAGGCTGCTATTCCACTAGTTGTGCCAACTCGAAGCAGACATAGCCTTCACGGTTTTCACGCAGGCGGAGCTGGTAATCCAGTTCAACTGCCTGCTTTGCTGCCTGGTAAAGGCCAATGCCAAGGCCGTCATGCGTCGAGACCGGCGCATTGAACAGTTTTTCGGTAACTTCATCCGGCGCCATCCCGCCGGTATCGCAAACCGTCAAGCTGATGATGGGAGATGTCAACAAATCCACGCGAATACGGATATCAGGTTCTTGCAATCGCTTGCGCAAGGCGTTCTGAATCAAATTGTCGGCAACGCTATCGAACAACTCCTGCGGCAACCAGGCCGAGGCATTGGCATCATCAGCGTGAAAATTGATGGCATCGCGTCCATATCGGTTGTTCAGATTGCGCCACCATTCCCGTGCCAGAATTTCCTTGCGGTCAGCGGCCGAGGAAGGCGATTTCAGTTTGTCGAGTGTGATTTCCAGACGTTTCGCCATCTGCGGCAATTGCCGCTGCATCAAGGTTTGGAGTGACATGGCCTGATCCGGACGGCTATGTTCTGCTGCGGAGCACAAAGTTTTCAATGACTGCAACAGATTCTTCACATCGTGTGTCAGGCGCGATCCGGTTTCGTAGATCGCTTGTGTGTATGCATTCGCCTGCATCATTCGTTCACGCGTTTTGGCGGCATGAAAATAGCCGATGATTTCGGTGAGCAAGCGTAAATGCAGCGCAAATGCCGGGTTTACCGGCGCGTCCGTAAAGAATCGCACCTCCACGCCTTGATGTGAAAAAGAGACCGAATGCTTGCTTTTTTCGCCCAGTTCGCCTTCGGTTTGAGCGGTTGACCAGGTTACGCCGGTTGACCAGGGCAGGTGTGTGAAACCGGCCATCGCTTCACGCAGAAACACTTCAGGGTCCGGCTCGCAATCCGCTGAATCGGACAACTGCTTCAGCCATTCTTCCAATGGCAAACCAAGTGACAATACATAGCGAGAGAACAGATTTCGCAAACCGGATGCTTCGCCGCGCGGTTGCCAGAGCCAGGCAATGATCAGCAAGGAAATGGTCAGCGTGCCCAGGCTGATGAATACGCCGCTGGCGTAATCGGTATGGGTCAGATGCATCGCGGCGTAACTGCCCAATGACAGCACGCCGATCACCAGAACGAACAGCAAGGTGTAAAGCAGATCAACAATGCCGGCCTGACGTTGCAGACCGGGCGAAGGAAACACGATCATCAACGCCAGCAATGCCAGAAGGCTGTCGCGCAACATGGCCGTATACGTATCCTCGCGCACGGGCAAGCCAAAACCCTGCGGCAGCAACCAGAGGAACAGCAGCAACAATAGATACATCACCGCCAGCCAGAGTCCGATACGTTCCTTCAATGGCTTCAGGCTGACAGTCATGCCGCCCAGCAATCCCGCCAGTAAAACAGCCCACAAGGCTGCGGCCCAGATGCTATCCAGAGCCGCCAGCGCACCACCGACCGCCAGCACACCCAGCGCACGCGGCCAGGGCAAATGTTGCTGACCACTGAAAAAGGGTTGCCAGAGCAGGAACACGCCGTAGTGGGCCAGAACCATTGCCTGCCCCCATGCCTCGCCGCGTCCCCAGACAAACCCGGCATGCAGCAAGACCAGCATCAGCAAAAGGATGCTGTTGCCATAGCGCTGCAGATCGAAGCGCTGCGCTACAACTGCCGATAACTTCGACAAGCGGGGGGGCACAAGCTGGGATGTTTCGGAAGATTCAGGCATCCGACTGTATCGGCGCAGGCGTAACGAAGTTGAGGGCTTCCTTGATTGCAGCGGTAAATGCTTCGATGACGCTCGCTGATTGAGTGAGCCCGCTCGCCGCGCCACCCTCGGACGAGTTCAACTGCTGTCTCAAGGTTAACCAGGTGGCAGCGGAATCCAATGGACTCGGGCTTCCGATAAAATTACACCGCCAATATTCATCGCAAGCTACGCCCTTCGCATGACATTCGAGATCAAAACCGGCAATACCTACAGCAACGGAGCCTATGGCCGATCCTGGGGTGTGCGTCAGGTGATCGCATTCTCCCTGGATGCGGAAAGCGGGCTTGAAACTGTTTCGTTCAAGGGGATTGCCGGTGCCTGCCGCCGCAAGACCGGGCTATGCACCTTGGCCGAGTTCCAAGGCTGGGCGCGTTATGAAGTCGCGCTGAACGAAAATAGCTGGCAACGCGTCGGCAACTTTGAGGAAGTCTGGCCCGAGGTCGAAGAATAAGTAGTCAAAAAAGTAAAAAAGCCGCCCTTGGGCGGCTTTTTCCGAAAACGTCCGCTTCCAGGCTTACTTGCCCTTGGCCGCGATCTCGATTTCGACCCGGCGATTCGGTGCGTGACATGCCTTCAGTGCATCCTTGACCAAGGCCTTGTCGCATTGAACTACAGGCTGGGTGTCACCCATGCCGCTGCTGATGATGACCCCGGGTTTGACGCCCTTGGCGATCAAGTAGGATTTGACCGACTTTGCGCGTGCTTCGGACAGCGCAAGGTTGGCCTTCGCGTTGCCGGTCGGATCGGCATGACCTACCACCTTGATCTGCTCGATATCGCCCATCGCCTTGAGTTTGCCGATTACCTCGTCAAGCCGCGCCTTGCCGTCCTTTGACAAATCCCTGATACCCGATTTGCCGGACTTGAAGAGGGCGTCGCCTGCAAGGACTACCTTGTTGGCAGCGGGAGCAACAGCGGGTGCCGGTACTGCAACGGGCGCCGGTGCCACAACCGGTGCAGGAGCCACAACCGGTGCAGGTGCTGCAAGGGGTGCCGGTGCCGCAACGGGGGCCGGTGCTGCAACGGGTGCCGGTGCTGCAACCGGTGCAGGAGCCGCAAGCGTTGCAGGTGCCACAATTGGTGCTGGTGCTGCAACGGGTGCCGGTGCCACAACTGGCGCAGGTGCCGCAACCGGTGCAGGTGCCACAGCCGGTGCAGGTGCTGCAACTGGTGCCGGTGCCACAACTGGCGCAGGTGCCGCAACTGGCGCTGGTGTTGCAACCGGTGCAGGTGTTGCAACCGGTGCCGGTGCCGCAGATTGCGGAGTGAAGGTCGGCGGCGTCAATGTGGGGAGTGATGGCAAGGCGGGAAGAGATGGCAGCGTAGGCAGGGACAATTGATTCAGACCGGGAATCCAGCCTGACAGGTTGCCCAGCATGGCAATCGGATCCCACATCGCGAAGCTGCCCGCACCTTGTACGGACGGGGGCGGGGTCCAGGTCAGCCAGCTATTTGTGCCCTGTCCATAGGCATTCGGATTGACGATGGCACCGGCCATGCCTGTGTAAAGCGCCGGATTGGCTACTGTGCCCATCAAGTTCCATGCGCGCGGATCAAGTCCTGCCATCGGCCAACGGATATAGGTATTCGGATTCAGCGTATTGCCAAGCACTCCCCAGAGCTTGGGATCCAGCGGCGCCATTCCCCAACGCATCAATTTCCCCGGGTCGGAAAGCTGGGTCAGCAGCGCGGTATAGAAATTGGGATCCAGGCTGGCGGCGGACCATTTCAGATAGACCGCAGGATCGGCGAATGCGAGCAGGTTGCGCACGGCGTCGGGATGCGCGGCCGAATTCATCATATTGAGCCAGCCACCTGGATCCATCATTCCATTGGCCATGGCGATATAGAAGCTCGGCTCGCTTACGGCATTGGCCCAGGGTACGAAAGCCTTCGGATCTTTGAAGGCGGACAGGTTGCGTGAAAAATCGGTCATTCGCGCCAGCCACTCTTCCGGTGTCTTCGGTGTCGCTGTCTTCGCAGCGGCCTGTGCGGCGGCCTGACCGGCGAACGTGGGAATATCGGTGGTGCCCATCGCGGCATAGGCGGGCACCGAGGCGAAAGCGATCGCGAGAGTGACAAATTTCAGCTTCATCTTGTTTCCTTTGGAAATGGCTTGCAATACAGAACATTAGAATCTCTGCACATTCTAACCACCGCGACTTTTGCCGGTAAACCTAAGCGGTCTGAAGCCCGCCTAATTGCCCCCGAACACTGTTGCAAGAATGGCGAAAACTCTACTTCAACTGCATCCGCTGCGACCACACTGGCAAGCTTGAAACTTTTCTGACCCTGAAATGAAATGGGCGCCGAAGGCGCCCAAATCCTGATCGAACCCTGGCTTATTTTTTCTCGGTGACCTTCGCGTCGGCCCCGACTACAAGCTCATTCTTCAACTTTGCCACGCTTGCCTTGCCGAAGCCTTTGACGCCAGCCAGTGCATCCAGATTCTTGAATGCCCCGTTTTTCTGGCGGTGTTCAACGATCAGCTTGGCTTTTGCCGGTCCGATGCCTTTGACCGATTCCAGTTCGGACTGTGTCGCCGAGTTCAGATCGACCATAGCCCAGGCTGAAGAGCTGAATACAAAACCGGCAAACAGACTGCAAAGTATTTTTTTCATAAAGTCTCCACTGAATAAAATCGCGCCAAAATTGACGCGAATCCAATTTACGACAGGTCGGGCGAATTGAAAATCTGTCGAAAGTTATAGAGATGCCGGCATGTTTCGATGCGTGCTTTCCCGGTGCGCGCCGCACCTAAGCGGTGCGTGGTTGATGCTGGAAAACTTCCAAGCAATTGATTAAAAAAGGTTTTGTACATGGCACGCACATTGCTAAAACACTGACAGGCTTCCTCGCCTAAGCGATCTTGGACAACGGCGTCCGCTCCCTATCAGGGCGGCCGCCGTTTTTTTTCGTCTGAAGGAATTGAACATGGCACGCATGAAACTGGTTTTGGTGGGCAACGGCATGGCCGGTATGCGCACCCTGGAAGAGCTGCTGAAGGCGGCACCCGACCATTACGACATCACGGTGTTCGGCGACGAACCACATCCGAATTACAACCGCATCATGCTGTCCCCGGTATTGGCCGGCGAGCAGACGGTGGAACAGATCGTGCTGAACAGCCGCGACTGGTACGCCGAAAACGGCATCACGCTGCATACCGGCAAGCGCATCGTCAAAATCGACCGCAAGAACCGCCGGGTGGAAGCCGACGACGGTAGTTCTGCAGCGTATGACCGCCTGCTGCTGGCGACCGGTTCCAAATCGTTCATCCTGCCGGTGCCGGGCGCTGACCTGCCCGGCGTCATCGGTTTCCGCGACATTGCCGACGTCGACGCGATGATTGCCGCGTCCAGCCATTACAAACACGCGGTGGTCATCGGCGGCGGCCTGCTAGGCCTGGAAGCGGCGAACGGCCTGAAACTGCGCGGCATGGACGTGTCCGTAGTGCATATCGGCGACTGGCTGCTGGAGCGGCAACTGGACGAGCCGGCGGCACGTCTGTTGCAAAAGAATCTGGAAGAAAAAGGGCTGAAGTTTTTGCTGAAAAAACAGACGGCTGAACTGGTTTCTAGCCCCACCCCCGCAAGCGGGGGAGGGGTTGGGGAGAGGGCACTTTTATCGTCAGAGAGACCCTCTCTGCTGGAACTAGCAGCCAAGTCTCCCTCTCCCCCGGCCCCTCCCCCGCTTGCGGGGGTGGGGAGCACACCACGCGTCCGCGCCATCCGTTTCAAAGACGGCGAAGAAATCCCTGCCGATCTGGTGGTCATGGCGGTAGGTATCCGCCCCAACACCGCACTGGCTGAATCGGCCGGCTTACAGTGCAACCGTGGCCTGCTGGTCAACGACACGATGCAGACTTTCGACCCGCGCATTTATTCCGTCGGCGAATGCGCCAACCACCGTGGCATCGCCTACGGCCTGGTCGCACCTTTGTTCGAACAGGCCAAGGTGTGCGCCAACCATCTGGCCGAGCACGGCGTGGCGCGTTATCAGGGTTCGATGACCTCAACCAAGCTGAAAGTCACCGGCATCGACCTGTTCTCCGCCGGCAATTACATGGGCGGCGACGGGCATGAGGAAATCGTGTTCCAGGACGTCGGCCGCGGTTCCTACAAGAAGCTGGTGCTGAAGGACAACAAGCTGGCCGGCGCGGTGCTGTATGGCGACACGCTGGACGGCGCCTGGTATTTCGAGCTGATGCGCGATGCCACCGATGTGTCCGACTTCCGCGACAAGCTGCTGTTCGGCCGCCACCACATTGGCGATTCGGGTGCCGGCGGCGGCATGGGCGATGAAATGTCACGCGTGATGTTATTGCCGGACAGCGCCGAAATCTGCGGCTGCAATGGTGTCTGCAAAGGCGACATCATCAAAGCGGTGCGCGAGAAAAAACTGTTCACGCTGGACGAGGTGCGCGCCCACACCAAGGCCTCCGGTTCCTGCGGCTCCTGCACCGGGCTTGTGGAAACCATCCTGGCGGCAACCGCCGGCGGCGACTACTCGACCGCACCATCTAAGAAACCGCTGTGCGGCTGCACCGAGCACAACCACGACGAAATCCGCGCTGCAATCATGCAGAACAATCTGAAAACCATGCCAGAAACCATGCAGTCGCTGGGCTGGAAAACCCCGGACGGCTGCACCAAATGCCGCCCGGCGCTGAATTACTACCTGCTCTGTGCTTGGCCGACGGAATACGTCGACGACGCGCAATCGCGTTACATCAACGAACGCGCGCACGGCAACATCCAGAAAGACGGCAGTTTCTCGGTGGTACCGCGCATGTGGGGCGGCCTGACCACGCCGAAAGAACTGCGCGCCATCGCCGACGTAGCCGACAAGTTCAACGTACCGGAAGTCAAAGTCACCGGCGGCCAGCGCATCGACCTGTTCGGTATCAAGAAGGAAGATCTGCCGGCAGTTTGGCAAGATTTGTCCGACGCCGGCTTCGTCTCCGGCCACGCCTACGGCAAGGCGCTGCGCACCGTAAAAACCTGCGTCGGCAGCCAGTGGTGCCGCTTCGGCACGCAGGATTCGACCGGCCTCGGCGTTAAGCTGGAGCAGATGACCTGGGGTTCCTGGACGCCGCACAAATACAAAATGGCGGTGTCGGGTTGTCCGCGAAATTGCGCCGAGGCGACGATCAAGGACTTCGGCATCGTCTGTGTCGATTCCGGTTACGAACTGCATGTCGGCGGTAACGGCGGCATCAAGGTGCGCGTCACCGACCTGCTGTGCAAAGTGGAAACGGAAGAACAGGTGATGCAGTACTGCGCCGCGTTCACCCAGCTCTACCGCGAAGAAGCGCACTACCTGGAACGCACCGCGCCCTGGGTCGAACGCGTCGGCCTTTCGCACATCAAGGCGAAAATGGTCGAAGACGAAGCCAACCGCAATCTGCTGGCCGAGCGTTTCTTTATCTCGCAGAAACCGGCCCAGGTCGATCCGTGGAAAGAACGCACGGCGGGCGCATTGAAGCGGGAATTCATCCCGATTCGTGTGGTGAGCTGATGTTTTGCTCCCCTCCCCCGCAAGCGGGGGAGGGGCCGGGGGAGAGGGGCGCATTTACATGTTGTGGCCTACCCCCCCTCTCCCCAACCCCTCTCCCGCTTGCGGGAGAGGGGCTTAAACAAAGGATACGAACATGACGACCTGGATAGAAGTAGCCCACCTCGACGACATCCCGCGCCAAGGCGCGCGGGTGATCAAAACCGCGGCCGGTGACATCGCCATTTTCCGCACGCTGGAGGACGAAATCTTCGCCCTGCGCGACAAATGCCCACACAAAGGCGGGCCGCTGTCGCAGGGCATCGTGCATGGCAAAAAAGTCGCCTGCCCACTGCACGACTGGAAGATCAACCTGGACACCGGCCTCGCCGTTGCGCCCGATGTTGGCTGCGCGGCGCGCTATCCGGTGCAGGTCATCGACGGCGCGGTCAGCTTGTCGCTGACGCCGGAAACGACACTATCAGAATGACTGCCCCCATCCGCACAACCTGCCCTTACTGCGGCGTCGGTTGCGGCGTGCTGGTGTCGCGCGATGGCGACGATTTCAAGGTTCGCGGCGACCCCGAGCATCCGGCCAACCTGGGCCGCCTGTGTTCAAAAGGCGCGGCGCTGGGCGAAACCCTGAGCCTGGATGACCGCCTGCTCTACCCGGAAATCGACGGCGTCCGTGCAAGCTGGGATGAAGCGCTCGACAGCATCGCGCACCGCTTCAGCCAAATCATCGCCGAACACGGCCCAGATGCCGTCGCGTTTTACGTCTCCGGCCAGTTGCTGACCGAGGATTACTACGTCGCCAACAAGCTGATGAAGGGCTACATCGGCAGCGGCAACATCGATACCAATTCACGCCTGTGCATGTCGTCGGCGGTAGCCGGGCATAAACGCGCGTTTGGTTCCGACACCGTGCCGGGCTGCTACGAAGACCTGGAACTGGCCGACCTGGTGGTGTTGGTCGGCTCCAACATGGCGTGGACGCATCCGGTGGTGTTCCAGCGTCTGGTCGCGGCGAAGAAGGTGCGGCCGGAAATGCGGGTGGTGCTGATCGACCCGCGCCGCACCGCCACCGCTGACCTGGCCGACCTGCACTTGAGCATCAAGCCGGGCGCCGATGCCTGGTTGTTCAACGGCTTGCTGAACCATCTGAAACGCGAAGACACCATCGATTGGGCGTATCTGGAAGCGCATGTCGAAGGTTTCGGGCCGACCTTGCAGGCGGTCAGCGGTCTGACCATTCCGACCGTGGCGATGCAATGCGGTCTGGCTGATCGCGATGTCACGGAGTTCTTCCGGCTGTTCACCCAGACCCCCAAAACCGTCACGCTGTTTTCGCAAGGCATCAATCAATCCTCGTCCGGCGTCGATAAAGTCAACAGCATCACTAATGTTCACCTAGCCACCGGCCGCATCGGCAAGCCGGGTTCGACGCCGTTTTCGATCACCGGCCAGCCGAATGCGATGGGTGGCCGCGAGGTCGGCGGTCTGGCCAATCAGCTGGCGGCGCACATGGACTTCACGCCGGAGGACATCGACCGTGTCGGCCGCTTCTGGCAGGCGTCGAACATGGCGCAAAAGCCGGGACTGAAAGCGGTGGACCTGTTCGAGGCGGTGCACGACGGCCGCATCAAGGCGCTGTGGATCATGGCGACCAACCCGGCGGTCAGCCTGCCGAACGCCAATCGGGTGAATGAAGCCTTGCGCCGCTGCCCATTCGTCGTGGTCTCCGATGTGGTTTCCCGCACGGATACCAGCATCCACGCCCACGTCAAATTGCCAGCCGCCGCCTGGGGCGAAAAGGAAGGCACGGTGACCAACTCGGAACGCCGCATCTCGCGCCAGCGCGCCTTCCTGTCTCCGCCGGGCGAAGTGCGGCCGGACTGGTGGATCGTCAACGAAGTGGCGCAGCGTATGGGTTTCGGCGACGGTTTCGACTTCGCCGGCCCGGCAGAGATATTTGGCGAGCATGCGGCGCTGTCGGCTTTTGAAAATGACGGTGCACGCGATTTCGATATATCGGCGATGAGCGCAAATGCGGATGCATACGACCGGCTGCAACCCATGGAATGGCCTATCACCCCGCAAGGTGGCACCGCCCGCATGTACGCCGACGGCCATTTCTTTACGCCCTCCGGCAAGGCGCGCATGTTGCCGATCACCCCGCGCGCGCCGGTGCATGCGATCAGCGAGGCAACGCCGTTCAGTCTGAATACCGGCCGCATCCGTGATCAGTGGCACACGATGACTCGCACCGGCAAGGCGGCGAAGTTGCTCAGCCACATCGATCAGCCATTTATTGAAATTCATCCGCAGGACGCGCGCCGGGCCGGCGTCAAGGAGGGCGGGTTGGCGCGCATCTCGAATGCCAACGGCGACATGCTGGTACGTGTGATGGAAAGCCGCGAGCAACAAATCGGCAGCCTGTTCGCACCAATTCACTGGAACGAGCAATTCACCGGACTAGGCAGGGTCGGCGCGTTGATTCACGCGGTCACCGATCCGATTTCCGGCCAGCCCGAGTTCAAGCAGACGCCGGTGGCAGTGACAGCTTACGTGGCAAGCTGGCATGGCTTTGTGATGACGCGGAAAGCACTGGACTGCGCCACCGATTTTGGTTTTTGGGCCAGGGTGCGCGGCAAAACTTGTTGGCGACATGAGATTGCCGGGCTGGAAATCGCCGCCGATGCGCCGCTGCAGATGCGCGACCTGATCTGCCTGACCGGCGACTGGATCGAAATGAAAGACCCGGGCGCGACACGTTATCGCGGCGCGTTGATCCAGGATGGCCGCTTGCTGGCGGTGTATTTCCTTGAACGCGAAGCTGATCGCTTGCCGCCACGGCATTGGCTGGAATCGCTGTTTGAGCGCGAGATGCTGAGCGATGCCGAACGCCGCGCCTTGTTGCTCGGCCGACCCGGACCCGGCATGGCAGACAACGGCCGCATCATCTGTGCCTGTTTTGGCGTCGGTGAGAAATCCTTGACCCAAGCCATGGCCGAGGGCGCGACTTCGGTGGAAGCTCTCGGCATCCAACTTAAAGCTGGGACAAATTGTGGTTCCTGCATCCCCGAACTGAAACGCTTGCTGCAATCATGAATGATTCCAACCGCGCCGGCCTCACCATCCTGATCGTCAGCCCGTCTCGCCGCCGGCTCGACAACCTGATGCAGGCGCTCGCCGCCAGCGCGCCGGAGCATCGCCTGGTCGGCCGCCTCGACCGCGCCATCGACCTGCCGCGCTGGGTCGATGAACTGGAACCCGATGTGATCATCATGGACACCGAATCGCCCAGCCGCGACACGCTGGAACAGGTGGTGGTAATGAGCGAGCGCACGCCGCGCCCGATCGTCATGTTCAGCCAGGACGAATCGCAGGACGCCATGCGCCGGGCAGTTTCCGCCGGCGTCGCCTGCTACGTCGTCAACGGCCTGGAAAACGAACGCATCCAGCCGTTACTGCAACTCGCCCAGATTCGCTTCGAGGCCTGGCAGGCAATGCGCGATGACACCTTGCGCGCGCGTCAGGAATTGCAGGAACACAAGCTGGTCGAGCAGGCAAAACGTTATTTGATGAAGCACGAAAACCTGTCCGAAGAAGCCGCCTACCAGGCGCTGCGTCGGGAAGCCATGCTGCACCGCAAGCGCATCGCCGAGGTAGCGCGGGTGGTGGTGGAAATGGCGCGCCTCAACAACAAACTGCCTGTTGTGTAATCGCCATCACAACAAACAGAAACCCAGCAATTCAAACAAACGATCAGTTGGCGTAATCTGTGCTTCGGATAATTCACTTTGTCCCAAGGGAGCCACAGCATGCTACGACGCACATTCCTGATCCTCGTTTTGCTGTTCACGGCAGATATCGCGCGCGCAACCGAACCCGTTGCCGACGTTTCTGCCACAACATCTGCCGCCGCCGAAACGGAGCCGATGATTCTCACCACCACCGCATCCGGCATCGGCATGGATGCGGCGGTGGCGGCGCTGAACCAGGCCATCGTCAATCACAACTACACTTTCGTCCGGCAACAGGCGATGGACAGCCGCCTGGTGCCTTATGCGCAGGAAGTCCGTTCGGTGCGGCTGGTCTATTTCTGCAACTTCACCAAGATGGACCGTGCGCTGCGCATTGACCCGCGTGCGACGCAGGTGCTGCCGTGCCGGGTGACGCTGGTGGAGACGCCGAGCGGAGTTGATCTGATCGCAGTGAATCCGGCCTGGGTGACGCAGAACATGCCCGGCCTGCATGCGGAGTGCCAGGAAATGAAACGCGACTACCTGGCGATCCTGGAAGAGGCCACGCTATGAAGCGGCGCGCCCTACTGCTGACACTGGCCTTGGGGTTGAGTTCTTCTCTGGGTCTGGCTCTGCCCAGCCATGCCGACCCGTTGATGGTGAGCAAGCCGGTGGATATGCGGCGGGCGATGGATGACGTGGCCTTGGCGGCGTCCAACCACGATCTGGTGCTGGTAAAGGTGCAACCGATCGATACCGCGCTTGCCAAACGTGGCTTCGAAAACCCGCACATGCGTCTGTTGTTCATCGGTAGCGAATCCGCCGTGCGCTGGGCGGAGGCCGCCGAACCGCGCCTGCTCAACCTGTTGCCGCT
>CAMDGQ010000035.1 GCA_945897955.1 Tepidiphilus sp. J10 | reverse complement strand
GACCGGTTCGGGCCGTCAGATGGCTGCGCGGCGGCTGGCTGGCGTGGCGGATGCTGAGACGGTTGCGAAGAAGCTGACTGGAACTCGAAACATCCCGAAATACGATGTGCATCAGAAGTCCCTCAAACATGACCAGGAGTCATAACCATGACCAAGTCCCAGCAATCGAACAAGGAATTGAAAAAACACGCCGTGCTGACCGCCAAGGAAAAGAAGGCCGCCAAGCAGGTGAAGAAGCATGCCGGGGATACCGTTCCCCTGATCGTGAAGAGTGCTTGAGAGCAACACCTGCTGCTCTATTTGCTTCGGCTGCTTCCTTACCCTGGCACCTTGGCAATCAACCAATCCATGCCGGTTTGATCCTCAGGTAGTCGCCTGACCAAAGCAAAAATCGCCTGCCGGCTTTCCGTTCCGGCAGACCTGTGGATCACGACCGGAGCTTGCGAAGGGCGCTGTTAAGGCTGCTGATGCTGTCGCTGTTTTCAGGGACAGGCGTGCGACATGGACGATCCAGGCACTATTGCTCACTGCCTCGTGTTCGGTCAGAGGCATATGGAGTTGTAATGGATCAAGCCCCCCGCTTGGACGGCGGGTGCTGATCGAGGAGCTTGCGCGCTTCCGCGATTTCACGGGCCTGCACAAGCGACTCGAAGAAGGCATGGATATCCGCCAGCGTGATCGTCAAGCCAGCCGGATCCAACCCCTCGTTATCCGCATCCAGGGGCAGCAGGCCGAGCAGTTTGTGTTCCACAACGACAGGTGTGTCCGGAGCGTCATCCGCGATCAGTGCGGCGGCGAGGATATCGTCCAGCGTCCTGCCGTGCCGGCAGAACCACATCAGGTCGAAATAATCGCGGCTGCGGGCACGCTTCAGCAGCAACGCGCTTTTCATGGCGAACAGGCTGTCCAGATTCATCAGATCGAACGACCAGCCTTCGACCGACTGACTGCCGGGCGCATGGCGCAGGCCTTCCGGTTAGGCGAAGCATTGCACCTTGACGCCTTCGAGCTCGTAATCCTGCACCCGCGCCAGCAGGTCGAGGCCATTGATGCGGGCGGCAGAGATCGCCGATTGCGGTGTGATCAACTCGGCGCCCTGCGCGCGCATGGCGCGAAACAGCGCCTGTTTGTCCAGGGTGGGGCTGAAACGGACCAGGTCCAGATCCAGGCTGCGGCGATGTCCGGCTTGCAGGGCCAGTGCCGTACCGTCAACGAGGCAGAAGCCGGAAAGCACCTGTTCTTGCGCCAGTTTCGCCAGCACCGCCGCCGTGGCGGGTGGCAGCAGGTCAAGCCGCAGCGCGCTCGGCGAGAGCAATTTCGATACTCCGCAGCATGCGGGTCAGAATGCGCGCCAGCAAATCGCGTTCCAGTGCAGGCGTAGCCTCCAGCGCTCGGGGCAGTTGAACCCGGACGACGGGCAGACCAAAGTCCGCGCATACACGCACCAGATCGGCGAACCGCGCGCGGCGCAGCACGGCCAGGATCAGCGCCGTGTCGGCCATGGCCGGATCGGGCCAGTCGTAGGGCAAGGAGAGATCGGCGCTTCTGCGAACGCCGTATTCATTGGCGAGGAGTCGCGTAACCGGCGCCGGCATCTGGCGAAAGTCGCCGGAGGTCTCCGGCAACAACCATTTATCCAGCGCGCGCTTGGAAACGCCCAGAACCGCAGCCAGGTCGGCGCGTGTTTGCCCGGACTGACGCATGGCTTCGCGAAGGATGTCTTGTTGTTTCATGCGATAAGTGTATCCCCATTGGGGAGTGATTTAACACTGTGTTGGGTACTGGATTCCATGCAGAACTTTTATGAAGGACTTGGGCGGGTCTGGCCGTCTTGTGAGCCCTGAATGTCCCGGGATGATGCCCTGCCTGATGATTCTTCCAGTAGCGTCCTGGCTACGCGTCTGGGAGTAGTATCCCGCCACCTCCAGTTCAGTACGAATGGACAGCGCCCTCGACCGCCGAGACGGACAGTTCCACCTCGATTTCGGAAGGGTGCTGGCTGACGATGCGCCAGATGGTGTTGGCGCTCAGTTGCACCGTTTCCACATCCAGGTCGGAGTAGTTCTCCGGCTTGTTGCCGACGCCGGCCTTGCTGATCGGGTAGTGCGTGTCGTAAACCACCTGACAATAGTGTTCCAGTGTGGCGCGCGACCAGGCCACCAGTTCGATGTTTTCCTGGTCGTCATGGACAAAATGAATTGAGGCGATGCGGCTGATCCAGCGCCGCGTCAAGCTCGCTATCGCTGGCGATGCGCGAGCAGCGGACTGCCAGTCCCTGCTGCAACTGCCGCTGCAGCAGCATGAAGTCGGCCGGGTTGTCTTCAATGACCAGGATGTTCAGTACGCGGTCCAAGGCAGTTTCAACCTTCCTGCAGCGTTTGATTTACGGCCAGCCCGGACAGGTTCGGCTGGCTGTCGCGCGCCACATCAACTGTATTGGCCACGCTGGTGCGGTGCAGGGAGCGCATTTCGTCTTGCAGGTTGTGTTCGACGAGGAGGATGGTTTTTTCGGTCATGGGGTTACTCCTGTATCGCTCGGGACGCCGATGGCAGTCATTCATCCTATGGTATGTTCCTATCTCGGATTCCCATCTGGAGATGGACATGGAAGTGACAAACGTAAGCGGCCTGAAAAACAACCCGTCCGAGGCCCTGCGCAAGGCGCGCAAGGGGGTTGTCGTGGTGATGAACCGGGATGAGCCGGACGCGCTGCTGGTGCACCTGGAAAAAAACCAGTCCTGGTCTTTGCCCGGTGTGCGCGCCGCGCTGGCTACCGCACTGTTCCGCGACGGCAACCTGTCGCTCGGCCGCGCCGCCCGCCTGGCGGAAATGAGTTTGGCTGCATTCATGCAGCACCTTTCTCGCCTGAATATTCCCGTGATCAGCGGCAGCGATGAGGAAGTCCAGCGCGATATGGATACGCTCGACGCATGGCTCGCCTCGTCCTGAGCGATGCCAGCCCGCTGATCGTCCTGGCGCGCGTGTCGGGAGTGTCCTGGTTGCGGGCGCTGTTCGGCGAGATCGTGATTCCCGAGACAGTGCGGGAGGAGATTCTTGACCGAGGCGTGTGGCAGGGGATGGAAGCCTTGCAGGCGGCGATTGATGCCGGATGGCTTGTTGTTCGCCCCGATGGCGATGAAATACCTGAAATCCCTCAACTGGACGAGGGCGAGGCGGCCTGCATCCGACATGCGCTGCGCCACGACGGCCCTACCTTGATTCTGATGGATGAGCGGGCCGGTCGCGCTGTCGCTGGGGAATATGGTATTCAGGTGGCCGGAACCGCAGCCGTCATCGGGCAAGCAAAAATTCACGGCCTGATCCCCTCGGCCCGGGACGTCTTTGAGGAACTGCTGCGTGGCGATTTCCGCCTTTCGCGGGAAGTTATCCAGACTGTTCTGGCGAGGGTGGGTGAACTCGAATAGTTGGCTTGATGGCAGTGACTTCATGTCACCCCCGTTAGCGCGGCCGCCAGGCTGAAACAGAACGTCGTACCCTTGCCCGGCTTACCGCGCGCCTCGATGATGCCACCATGACGGTGCATGTTGCACTTCACAGTGGCAAGGCCGATGCCGGGTATTCTTCCTGCTGGTGCAGACGCTGGAAGGGCTGGAACAGGCGGTTGGCGTGGGCCATGTCGAAACCGGCGCCGTGGTCGGCGACACAGCAAATATTGCTGGCCTTGCCATTCCTCGGCATATACGCGGATGCTGGCCGCCGCAGTCTGGCCGCTGTATTTCCAGGCGTTGCTCAACAGATTGCGCATCACGACTTCGATCATGCCCGTGTCGCCGTGGGGCTGGGGATCCGTCTCCACCTTGATCGTAACCTTGCGTTCAGATTCGTCTTGCGCCAGTTCAGCCAACTGGCGTTTAGCCATGGTGGAAAGGTCGACCATGACATGTTCGATTTCTCCGCGCGTGCTGCGCGACAACGCCAGCAGGCCATCAACCAGCTCGTTCATCTTGTGGCCGGCAATTTCGATCTGATTCAGGAACAGTTTGGCCTCGTCCTGCAACTGGCTGCCGATATCCTCCTCAAGCGCCTGGCTGAAGCCGACCATGGCGCGAAGCGGCGCGCGCAGGTCATGCGAAACGGCGTAGGCGAAACTGTCCAGTTCCTGGTTGGCGGCGGTGAGTTCGGCGGTGCGTTCGATCACGCGTTGTTCCAGGTGGGCGTTGATGCGGTAGATATCCGCTTCGGCGCTTTTCCGCTGCTGGATGTCTTCCACAACCGAGATGAAGTAGTCGGGCGTGACATCGGTTTTCCGGATCAGCGCGGCGTGGGGCAACTGGAAAAAGCGGTTGCCGAAATGAAAATGGACACCGTGCTAACGGTGCCCACATTCATGCACAACTGGTGCCCCCGACACGAATCGAACGTGTGACCCTCCCCTTAGGAGGGGGATGCTCTATCCACTGAGCTACGGGGGCATGACTGAATTCACGGCGCAATCATGATGTTGCAATCGCAACGAAAATTGCGGGTTGAATTTTAACCTACGCCAGATGGAGGGCTTGCTGAAAATCCCGTCGATTTTTCTGGCGCCTGGGCTGAAGCTGCTCGTGTGACGCTGATTTTTTACGGAAATCGGCGCGGTCACACCTGATTTATCGCTGCCGGATATCGCGAGCCGGCTGACGAGATGATGTGCGGATCAACATGCATGCGAGTTCCTCGACAACCTTGATTTGCTTGACGCGAAGATTGAGCTTGTAGCCCCATCCTCCGGGGCCAATAATCAAAACATTCCCCACAACTTATAAAGAAAGTGCTGTCATGAGTCATCTCACCCAACAAGACCGTGCCGACATCCGTACCGCATTGGAAGCGCAACGCGGCAAGTTGATCAAGGCGATGCAGTCTGCGCTTGAAGAAAGCGGCCAGACCCAGTTTGCCGAAGTGCTCGGCCGCGCTTCGGGCGATAGTGCCGACGAGGCCCTGGCGGTGACGCTGGGCGATCTTTCGGCGGCGCGCCTGGATCATGAGGTGCGCACCCTGCAAGCGCTGGAGATTGCGCGCAAGCGCCTGGACGAAAAAGATTTCGGTCTGTGCGAGGATTGCGGCGCCAGGATTCCAGTTGCCCGTCTGGCCGCCAACCCGGTAGCTACGCGGTGTATTTCCTGCCAGAGTCTGTTCGAGCGGACACACGCTGGTCAGCATCACGGTTCGATCTAAGCTGTCGACTTTTCTCGCGGGCGGCCCTGGCCGCCCGTTTTTCTTGCCCTCCGGCATTTGCCAGTATTCAGCCAGCCCGCATGCCCTATCTCACGCTCGATAACGTTTCTCTCGCCTTTGGTCATTGGCCATTGCTCGATGGCGCTTCTCTGGTCATCGAAAAATCCGAACGCATTGGCCTGATCGGCCGCAATGGCGCCGGCAAGTCCAGTCTGCTCAAGGTGGTCGCAGGCGATATTCACGCCGATGACGGCGTGGTCTGGCGCATGCCTGATCTGCGTATGGCGTTTGTTGCGCAGGAGCCCGTATTCACCGACGGACACACGGTGTTCGAGGCGGTCGCCGCTGGCGCCGGGCCGGCGCATGGTCTGCTTAGCGCCTATCACGCCGCCGCGCATGCGGCGGCGAGTGGCGAAGCGGAAGCGATGGCGGAACTGTCGCGCCTGTCGCACGAACTGGAGGTGCATGATGTCTGGCGCCTGAACAGTCGGGTCGAGGAAGTCATCGCCCGCTTCGATCTGCCTGCAGACGCGCGTGTAGAAACCCTCTCCGGGGGCAACAAGAAACGTGTTGCGCTGGCGCGGGCGCTGGCGTCCGAACCCGAGTTGCTGCTGCTCGACGAACCCACCAACCATCTTGATTTCAACGCCATCGAATGGCTGGAAAACCAGCTTGCGGAGTTTGTCGGCGCGCTTCTGTTCATTACCCATGACCGCGCCTTTCTCGATCGCGTCGCGAATCGCATCATCGAGCTGGATCGCGGCCAGTTGCGCCAGTACCAGGGCAATTTTTCGGTCTATCAGGTCCGCAAGGCGGAACAACTGGAAGTGGAAGCGGCGCAGAGCCGCAAGTTCGACAAGTTCTGGAAGCAGGAGGAAGTCTGGATACGCAAGGGCATCGAAGCCCGACGCACGCGCAACGAAGGCCGCGTCCTGCGGCTGGAGTCGCTGCGGCGGGAGCGCGCTGCGCGCCGCGAGCGGCTTGGCCAGGTCGGCTTCGCGCTCGATGCCGGGGCGCGTTCCGGCCAGTTGATCGCCGAGTTCGACCATGTCAGCCACGGCTATGGCGACAAGCTACTGATCAGCGATTTCAGCACGCGCATGCTGCGCGGCGACAAGCTCGGCTTGATCGGTCCGAACGGTGCCGGCAAGACAACACTGATCAAGCTGATCCTGGGTGAAATCGAGCCGGACTCCGGGCGGATCAAGCGCGGCACGCGCCAGGAAGTGGCTTATTTTGACCAGTTCCGCAATCAACTGGACGATGAAAAGACGCTGATCGAGACGATCGCGCCGGGTTCCGATTACGTCGAAATCGGCGGCCAGCGCAAGCACATCATTGGTTACCTCGAAGAGTTCCTATTCCCCGCCGACCGCGCTCGCGCCAAGGTGTCGTCGCTTTCCGGCGGCGAGCGCAACCGGCTGTTGCTGGCGCGTCTTTTCGCGCGTCCGGCGAACATCCTGGTGCTCGACGAGCCGACCAACGATCTCGACATCGACACGCTGGAACTTCTTGAGCAACTGCTGCAGGATTACAAGGGCACGGTCATTCTGGTGTCGCACGACCGCGCCTTTCTCGACAATGTGGCGACTCAATCCATTGTTTTCGCGGGGAGTGTCGACAAGCCCGGCACGTTGCTCGAACTGCCGGGCGGCTATTCCGACTGGCTGGGCTGGCGCGAACGGGTCGCTGCAGAAGCGCAGGTTGATAAAGTGGTTGCAAAGCCGGCGTCCAGGTCCGCAGCCCCGGTTGTCGCCGCAAAACCGCGTAAATCAGGCCTTTCGTACAAGGAACAGAAGGAACTGGAAGGGCTGCCGGCACACATTGCCAGGCTGGAAGGCGAGCAGGTGGATGTTGCTCGCCAACTGGCTGATCCGGCGGTATATGCCGATCACACCGAGTCCGCGAAGTTAAGCAGTCGAAGTTCGGAGATTGAAGAGGAATTGCTCAATCTGCTTTCGCGCTGGGAGGAGCTTGAAGCAAAAAACGCTGGTTGACTCGCAGCAGGCTCCGAGGCGGTCAGCATGTTCAAGTTATTGTTGCTCGATCTCTCAGTGTGGCAGCAGGCAATTATCCTGTTCGCCCAGCTTGGCCAGATTTTCCAGCTCCTGCATCACCTTCCGGCTGGACGTTTCCATTTTGTCGGCAGCAACCAAAGCTTTGTCCAGATCGCCGTCGTAGAAAGCCTGCACTGCCGATCGTCCGTGCGCGTGAACTTCGATGTGAGGGGGTTCGATGGCCTGATAGGGCTTCAACTTCGAGAAGCAGTCGTGGCCGTCGCCCTGGTAATACCATTTGCCCAGCCGACATTCGTGGTGGCTTGAAAAGTCACCCGGTTCCTTCTCGGACAAGCCCATCAGGACTTTGTATATTTCCATCTTGTAGATCAGATGGTCGATCTTTGCCACTTCGACAAATGATCGAAGTGCCCGGAATCGGATCGTGGCGCGGTTGTTTTCCGCGATGGCAAGCAATTCGTTCATTGCCGCATCGGCTCGGGTGGCATCTTCAGTGAATGAGACTGCCTGTTCCGGGCTGATTTCGATCGCGCTGCGGGCGAGTGAGGCTTCGTTCTGAATCGCTTTCACCAAGCCGTAAATCTCGGCTGTTGAACCAGCGGTACGTTCGGCAAGTTTTCTGACTTCGTCTGCCACTACGGCAAAGCCGCGTCCCTGCTCACCGGCGCGTGCGGCCTCGATTGCGGCATTCAATGCCAGCAGGTTGGTCTGGTCGGCAATATCCTTGATCAGTCCGACGATTCCACCAATCTGCGCAGCTCGCGAATTGAGGTCTTCCACTATCTTGGCAATATCCTGGGATCGCCCGGACATGGTCTGTACGTTTTCACTGACCCGACGCACGGATGAGGAGTTCGCGGTGGCCGCGATGGCAGTCTGATCGAGTATCCCGGCTTCCTTTTTCATCGATTCGGCCAGGCCGCCCATTGATGTCTGGCAATCGGACATCGACTGGCTGAAGCTCAGGAATCGCTGGAACAAGCCTTTGTCGTAGTGTTCTCGTGATTCGAGGCGATGCAGGCCTTCAGATGCTTCGGCCTCAACCTGATGGCTGGCATTCAGCGCTTCGGCGAGTTGTTGTTCCTTGTCCGCAAGCGCTGCACGTAACGCGGATATTTCAACTTCAAGCCGGTGTGATTTTCCGAACATGGCATTACCTCGTGTGTTCCAGGAAAACGGATTCGTCGGGTACCTCTACAGGCCGATCATTTGAATCGGACGCTAGCGTCCAAGCAGCACTTCAAGCACAAATTTGACGCCAACATACGCCAGCATCAGGCTGACAAAACCGGAAAGTGTCCAGTAGATCGCGGTGCGGCCGCGCCATCCATATATGCGTCGGCCGAGCAACAATGCACCGAAGATGAGCCAGGAGGCGATGCCGAAGACAGTCTTGTGATTCAGCGTGACCGCTTTGCCGAAGATTTCCTCGGAAAAGAAGACGCCGCTGACCAGGGTTAGCGTAAGCAGCAGAAAGCCGGCTTGAATCATGCGGAACAGCAGTTTTTCCAACGTCAGTAGCGGCGGCAAGCCGGAAACCAGGGCTGGCGGGACCGCCTTGTGCAGATGCTTCTGCGCCAGCGCGATCAGGCCGGCGTGCAAAGCCGCGATGGTGAACAGGCTGTAGGCCGCAAACGCCATGGCCAGATGCAGTTTGAATACCGGCAATGCACTGTGCGCTGCGGGATGTGGCATCGGAGAAACTGCTTCTGCCAGCACCGACAAGGCTGCGAATGCCATCACGAAACCCTGCACGCCACCCAGATGGTAGCGCCATGAGGCGGCAGCGTAGGTGAGAACAGTCAATGCGGCGACGGCGGAAATCGAAGTGGCAAAGCCCAGGCGTATGCCCTCGCCGCCGAAGACGCCTTGATTGAGTAGATAGAGGTGTGGCAACAGCGGCAAAAGCGGCAACACACGCGGCAGCCAGTCTGTGCGGCAACAGCCGGGACGTCCGGGCCAGAACCAGGCCGCCAGTCCGAGGTAAGCCAAAGTGGTGAAGGCGAAGAGCAGGGTTTCCGGCATGGTTGGCAACGGCTGATTTGTTAGACTGCGCGAGTTTATCCCATCGCTCCCAGCCCAACGCATAGCCATCATGTTCGAAAATCTGACCGACCGACTTTCCCGCGTTGTAAAAAACCTGCGCGGCCAGGGCCGCCTGACCGAAGCCAATATCCAGGACGCGCTGCGCGAGGTCCGCGTAGCGTTGCTGGAAGCCGATGTAGCGCTGCCGGTGGTGCGCGACTTCATCGCCAAGGTGAAGGAACGCGCGCTTGGCCAGGAAGTCATGACCAGCCTGACGCCCGGTCAGGTGCTGATCGGCATCGTGCACAAGGAGCTGACTGCGCTGATGGGTGAGCAGGCTGCGCCGCTTTCCTTCGCATGCCAGCCGCCGGCGGTGTTTCTCATGGCCGGTTTGCAGGGCGCCGGCAAGACCACTTCCACCGGCAAGCTGGTGCGGGTGATTCGCGAGGCCGGCAAGAAGCGCATTCTGGTGGTCAGTTGCGACGTTTATCGCCCCGCCGCGATCGAACAGTTGAGGCTGGTTGCCGCGCAGGCGGAAGCCGATTTTTTCCCCTCCGCGCCGGATCAGAAGCCGGCCGACATCGCCCGCGCCGCACTCGACCATGCGCGCAAGCATCTGTTCGAGGTACTGATCGTCGATACCGCCGGCCGCTTGCATGTCGATACGGCGATGATGGACGAGATCAAGGATCTGCACGCGCTGCTGAAACCGATCGAAACCCTGTTCGTGGTTGACGCCATGCAGGGCCAGGACGCGGTGAATACCGCCAAGGCGTTCAACGATGCGCTGCCATTGACCGGCGTCATCCTGACCAAGCTGGATGGCGATGCGCGCGGCGGCGCTGCCTTGTCGGTGCGTCAGATTACCGGCAAGCCGATCAAGCTGGTCGGTGTCGGCGAGAAGCTGAACGGCATCGAAATCTTCCACCCCGAACGCATGGCCAGCCGCATCCTCGGCATGGGCGACGTGCTGTCGCTGCTGGAGGAGGCGCAACGTTCGGTGGACAAGGACGAGGCGCTGAAGACGGTCCAGAAGCTGAAGAGCGGCAAGGGCTTCGACCTGGAAGACTTCAAGTCGCAGATGCAGCAGATGAAGAAACTCGGCGGCCTCTCATCGCTGGTGGACAAACTGCCCGGCGCGAACAAGATCGGCGCCGGCGAACTGGCTCAGGGCGAGAATCAGATGCGCCGCATCGAGGGCATCATCAACGCCATGACGCCGCTGGAGCGCCGCAAGCCGGAACTGCTCAAGGCCAGCCGCAAACGCCGCATCGCCGCCGGATCAGGCGTTCAGGTGCAGGACGTGAATCGTTTGCTGGCGCAGTTCGAACAGGCGCAGAAGATGATGAAGTCGATGGGCAAGGGCGGTCTTGCCAAGATGATGCGCGGCATGAAAGGCATGCTGCCTGGCATGTAGGCCACGACAGTCGGCTACTGCAACGCGCGCGCGGTCTGATAGAACACGAAACTGATCATCCAGGCGACACCGAGCGACCAGACCAGCGAAGCCCACATGTAGCGGCTGCCGCCGGTTTCGCGGCGCAGGGTGGCGAGGGTGGACAGGCAGGGCGTGTAGACCAGCGTGAACAACATGAAGCTGTAGGCCTGAACCCAGTCCAGACGCTGGTTCAGGATGCCGGACAGCTCATCGCCGCCGGCGCCGTAGATCACCGCGAGCGCGCCGATGACGACCTCCTTGGCGACGAAACCGAACAGCAACGCGATGGACAGCAACTGGTCGATGCCGAGCGGGCTGAAGATCGGCGCCATCCAGCCGGCAAGCCGGCCGGCGAGGGTCGCCGGGCTGGCCGGCGCGGCGTCGAGCGGGAAATGGGTCAGGAACCAGACCAGCGCCACGCCCAGGATGATGAAGCCGCCGGCCTGGCGCAGGAAATGGCCGGATTCACGCAGCGATTGCCGCGCCAGCACGGACAATGTGGGCAACCGGTAGGGCGGCAGCTCCATCAGCAACGGGTCGATGTTGTGGCGGGCGCGGCCGCGCCAGATCCAGGCGGTGAGGAAGGTGATGGCGAAGCTGATGACATACAGGCTGAACAGCACCCAGGGCGCGGCCAGCGGCGAAAACACGGCGGTGGTGAAGAACAGAAACACTTGCAGCCGCGCCGAGCAGAGCGAAAACGGGATGGTCATCATGGTCAGGATGCGCTGTGCGCGGCTGCGGATGACGCGCGCGCCCATCATCGCCGGCACGTTGCAGCCGAAGCCCATCAATTGCAGCACGAAGGCGCGGCCATCCAGTCCCATGCGTGACATCAGGGCGTCCATCAGGAAGGCGGCGCGCGCCAGATAGCCGCTGTCCTCCACCACCGCCATGGCCATGAAGAACACCACGATGATCGGCAGGAAGGTCATCACCGTGCCGATGCCGTCGTAGAGGCCTTCCAGCAGGAAGCTGATCGCCCAGGCCGGCAGCCCGGAAATCGCCGGGGCGATCCAGCCCGTCTTGAGTTCATCGAGCAACCAGCCGAGGCCATCCTGCAACGGCGTGCCGAGGCCATACACGATCTGGAAGACCAGCAGCATGATCAGCAGGAACAGCGGCAGACCGAGCCAGGGATGCAGCAGGATGCGGTCGAGCCGGTCGGTACGCGAGGCGGACAGCACGGGCGGGACATGCACTGTCCGCGCCAGCAGGCTGTCCACGTTGTGCTCGATGTCGTCGTCCTCGCGCAGCACGCGCGCTTGCGCGGTGACCGGATTCGGGTTGTCGCGCAGCCAGGTGGTGAGGGCCTGGCGCAATTCCGGCACACCCTGGCCGTGTTTGGCGCTGACCAGGCAGATCGGCAGGCCGAGTTGTTCCGACAGCGTTTCGATCTGAATGCGAATGCCCCGACTGGCGGCCTCATCGGCCATGTTCAGGGCCAGCAGCATGGGCAGGCCGAGCGCCTTGAGTTGCAGCACAAGCGCCAGTTGGCGTTCGAGCTGCGTGGCGTTGAGCAGAACCAGCAGGCCGTTGACCGGTTGCGTTTCGATGAAGTGTCGCGCGACTCGTTCATCCTCGGAAAAGCCGTGCAGATTGTGCAAACCGGGCAGATCGACCAGTTCCACCATGCTGTCGCCCAGCAGCAGCTTTGCAGAAAGCAATTCCACGGTCAGGCCGGGCCAGTTGCCGACACGCGCGCCGGCGCCGGTAAGGCGGTTGAACAGCGTTGACTTGCCGGTGTTGGGCATGCCGACCAGCGCGATTCGTTTGCTCATCTCAGGCGCACTCGGATTCTTTGAATACGGCGGTATCACCGCCTGGATCGCAGGGGCGGACCTGGATCAGACCGGCGTCCGAGCGACGAATGATGATGTCGGTCTGGCCGGAACGGACCTGGATCGGACCCTTGAACGGCGAACGGCGCATGACGTGAACGCGGCGGCCAAGTTGCAGACCGAGCGCGCGCATGCGGGCGGTGAGATCGGCGTCGGCGTCAATCCGCGCGATGACGCAGCAGCGCCCCGCCGGGACGGTACTGAGCGAACAGAGGTGGGTCATGATTCCGGCGTGATGTCGAGCTCTGCGGCGAGGCGGGCGACCGCGTCCGCCGCCGTCCAGCCGCTGGCGAAACGCAGAACGTGGGCTTCTTCCCGCGCGCTGAACGGTTCCAGATGCGCAAGTTGCGAAGCGAGTACGGCAAGACCAGCCTCTGAGGCATCGGCGCCGCTTTGCTGGCGTTGGCTGATGCGCGCCTGCAGGACATCGGAAGGCGCTTCCAGCGAGATGATGCGCCAGTCCACGCCGAGTTCTTCCGCCAGGGCCTGGAATGGCGCGCGCCAGGTCTGGTGAATGAAAGTGGCGTCGACGATGACCGGAAATCCGGCCGCGAGCAGGGTACGCGCGTCCTCGATCAGCGTGGCAAGCGTGCGGGCGCTGGCTGCGGGCGTATAGATGCCGCCTGGGATGGCGGCGCTGTCCTGCAACGGTTTCAGGCCGAACAGGCGTTTGCGCGTGACATCCGAGCGCAGGCGGAGCGCGCCGAGTTGTTCCAGCAGGTGTTGCGACAGCCAGGTCTTGCCCGAACCGGATACGCCATGCATCAGCACCAGCGCCGGGCGGCGGCCATGCGCCAGGC
Source organism: Tepidiphilus sp. J10 (assembly GCA_945897955.1). Taxonomy (GTDB): domain Bacteria; phylum Pseudomonadota; class Gammaproteobacteria; order Burkholderiales; family Thiobacillaceae; genus PFJX01. Next base: position 30,393 of record CAMDGQ010000035.1, on the reverse strand, counting down.
GGTCGGCGAGGCGCAGGTAGCTCAGGCATTCGCCAAAGTCGGCGTCGGCGTGTTCGGGGTGCTCGGAAGCCAGGATCGCGGCGACCTTGGCGCGCACCATGGCGCGGTAAACCTGGTAATAGGGCAGGGCGGTGATGCCATTGATATCGCCGGTCTGTTCCAGATAACGGTCGAGCAGGCGCCAGGCCAGGTCGCGCCGGCCGCGATGCCGAAGATCCATGCTGAGAAACGCGATTTCACTGATTACGTCGATATGGCGCAGCGCGGGATTGAATTCGAGCGCATCGAACACCAAGGGTTTGTTATCCACCCAGGCGATGTTGCCGAGGTGAAGGTCGCCATGGCATTCGCGGATGAATCCGTTTGCCTTGCGCGCGGCGAAGTGCCCATCAAGGCGTTTCCCCTCGTTCCGGCTCCAGGCTTGCAGGGCGTCCAGCAAAGGCTGGCAAGGTGCGTTGGCGCGCGCTGCCAGCAAATTGCGCAGCAGGGCGAAATTTTCCTGTACCGGCTTTTGTATCGCCTCCGCAGTCCCGAAATCCGAAGCGCCCGGCGCGATGGCAATGCCTGCATGAAACGCTGCGATCATCTCTGCGATCGCGTCGATCTGCTCGGTGCTGATTTCGGCTTCCCGGTCCAGCGTCGCGTCGGCCGGAAATGCGTGCATCTTGACCGCCCACTCGATGGCCGGCCCGGCGCCTTCCATACGCGGATTTTCCGGCGAGCCGGTGATGGCAACCTCGGCAAGATAGATCTCGGGCGCCAGCCGCGTGTTGAGGCGAATTTCCTCGGCGCAGAAATGGCGACGTTTTTCGAGGCTGGAAAAGTCGAGAAAGCCGAGCGCGAGCGGCTTCTTGATCTTGTAGGCGAATTCGCCGGCCAGTATGACCCAGGAAATATGCGTTTCGATCAGGCGCAGTGCCTCGCTCGGGTGCTCGCCGACGGGGTGAGAATAGGCCTCCGGCCGGAGCAGGCCGGCGATCAGCGCCGCCGCCGGGGGGTTATTTGCGGAATGCGACGACATGGTCAACGCCGAGACGGATGCCGATCTTTTCGCCGATTGCATGGTTGTGGTGCGAATCGACCTGCGCCAGCACGCGCTGTCCGCCCGGCAATTTCAGCGTGTAAAGGAAGTCCGCGCCGCGAAACGCCTTGCGCTCGACTTCGGCCATCAACAGGCTGGCATCGTCGTGGATGATGTCATCCGGCCGAATCAGCACATCGACGCGACAGCCGAGTTCGCACTGCGTGCAGCCGCCTTCCTCGCTGCAGTCGCCATCGACGCTGCCTTCCAGCACGCCGAGTTCGATTTCGACCTGGCGGCTGTTCAGCACTTCGCCCGGCAACAGCACACCCTGGCCGATGAAGTCGGCGACGAAGCGATTGGCGGGTTGGTGATACAGGTTGTAGGGCGTATCCCATTGCTGGATGACACCGTGATTCATCACGCCAATGACGTCGGCCATGGCGAAGGCTTCATGCTGGTCGTGTGTGACCAGCAGCGCGGTGATGGCTTCCTGCTTCAGGATGTCGCGCACTTCCAGGGACAGTTTCTCGCGCAGTTCGACATCAAGGTTGGAGAACGGCTCGTCGAGCAGCAACAGGCGCGGTCGCGGCGCCAAAGCGCGTGCAAGCGCGACGCGTTGCTGCTGGCCGCCGGAAAGCTGGTGCGGATAGGCTTCCGCTTCATGGCTCAGGCCGACCAGATCGAGCATTTCCGCGACGCGCATGCGGCGGTCGGTGGCGGGCAAGGCGGCGAGGCCGAAGGCGACGTTTTTCGCGACGTCGAGATGCGGAAACAGCGCGTAATCCTGGAATACCAGGCCGACGCGGCGCTGTTCGGGCGCAAGGCTGAAACCGCGCGAGTTGGCGAAGGCGCTGACGATTTCGGCGCCGATGCGAATTTCGCCGGCGGTCAGTTGCTCGAAGCCGGCGATCAGCCGCAGCGCGGTCGTCTTGCCGCAGCCCGAGGGGCCGAGCAGACAGCCGATCTGGCCGGGCGACAATACAAAGGAGACATCCGACAGTACCGGCTTGGCGCCATAGGAGAGCGCGACATGTTCAAGTGCGAGCATCGCTGTTCTTCACCAGAAAAAAGATCGGCAGCAGGCCGACAACGCAGATTGCGACGGCGGGCAGCGCGGCGCGCTCCCATTCACCCTCGGAAGTCATCTCGAATACGCGCGTGGCCAGCGTGTCCCAGCCGAACGGGCGGGTCATCAGCGTGATCGGTAATTCCTTCATGATGTCCACGAAGGCCAGCGCGGCGGCTGCCAGCAATGGCGCGCGCAGCATCGGCAGGTGGACGCGGAACAGCCGCTTCAGCCCGGTCGCGCCGAGCACCTGGGCTGCCTCGTCCATGGTGCGGGTGATCCGCGCCAGACCGGTTTCCACCGGGCCGAAGCCGACCGCGAGAAAGCGCGCGCAATAGGCCAGCAACATGACGGCCAGTGTGCCACCGAGAATCTGGCCGATCTCTTCACCAGTCTGTTCACGCCAGGTGTCGATGATCAGATTGTCCAGGCCGGCGACCGGAATGTAGAAACCGACCGCCAGTACCGCGCCCGGCAAGGCGTAGCCGATGGTGGCCAGACGCGCGGTGAACTGCATGGCCGGCGTCGGCCGCAAGCGCTGCGCGTAGCCCAGCGCCATCGCCAGGCTGACCACCAGGGCCGCACCGAGGCCGGCGAGCAGCAGGGAATGCCAGGCGAAATCGAGATAACGCGCGTCCAGATCGGTGGCCATGATCGCCCGGGTCCAGATCAGCAACTGGATGATCGGGATGACGAAGGCGAGCAGAAATACCAGGCCGGCGAAGCTGGTCGCCAGCGCGGCGTTGGCGCCGCCGAGGCGAATTCGGCGCGCGCCGCCGCCGCCACGCGCCGAAGCGGCATAGCGCGCGCCACTGCGCGAGAGCTGTTCCAGCGTGACCAGCGCCAGCACGAAGAAAACCAGGATGGTGGCGAGCTGGCTTGCCGCCGGCAGCGAGAACATCGAGAACCAGGCCTTGTAGATCGCGGTCGTGAAGGTGTTGTAGTTGAACACCGAGACGGTGCCGAAATCGGCCAGGGTTTCCATCAGGGCCAGCGAGAGGCCGGCGATGATGCCGGGACGCGCGATCGGCAGCGCCACCCGGAAGAAGGCGCGGCGGCGGCTGATGCCTAGCGATTGCGCGGCTTCCAGCAAGCGGCGGCCCTGGCCCTGGAACGCCGTGCGGGCGGTGAGGTAAACATAGGGATACAGCGCCAGCACCATGACCAGAATGACGCCGCCGCGGGAGCGGATAGGCGGGATCCAGGCGATCTGCCAGCTTTCGCGCAGCCAGGTCGCCAGGCCGCCGGTGAAATCGAGCAGGCCGATCCAGACGAAGGCGGTGACGTAGGCGGGCAGCGCGAGCGGCAACAGCAGCGCCCAGGCGAAGAACTTGCGGCCGGGAAAGTCGCAGGCCGCAGTCAGCCAGGCCAGGCCGGTGCCCAGCAGGGTGACGCCGACGCCGACCCCGATTACCAGCCAGAGCGTGTTGACCAGCAGTTCCGGCAGCACATGCCGCCAGAGGTGATCCCAGATGGTCTGGTCCGGGTGCAGCATGGCCGAAGCGACGACCGCCAGCGGAATCAGCGTCAGCAGCGCGAGCGCCAGCGCGACGGTCCAGGGACCGAAGTGCGGCGTGGCGCGTGAGAAAAGGGAAAAGGCGCCCGCAGCGGGCGCCTTTTCAGCGGCGATCATGCTTGTCTTTCAATTCGGGATAACAACGTCCGTATTGTAACCGGGCTTATTTGTATCCCGCCCGATCCATCAGCATTACCGCCTTGGTCTGCAATGCGCCAGCCTGTGCAACATTGATCAGATTGGACTTGAAGTTGCCCCAGGCGTTGACGGTCGCATCGGCTTTCACTTTCGGGTTGGCCGGATATTCCAGGTTTACATCGGCATAAAGGTTCTGCGCCTTTTCTGACGACAGCCATTCCAGCAACTTGATGGCGGCGGCTTCATGTTTGGCATGGCGTGTCACGCCGGCGCCGGAAACATTGACATGGACGCCGGCGGCATTGTTTTTCAGATTCTGGTTCGGCCAGAAGATCGCCAGCGGCAGGCTGGGTTTCTTCTCTATCAAGCGGCCGAAGTAGTAGGTGTTGACGATGGTGACGTCGCACAAGCCCGCCGCGACCGCTTCCATCGCCTTGGTATCGTCGGGGAACGGGTCGGTGGCCTGGTTGGCGACCCAGCCGCGCACGATCTGCTCGGTTTTGTCCTCGCCGTGCTCGTAGATCATCATGCCGACCAGCGACTGGTTGTAGACCTTCTTCGACGTGCGCAGGCACAGGCGGCCTTTCCACTTCGGGCTGGCCAGATCTTCGTAGGTGGCGAGTTCACCGGCCTTGACCTTGTTGCGGTTGTAAACCACGGTGCGGGCCCGCACCGACAGACCAAACCATTCATTGCCCGGATCGCGCAGATGTTGCGGGATGTTGGCCGCGAGCACCTTTGAATTGACCGGCTTGAGCAGGTCTTCCTGCGCGGCCTGCCAGAGATTGCCCGCATCGACGGTCATGAATACATCGGCCGGGGTATTGCGGCCCTCGGCTTTCAGGCGCGCCATCAGCGGACCTTCCTTGTCGGTCACGAACTTGACCTGAACGCCGGTTTCCTTTGTGTATGCATCGAACAAGGGCTTGATCAGTTGTTCGTTGCGAGCGGAATAGACTACGACTTCGTCGGCTTGCGCGGGGTTAAACGAGAGCAACAAGACGGCGCCAAAAACCATGGAATTCAACAACTTCATCACGCATTCTCCAGATAGACAATCAAATAATGACGTGAGAAATTCTCGCACTAATGAGAACAGTTATCAACACAAAAGAGAAGAATTCTCGTTTGGGTGCGCTCTTTCAGGCTTAGGGCGAGGTAGTGGAGAAGTCGATTCGAGTGCGCAGTTCGCCTTCGAACAGCGCTTCGTAGATGATTTCGTTGCCTTGCAGGATGAACGAGAAGCCGGGTTGGGACTTGGGATTGATGTCGCTGAAGTGCAGATCGGGGGCTTCCATCCGCACCTTCATGCTCACTCGCATCGGGTAATAGCCGTCCAGAAAGCGGCGCATGTAAGGACCATTCGACAGGGTATAGCGGTTATTGCCCTCCGCCGTAAGCGCGCGGCTCTCCGCTGTGATGCAGATCAGCGCATTGCGCGCGACCTGTTCCATTTGCACGCTGTTTTCATGCACCCAGGCGCGACCGATGTTCTCGCTGCGCACAATATTCAGGTTGCGGATGCGCTCCCGTCCGTAAACGATCTGCATGTCCGGCACCGGATCAAGGTGGTGATGGCACTGCTCCAGTCTTGCCCAGCCGCTGAGCAGGCTTTCCGGGGTCAGCGTGATCTGGTTCTGGTGGTGGTGGATGGGTGATGCGGGTGCTTCGGACAGGAATTTGAGGTCGCCGCCGTTAACGTCGGCAACGCCTTTGAAGAACATTTCTTCTTCACTCATTGCCGCGCATGCCAAACCCGGCGCCAGAGCGACCCACAGAAAAAAACTACTCCGTCGGCAAGACACGGCGAGCGCCGTTGAACCGGTTTGCCCAGTATTTCTCGCCCATGCGCGAGATCATGACTTCCTTGCTGCGGCTGCTGCTGGCATGCACGAATTCGCCATCGCCAACGTAGATTCCGACATGCGAGTTGGGCTTCTTGCGTGTATTGAAGAATACGAGATCGCCGGGCTTCATTTCGGTTTGCGCTACCTGCTGTCCCAGACGGCTCATTTCAGAGGCGCTGCGCGGCAAACTGATATCGGCCGATTCCTTGTAAACGTGTTTGACAAAGCCGCTGCAATCGAGGCCTTTTTGCGGATTGTTGCCGCCGAATTTATAGGGTGTGCCGATCAGGCTCAGGGCTTTCAACAATGGTTGGGCCCTGGCTTTGACGCTATCGGCAACGGATTGATCTGCGGCTTCCTCGGCGGAAACCAGGTTGGCGAATGCCAGTGCGGCAACCAGGGTTACGATGATTGGCGAGAATCGCATGAATAAATTTTGTCGAAAAATTTGACACAGGATTGGGGGCGATTAAGCCATCAAGGCGCGATTAAGTCGATAGCTTTGACTACTATGTAATTAGCTGTGCTAATAATCGACATTAAGGAGATTCGCTATGTACTATGAATTCAATGAAAAAGTTGCTTCCGATGCTCAGGCTGCCTCTACCGCTGACGAAGGTTTGCGCGAACGCATTAGCGCTTTGGTCATGCATGCCCTGGTTGAACGCCGGGCGGATCCGGCCGCAGTCAGGAATGTGTTGCGATCGGCTCTTGCGGGGATTGACGGCGGCCTGGCGCAGCGAGGTGTTCAGGCCGGTGATGCGGTGCGTGAAGCGGTCAAAGGCATGGACGAGGCGGTCGCGCGCTCGGTCTATGCACTGCGGATGGCGCTGGAAGAGGCCTGGGAACAAGGCCGCGAATTTGCCGATACCGATGCGAAGGACGCCATGTCTTCGATTCAGGATCTCGAAGAGGATCTGCTCTCGACCTTGAAGAATGCAGCGGACGATACACGTGGCTGGATCCAGGGCGAACTGAGCGATCTGGCTGTTCATCTGAAACGCACCGGTACCGATACCGGGATTCAGGTGCGCGATGTCGCGCAACGTCTGAACAACCGCCTGACCAGCGCAGCCAGGGGCAGCGGCGCCGATGCGATGGCAGCGGTCAGCATGACACGCTCCCGCCTGAACGACGTAGCTTCCGGTATTCTGCGAGGCTTGGCCGATGCGCTTGATGCCCGTGCCAGCCGCCCCGATGCCAACCCGGCCAACAGCAAGGATCAGTAGCCCGCCGACATGCTGCGTGAAACCCTCTCCATGGTGCGTGATTTACCGCGCCTGCACGAAATCACCTCGGTCCTGATTCGCTATGGCTGGGGCGATGTCGTGCGGCTGCTGGGCATTTCGAATCTGCTCGAACGCGCCGGCAGGTTGTTGCACTGGAAAACCTCCAACGAGGTCACTCAACTCGATCTTCCGGTACGAATCCGTCTGGCGCTGACCGAACTCGGCCCGACTTTCGTGAAACTGGGGCAGATTCTCGCCACCCGGGTCGATGTGTTCCCGGCGGCATGGATCGTCGAGTTCGAGAAGTTGCACAGCCATGTGCCGCCGGTTCCGTTTGATCAATTGCTGCCCGATCTCGAGCGGACCTGGGGTGGCCCGGTTGACAGCGTGTTTGCGGAATTCGAACGCGAACCTTTCGCCGCCGCCTCGATCGCCCAGGTTCACCGTGCTCGCTTGCACAATGGTTCAGCCGTGGTGGTCAAGATCAGGCGACCGGATATCAAGCTCAAGATCGATGCCGATCTGCGCATCCTGACCCATCTGGCGCGTCTGCTGGAACTGGAAATGCCGGATATGCGCCGATACCGCGTGGTCCAGATCGTCGGCCAGTTGCAACGCTCGTTGCTGCGCGAACTCGATCTGGTCAAGGAGGCGCGCAACCTGGACACATTTGCTCAACATTTCGCGGGCGATGACAGTGTGCATATTCCCAGGGTCCATTGGGAATATTGCGCGGAAACGGTCAATGTTCAGGAGGAGTTGATTGGCATACCCGGGTCGCAGATAGCCCGCGCCGAGGCCGAAGGTTACGACCTCAAGCTGCTCGCCGGGCGCGGTGCCGATGCAGTGCTCAAGATGATTCTCCTGGATGGTCATTTTCATGCCGACCCGCATCCCGGCAATGTGGTCTATCTGCCAGGTAACCGGGTCGGCCTGCTCGACTTCGGCATGGTCGGTCGGGTGACCGATAGCCGGCGCGAACAACTCATCGACTTCCTGCAGGCGTTGATCCAGAAGAACGAAGCCGGCATGCTGAATGTGCTGACTGTCTGGGCGGGCGATGTCGAAATCGACGAGGAACGTCTGGCTTATGACATCTCGGAACTGATCTTCGGCTATGACAACCTCAGTTTGAAGGACATTCGCCTCGGCGCGCTGTTGAGCGAAGTCACCGCCCTGATGCGCGATAACCAGCTGGCGCTGCCCCCAGATCTGACCTTGTTGTTCAAGGCCTTGATCACGCTGGAGGGCCTGGGTCATCAACTCGATCCGGAATTTCACATGGTCGATCACCTGACGCCGTTTGTCGCCCGCGTGCTGGAGGCGCGCTACTCGCCACAGGCTTTGGCGCAACGCGCCAGACGCGGCGTCAGCGAGATGGCCGAAATCGTGTTCGGCCTGCCGCGCGATGTCGCGCGCCTGTTTCGACGCGCGCGCAGCGGACGTTTGCGCATCGACCTCGATCTCAAACGCCTTGATCATTTCGGCCAGCAACTCAACAGCGCGGCCAACCGCCTGACCATGGGCGTTCTGACCGCCTCGCTGGTGGTCGGCTCCAGCATCATCATGACGGTCGAAGGTGGTCCGGAATTGTTCGGCTTGCCGTTTTTCGGTTTGCTGGGCTTCATCGTCGCATTCTTCAACAGCATCTGGATCGTTCTTTCGATCTGGCGTTCGGGCAAGGTTTGAGTTCATCCCTCGGTCCGCGTCGGCTGAAGTTTCCGTATGCCTGGCCGATACAGGGAAAACCCGGCGAATCCAGCCGGAGCCAACTGTTTCGTGAGAGGGGTGTGCGATGAAACAATCTGTCTGCCGGTTTTTGTTCGGCCTGCTGTTTGCGCTTAGCGCGCAGGCGGCTGAACCGCCCGAGATGAGCGAGGTGGAAAAGGAACGCATCCGGATGATCGTCAAGGAGGCGATCCGGGAATACGCCGCCAGCCTCAACGACAAGCAACAACAGAGTAGCGGGGCGAAAGAAATCCTGCGCGAAATCAGCCAGAGCAATCGTGCCTTCATGAGCAAGAACGGGCCGGCGCATTTCAGTCATTTTGCCGATAGCCAGCATCCGCGTGCCACGGTGGTTACCTGCTCCGATTCACGTGTGCATTCGCACGCGCTGGACTCGACACCGGACGGCGACCTGTTCATGGTGCGCAACATCGGTAATCAAATCGCCACTGCAGAGGGTTCGGTGGAATATGGCGTGCATCATCTGCACACGCCATTGCTGCTGATAGTCGGCCATGTTGCTTGCGGCGCGATCAAGGCTGCATCCGGTGATTACAGCAAGGAGTCACCGAACATCCAGCGTGAACTGGATACTATCCAGATACCCAAGGGCGATTCGGGACTCGCCAGCGTCAAGCTCAACATCAACAATCAGGTGCGCCTGGCGATGGGAAAATTCGAACAGGAAGTGATTAACGGCAAACTTACCGTGGTTGGCGCGGTGTACGACTTCAATAATGAAATGCGCCAGGGGCCGGGAAAATTGCACATCGTCAATGTCAATGGCGAAACGAATCCTGTCAAAATCACTAAACTCGATCTGATGCAGGGACTTGATGCGCCGGCGGCCAAAACTGCGCTTCGCCGTGCCCCGACCGCGCGCAAGGCAGCTCCCGCCAAGGCCGAGGAAGAAACCGATCCACCCGAAAAACCAGCCGACAAACCCGTCAAACACAAGGAAGGACACTAAGTACCATGGAACGTCTTTACAACTTCAGCGCCGGCCCGGCCGTTTTGCCCAGAGAAGTCCTCGAACAGGCGCGCGACGAGCTCGTCAACTGGCAGGGTTGCGGCATGTCGGTCATGGAAATGTCGCATCGCGGCAAGGAATACATGGGCATCCAGGCCCAGGCCGAGTCCGATCTGCGCGAGTTGATGGGCATTCCCGCCAACTACAAGGTGTTGTTCCTGCAAGGCGGTGCGTCCAGCCAGTTCGCGATGGTGCCGATGAACCTGCTGCGCGGCAAAGCCTCCGCCGACTATCTGAACACTGGCGAATGGTCGAAGAAGGCGATCAAGGAAGCCAAGAAATTCGGCGCGGTGAACGTCGTCGCCAGTTCGGAAGACCGCAACTTCAGCTACGCGCCGACCCAGGACGCCTGGAAGATGGACCCGAACGCCGCCTATCTGCACTACACGCCGAACGAAACCATCGGCGGCGTTGAAATCTTCTGGACGCCGATCATCGGCGATGTGCCGCTGGTCGCGGACATGTCCTCCACCATCCTGTCGCGCCCGATCGATGTTTCCCAATTCGGCGTGATCTACGCCGGCGCGCAGAAGAACATCGGCCCGGCTGGCCTGACCCTGGTGATCGTGCGGGAAGATCTGATCGGCCAGGTTGTCGCCGGCACGCCGACGATGTTCGACTACAAGACGCACAGCGAAAACGAATCCATGTACAACACGCCACCCACCTACGGCATCTACATCGCCGGCCTGGTGTTCAAGATGCTCAAGGCCAAGGGCGGTCTGGCGGCGATGGAAAAGACCAATCGCATCAAGGCCGGGTTGCTTTACAGCTACCTGGATGCCACCGATTTCTACAACTCCCCGGTCGAGCGCGGCAACCGTTCACTGATGAACATTCCGTTCACGTTGAAGGATTCGGCGCTGGATGAGGAATTCCTCAAGGGCGCCAAGGCGCGCGGCCTGGTGCAGTTGAAGGGACATCGTTCGGTGGGCGGCATGCGCGCCTCGATCTACAACGCCATGCCTGTCGAAGGCGTGCAGGCGCTGGTCGATTACATGAAGGAATTCGAAAAAACGCGGGCTTGATTCCCCGCCTAAGCGGCCGGCGTGTTGAACGACGCGCCGGCCGGTCTTTTTATACTTTCACGAAAAGGTGAGGCATGGCCAAAGCCCGGAAAATTCTTACCCTGAATGCCATTTCCAAACGCGGGCTCGCGCGTTTGCCGGAGTCCTATGCTGTCGGCAACGATGCCGCGCCGCCGGATGGAATTCTGGTGCGTTCGCAGGACATGCATACGATGGATATCCCCGCCAGCGTGATGGCCATCGGCCGCGCCGGCGCAGGCACCAACAACATCCCGGTGAAGGCGATGAGCCAGCGCGGCGTGGCGGTGTTCAACGCGCCCGGCGCCAACGCCAACGCGGTCAAGGAACTGGTGATCGCAGGCATGTTGCTGGGCGCACGCAATCTGGCGCCGGCGATCAACTTCGTCGCCGGCCTGCAGGGCGACGACGAGTCGCTGCATAAACAGGTCGAGGCCGGCAAGAAGGCCTTCGTCGGGCATGAATTGCCCGGCCGCACCCTGGGCGTGGTCGGCCTGGGCGCAATCGGCTCCCTGGTCGCGGATGCCGCGATTCGCCTCGGCATGAACGTCATCGGCTACGACCCGGAAATCACCGTCGATGCGGCCTGGCGCCTGCCGGCGCAGGTGAAGAAAGCGGCTTCGGTGGAGGATCTGGTCAAGCACTGCGATTTCATCAGCCTGCATACGCCACTGGTGCCGGCGACCAAGGATCTGATCAACGCAGAGCGCGTCAGGATCATGCGCAAGGGCTGTGTGCTGCTCAACTTCGCGCGCGACGGCATCGTCAACGAACAGGCCGTGCTGGATGGCCTGAACGACAACAAATTGCACGCCTATATCTGCGATTTCCCGAGCAACCTGCTGAAGCAGCATCCGCGTTTCGTCGCGCTGCCGCATCTCGGCGCGTCAACCGAGGAGGCGGAAGAAAACTGCGCGGTGATGGTCGCCGAACAACTGGCCGATTACCTTGAAAACGGCAACATCCTCAACGCGGTGAATTTCCCCAACATCAGCCTGCCGCGCGAATCCGCCTATCGCCTGGCCATCGCCAATGCCAATGTGCCCAACATGCTGGGCCAGATTTCCACCGCGCTCGCTGCCGCCGGCCTCAATATCCACAACATGGTGAACAAATCGAAGGGTGAAATGGCATTTACCCTGGTTGATGTCGATGCCGCCGTTGCGGAAAACGTTATTGCCGGCCTGGCCGCGATCGAGGGCGTATTGCGCGTGCGTTATCTACCTGTTGAATGATTGAGCGCCATGAGCGAGGAACTACTTTCTCTCCGCAAGCAGATCGACGCCGTCGATGACCAGGTGCTGCGCCTTTTGAACGAGCGGGCAAGCCTGGCTCAAACCATCGGGCATCTGAAGAACGGCATCGTTTACAAACCCGAGCGGGAGGCCCAGGTGGTGCGGCGCATGCAGGCCGACAATCCGGGGCCGTTGCCGGCCGAATCCATTTCCGTGCTGTACAAGGAAATCATGTCGGCGTGCCGCGCGCTGGAACAGCCGCTGAACATCGCCTATCTGGGCCCGCAGGGCACTTTTTCGGAAGCCGCTGCGATCAAGCATTTCGGCCATGCCACCCAGGGCTTGGCCTGCGCCAGCATTGACGATGTGTTCCGCGCGGTTGAACGCGGCGAGGCCAGCTATGGCATCGCGCCGGTGGAAAACTCTACCGAAGGCGCCGTCAATCGCACGCTTGATCTGATGCTCACCAGTCCATTGAAAATCTGCGGCGAGGTGATGCTGCGCGTGCGCCAGTGTCTGATGCGGCGTGGTGCGACTGGAAAGACCGGCATGGAGGGCATTGAAGTCATTTATTCGCATGCCCAATCACTCGGGCAGTGCCACGAATGGCTCAACCAGAATCTGCACTGCGTCCGAACCATCCAGGCCACCAGCAATGGCGAAGCAGCGAGGTTGGCGGCGGATAACCCGGATGCCGCCGCGATTGCCGGCGAACTGGCCGCCGAGCGTTACGGACTCGTCATCGTCGCCCGCGATATCGAAGATGAAGCCAACAACACCACACGTTTTCTGGTGCTGGGCAGAGAAGAAACCGCGCCGTCGGGGCGGGACAAAACATCCCTCGTGCTGTCCGCCCGCAATCGTCCGGGTGCGTTGCTGGAATTGCTCGCGCCCCTGGCCGGGCATGACATCGGCCTGTCCAAGCTGGAATCCCGTCCCGCTCGCAATGGCACCTGGGAGTATGTGTTCTATGTCGATATCGAAGGCCACTTCGCCGATCCCAACATCCAGGCCGCGCTGCATGCCATCGAGGAACATTGCTCCTTCCTGAAAATTCTTGGCGCCTACCCGGTCGCCGTTTAGCGCTTGCCGCCCATTACTCCATGCATTCCTGTGATCTAGCTCCCGCCTACGTCCGCGCCATCGCGCCCTATCAACCCGGAAAGCCCATTTCCGAACTTGCGCGCGAGATGGGTCTTGCCGAAGCCGACATTGTCAAACTGGCCTCGAATGAGAACCCGCTTGGCGTCAGCCCCAGGGCGCGCGCCGCCATCGCCGCCGCGCTCGACGAACTTGCGCTCTATCCGGATGGCAACGGTTTCGAATTGAAATCGGCCATCACCGCCAAATTGGGCGTCGAGTTTGGCAACATCGGCATGTCCGGCATCGTCCTCGGCAATGGCTCCAACGATGTACTCGAACTGGTCGCACGCGCGTTTCTGGCGCCCGGAACCTCGGCTGTGTATTCGCGTCACGCCTTCGCCGTCTATCCCCTGGTTACCCAGGCGACCGGCGCGATCGGCATTGAAACTCCGGCGCTTGATTTCGGCCATGACCTTGCTGCCATGCTTGCCGCGATCCGTGACGACACGCGCGTGGTATTCATCGCCAATCCCAACAACCCGACCGGCACATTGCTTGATGCGGCGTCACTGGCGGCTTTCCTGAAATCCGTACCGGAACAGGTGATCGTGGTACTGGATGAGGCCTACGGCGAGTTTCTCGATGTCGATTTGCAAGCGCCCAGCGTCGCCTGGCTAGCCGATTATCCAAATCTGATTCTGACGCGCACTTTCTCCAAAGCCTACGGACTGGCGGGCCTGCGTGTCGGTTATGCGCTGGCCCATCCCGATGTGGCGGGCATGCTGAATCGTGTCCGGCAACCCTTCAATGTCAACTCTCTCGCCTTGCTGGGTGCGGCGGCGGCGATTGACGATGCCGAGTTCATTGCGGCCTCGAAGCGGGTCAACGATGCCGGCATGGCGCAGATGGTTCAGGGTTTTCAACGCATTGGCCTCGAATTCATCCCTTCCTTCGGCAATTTCATCTGCGTCAAGGTCGGCCCGGCGGGCGAAGTATTCCAGGCGCTGCTCAAGCGCGGCGTCATCGTGCGTCCTGTAGGCAATTACGGCATGCCCGAATACCTGCGGGTAAGCATTGGCTTGCCGGAGCAGAATGCGCGCTTTCTGGCGGCATTGTCCGAAATCCTGGAGCAAGCATGATCAAGCATCTGGTAGTGGTCGGTGTCGGCCTGATTGGAGGCTCTTTTGCGCTGGATTTGAAGAATCAGGGTCAGGTTCAGCGTGTCACCGGTATCGGCCGTGGACGCGCCAACCTCGAAACCGCGCTGAAGCTGGGCATCATTGACGAAATCGGCGATGGCCTGGCAAGCGCCGCCGCAAGCGCCGACCTGATCATGCTGGCAGCGCCAGTCGGCGCAATGCCCGGGCTTTTTGCCGAGCTGGCGCCGGTATTGCCAACGACCTGCATCGTCACCGACGCGGGCAGCACCAAGCAGGATGTCATCGCCGCAGCCCGGCTGGGCCTCGGCGCGCGTGTTCATCAATTCGTGCCCGGACACCCGATTGCAGGCGCCGAGACCAATGGCGCCATCGCCGCAAGGCCGGGTCTTTATGCCGACAAGCCACTGATCCTGACGCCGCTGCCGGAAAATCGGGCTGCCGATGTCGAAACCGTCGAAGCGCTCTGGCGCGCATGCGGTGCGCGAGTCGCATGCATGGATGCGGCATTGCATGATCAGGTGTTCGCTGCAGTCAGCCATTTGCCGCACCTGCTGTCTTTCGCGCTGATGGAAGAGCTCGCCAGTCGGCCGCTGGCGGAGATTTACTTCCGCTACGCCGGGGCGGGCTTGCGCGATGCCACCCGTATCGCCGGTAGTCATCCCGAAATGTGGCGCGATATCACCCTGGCCAATGCCGACGCCTTGATGCATGAGCTGGATGCCCTGGGCGATAAATTGAAGTCTGTGCGCGCATTGATTGAAGCCCGCGATGGCCAGGCGCTGGAGGAGCTTTTCGCCCGCGCCCGCGAAGCGCGCAGTAACTGGCTGCAAGGCAAATACAACGAATAGTTAAAACCTCGGATCAATTTCATGCAATTTCTCGATCTCCCCGCGCTTTCCGGCGCTCGCGGCAAAGTGCGCTTGCCCGGCTCGAAAAGCATCTCCAACCGCATGTTGCTGCTCGCCGCGCTGGCCAACGGCAAAACACGGGTCAAGGGCCTGCTCGATTCGGACGACACCCAGGTCATGCTCGAATCGTTGACCCGTCTTGGCGTCGCATGGCAACGCCTTGATAACAGTGACGAGTATCTGGTTGATGGTGTTGGTGGTGCATTCCCCGTGAAGCAGGCCGAACTGTTCCTCGGCAATGCCGGCACAGCGTTTCGCTCGCTGACCGCAGCCACCGCGCTGGCCGGCGGTCAGTACACCCTGACTGGCATTCCGCGCATGCACGAGCGCCCGATCGGCGATCTGGTCAACGCGCTGCGTCAGCTTGGCGCGCAAATCAGCTATCTCGGCAATGAGGGGTTTCCGCCGCTGGCGATGTCTCCTGCCAGCAGTGAAGCTGATTCCGTCGCCAGCGTGAAAGGCAATGTGTCCAGTCAATACCTGACGGGCCTGCTGCTTTCGGCGCCCTTGCTCGGACGTGCCGTGACGATCCGGGTCGAGGGCGAACTGATCTCCAAGCCGTATGTCGAGATCACGCTCAACCTGATGCGGCGATTCGGCGTTGAGGTGAAGCGGGAAGACTGGCGGAGCTTCACCGTGCCGGCAACTGTTTACCGGAGCCCGGGCGAAATCGAGGTCGAGGGCGATGCTTCCTCAGCCTCCTACTTCCTTGCCGCAGGCGCGCTCGGGCACGGACCCGTGCGGGTGGAAGGCGTCGGCCGCAACAGTATTCAAGGCGACGTGCGATTCGCCGAGGCGCTGGCGCGTATGGGGGCGGAAATCGGATTCGGACCCAACTGGATCGAAAGCCGCCTTGCCTGCGGCAGCAAACTGCAGGCCATTGATCTCGACTGCAACCACATCCCGGATGCCGCGATGACCCTTGCGGTGCTGGCGCTGTTTGCCGATGGCGTCAGCACGCTGCGCAATATCGCGTCCTGGCGGGTCAAGGAGACCGACCGCATCGCCGCGATGGCGACGGAACTGCGCAAGGTCGGCGCAACAGTGGAAGAGGGCGCCGATTACATCCGGGTAACCCCGCCCGCCAGGTTGATTCCCAACGCAGTCATTGACACCTATGACGATCACCGCATGGCGATGTGCTTCTCTCTGGTCAGCCTGGGCGGCGTCCCGATCCGGATCAACGATCCGAAATGTGTCGCGAAAACCTTTCCCGGCTACTTCGATGTTTTCAGTTCCATCGCGCAGCCTGCGACGTCATTTGCCTGACCGTAAACCCCAATCAATCCATTTCGGCTGAAATGACGGTTTCGGAGTGGCGTCAAGCCAAGTTAGAATGCCGCGCTTCGGAAGCGTGGCAGAGTGGTCGATTGCACCGGTCTTGAAAACCGGCAACGGGAAACCGTTCGTGAGTTCGAATCTCACCGCTTCCGCCAGTTAATCAATAGCTTGTGTCTGTATTTTTCCGGCGAACATGTTTTTGAAGTTCGTTTTTTTGACTCTGTTTGAGTGATTTAATCGCCATGCTAGAAGCCATTCGTGAACGTTCCCAAGGCTGGATTGCCAAGGTGATCCTGCTGTTGCTGATCGTCCCATTCGCTTTATGGGGAGTTGATTCCTATATCAGCGGCGGGGGAAAGGAACCTCCGGTTGCATCAGTGGGCGATGTTGAAATCAGTCAGCGCGAATTCGGCAAGGCGCTGAAAGAGCAACAGGAGCAGATGGATGCCAAGGTCGAGGAAAAAGCCTTGCGCAAACTGGTGATCGAACAACTCGTCAATTCGAGCGTGCTGACCCAATTCGCGAACAAGGCCGGCTTTACCGTACTTGATCCCCAGATTCAGTCGGTGCTGACCGGGGTTGATGTCTTTCAGGAAAACGGCAAGTTCTCCGAACAGCGGATGGATGCCTGGCTGGCTGGGCGCGGCATGTCGCGCGGTGAATTGATGGCTTTGATTGGCAAGGATTTGCTGCTCAAGCAGGTTCAGATCAGTTATGGCGAAGGAGCGGTCGCCCCCAAGCCGAGTACAAACCGATTGGCCAAACTATTGGCGCAGCAGCGTGAAGTGAACGAAGCCATTTTTGACCAGAAGAACTACAGCGCTTCGGTCAGCATCGACGATAAGGCTGTGGAGGCCGAATACAAGGCTAATCAGGCCAGGTACGCAACTCCCGCAATGGTTCGTGTCCAGTATCTGACCCTGTCGCAGGATGCCCTGGCGGCGGCTGTGCAGATCAGCGATGCTCAGGTGCGTAAATACTTCGACGAAAATCAGGCGCAATTCCAGGAGCCTGAGCAGCGTCGCGCAAGCCATATTCTGATCAAGCTGGATACCGGTGCGGATGCCGCCGCCAAGCAGGCAGCCAAAGCTCGCGCCGAGCAGTTGCTGGCCGAAGTGCGCAAGGCGCCGGCCAAGTTCGCCGATCTGGCGCGCCAGCATTCGCAAGACCCCGCTTCCGGCGCCAACGGTGGAGATCTGGGCCTGTTCTCGCGCGACATGATGGTGAAGCCGTTCGCCGATGCGGTTTGGGGGATGAAGCAGGGCGAGATTCAGGGGCCGGTGGAAAGCCAGTTCGGCTTTCATATCATTCGCCTTGATGGCGTTGTAGGCGGGGCGAAGATGGGCTTCGAGGTCGTCAAGGAAGATATCGCCAAGTCGCTGCGCCAGCAGGAGGCCCAGAAGCGGTTTGTCGAAGCCGCCGAGCGGTTCAGCAATCTGGTGTACGAACAACCCGAGAATCTCGCGCCCGCCGCCAAGGAATTCGGTCTGGTCATTGAGGAAAGCGGCTGGATTGGCCAGGGCAATGCCCAGCCGCCCATGCTGGGCGATGCCCGGTTGATGAATGCATTGCTTAGCGAGGACTCGCTCAAGAAGAAACAGAATGTGGAGGCAGTCGAAGTGGCTCCCAATACCCTGGTTTCCGCTCGTGTCATCGAGCACCGTCCGGCCGGGGCGCGACCATTGGCTGACGTCGCGGCGGAAATTCGTACCCGCCTGACGCTTGCTGCCGCTCGAAAGCTTGCGGTTGAAGCCGGGAACAAGGCGCTGAAAGAGCGGCTTGTCGATGAGCAACTGGCAACTGTGCCGACTACGCTGTCCGCTGCGATGAGTGTTTCCCGCATGCAGCCACTGAATATTCCCACCGCTTCTCTGCGCGCAATCTTCTCTGCCAAGTCAAGCAAGTTACCTGTTTGGGTCGGGGCCGAGACCGCCGAGGGTTATCGCCTTTATCGCATAAACCGTGTCATGGACAGTCAGTTCCCCGAGGAGCAACTCAAGGCCATGAGCAGTGATCTGCGCCGCATGCTGGCGCTGGAAGAAATGCGTGCCTACATGGAAAGTGCCAAGGCACGGACGAAGATCAATATCCAAGCAACTGCGCTGGACCCCAAAGCAGAGTGATCCGGTCATCGCGGACAACAAAAAAGCCGGGCTTGCCCGGCTTTTTTGTTGTCCGCGATGGACTCAATCATCCGTCGATAAACCCGCCGTGCTGCTGAAACCGGAATCGACATAGGTGATTTCGCCGGTAATACCGGAAGACAGGTCGGAAAGCAGGAATGCGGCGACATTGCCGACTTCTTCGATGGTGACGTTACGGCGGAGCGGCGAGTGTTTTTCACCCCAGGCCAGCAGTTTGTTGAAATCGGCGATGCCGGAAGCGGCCAGCGTCTTGATCGGGCCGGCGGAGAGTCCATTGACCCGGATACCCTTCGGTCCAACGCTGGAAGCCAGGTAATACACGCTGGCTTCCAGGCTGGCCTTGGCCAGACCCATGACGTTGTAATGCGGCACCGAACGCACCGCACCGAGATAGCTCATGGTCAGCATGGCGGCATTGCGACCAAGCATCATC
The DNA here is from genome assembly GCA_945897955.1 of Tepidiphilus sp. J10. GTDB lineage: Bacteria > Pseudomonadota > Gammaproteobacteria > Burkholderiales > Thiobacillaceae > PFJX01. Next base: position 11,525 of record CAMDGQ010000035.1, on the reverse strand, counting down.
GGCAAACCGGCCTTGGCCAGTGCGGTGAAGGAATAGCTGGAGATGTCATGTGCGATCTGGAAGTTCTCGCGCGTGACGTAATCGAGATAACTGCCGACCAGCGCCTCTTTCGGCACATAGGCGATCGAATGCACCAGACCGTCGAGTCCATCCCAGTGTTTGCCCAGACTGTCGAACAGGGCGGTGATTTCCGCATCGCTGCTGACGTCGCAGGGGAACAGCATTGGGGCTTCGCTGCTGAACTCGTTGACCAGACCCAGCACACGATCCTTTACTTTTTCGCCCTGATACGTGAAGGCCAGTTCGGCCCCCTCGCGGTGGCAGCATTTGGCGACGCCATAGGCAATCGAACGGTTGCTGAGCAGACCGGTGATGAGAATCTTCTTGCCAGCGAGAAAGCCCATGAGTCGAATCCTGGTAATTTGAAACGCGCGAATTATACCTACGCGGCTGCATCCGACTAAGCATGGCGATACCATCACCCGATTAATCGAAAGAATCCCTGGAGCAAGCTGCATGAGCGCAAAAATTATCGCTGTCGTCAATCAGAAGGGTGGAGCCGGCAAGACCACGCTGACCATGCTGCTGGCCGGCAGTCTGGCGGATCGAGGCAAGCGTGTTCTGGTTGCCGATGCCGACGCACAGAACACCGCAGTGCATTGGTCCGGCATGGGCGGGGGGTTTCCGGCGCAGGTAGAGGATGTCTCCGGCGAAGAAAACAAGTTGCACAAGGCGCTGCGCAAGCGCGCGGAGGAATTCGATTACATCGTCATCGACAGCCCGCCGGCGGCCAGCGCGCCGGTCACTGCCAGCGCCTTGCGTGCTGCGCATCTGGCATTGGTGCCGGTGATTCCCTCGCCGCTTGATCTGTGGGCCTCGGTGCGTATCCGGGAAGCCATCGTTCTGGCGCGCAACAAGAATCCGGAACTCGAAGCGCGCCTGGTGGTGAACCAGATGCAACCCAATACGGTGCTGGCGCGCGAAGTGCTCGCCATGTTGCCGGAGTTCGGCATCCCGATGCTCGCCGCCAGCCTGAAGAGCCGCACGGCTTACCGCCAGTGCGCCGCGTTGGGAGGCAGTATCCTGTCGCTGGGCAGTCGCGCTGCACTGGCGGTAATGGAAGTGGATGCCTTGCGGCGTGAAGTGGAAAGCCTGCTGCGCGGGCGCTGAAGGATTGCCATGACTACGACGACACTCGATTTCCTGCGGCACGGCGAGCCCGTTGGCGGTAAAAAATATCGCGGCCAGACTGACGACCCGCTATCCGAAAAAGGCTGGGCGCAGATGCGTGCAGCAACTGCCGGCGAAAAACCGTGGTCTGCCATCATCAGTTCGCCATTGAGCCGTTGCAGCGCATTCGCCGAATGGCTGTCCGAGGACATTGCACTGCCGTTGCATTACGACGCCCGACTGGCGGAGGTCGGATTTGGTGAATGGGAAGGCCGGACCGCCGAACAGCTCAAACGGCGCGATCCGGATGCCATCCTCAACTTCAAGCTCGATCCTGTTGCCAACCGACCGCAGGGTGCTGAAGCGCTGGCCGACTTTCATGGTCGCGTGATCGCCGCCTATGAGGAAATCCATCAACGCCATGCCGGTCAGCATGTCCTCGTCGTGGCGCATGCCGGGGTGATTCGGATGGCGATCTGTCACGCACTCGGGCTTCCTTGTACGCAGGCGTATCACATCAATGTCGGATCGGCCGGTATTGCCCGGATCAAAGTGGATGTCGAGGCCCGGGCGCGATTCGATAGCCTGATCTGGCTGAGCAAGGGCGGTTAGGCTCAAAAATACAGGCAACTCCCGCTAACTCGTTGGTTACAAAAGAACCAAGGGGGATTCCTAGGGCTATTCCGCGATTTTTTGTAGATATTGTTGTCTGCTTATTGTGGAATAAATGCCCACGTTGACGGGGTTCATCAACCCCCGTGATAATGACCACATATCCTGCATTGGAACTTCTTTCCAATGCTTTTCTTCCCCCTTTATTTCTGCCTGATTGCCCCGCACTGGAGAGCCGTATGCCTATCCCGAATACAAAAATCAACATTACTTCCGCTTTGGCCAGTGGCATTGCCAATCGGCTGCTTCCGGACACGCCGGGTGACTTCAGCCAGTTGGTGGGGGTGTCGGTGCCGGCATGGGTGTCGTCCATCGCCGATCTGAATGGCGACGGCATCGCCGAGGTGGTGGTCGGCGTGGGCGGCGACGACGACAAGGCGCTCGATGCCGGTCGCATTGTCGTCCATCGCGGGCAATCGACCGGCGGTACGACGACTACGCTGACTGCTGACGCCAACGACATCATCATCGACGGCATCAATGCCGGCGACCTGGCGGGTGCTACGGTGAGTTCCGTAGCCGATATGAATGGCGATGGGCTGGCGGAAATACTGATTGGCGCGCCGGGTATGGATGGCGGCGCCGGTACGGCTTTCGTGGTTTGGGGGCAAGCCTTTGGCGGCGGGATCGATCTCGCCGATCTTCTGGCCAGTGGCGCCGACCAGGGCTTCGCCATCAACGGTGCGCTGGCGGGCGATCTGGCCGGAACCTCGATCATGTCGATCGCCGACCAGAATGGTGACGGCATTTCCGACCTGCTGATCGGTGCACCCGGTGTCACGCTGCCTGCCGGTGGTGGTGGTGGCGGTGGCGGTGGCGGTGGCGGTGGCGGCGGTGGCGGTGGTGGCGGTGGCGGTGGTGGCGGGCCGGAAGGCGCGGTTTACGTTGTATATGGCAAGGGCGACGATGCGCCGATCAATCTCGCCGATGTGGAACTTGGAACCGGTGGTTTCCGCATCGTCGGCGAAGACGGCGGCAACGGCATCGGCAACGCCATCGGCACCGTCGGTGACATGAATGGTGACGGCAGGTCAGAAATCCTGATTGGTGTATCAGATGGGGCTGGCGACACCGGCGACAATCTGGGCGCGGCCTATGTCGTGTTCGGCAAGGCCAATGGCGATGAAGTCGATCTGCGCGATATCGCCGATGGCACGGGTGGTTTCCGTATTATCGGTGCGCTCAACGACAAGGTGGGTTCGGCGATCAGCGGAATCGGCGACGTGAACGGTGATGGCGTGGATGACATCCTGGTTGGCGCATCCGATACCAACAGCGCCTATGTCGTGTTCGGCAAGACAAATACCACCGAAGTCGACCTCGCCGCGATCGGGACCAGCGGCTACCGGATCATCGGCCAGGCTATCGACGATCTGGACACCATGTCCGTCGCCGGTGGCGCCGACCTGAACCGTGACGGCATCAAGGATCTGGTGATCGGCGCGGCCTACAACAGAGAGGGCGGCGAGGACGCCGGCGCCGTTTATGTGGTCTGGGGCGGCGGGCTTTCCACCGTTGATCTGGCGTTGGTGGCACAAGGCATCGGCGGCGCGAAAATCGTCGGCACAACCGGCAGCCTGTTCGGCAGTTCGGTCGCCATCGCGCCGGACATGAATGGCGACGGCACCGCCGATCTGATCATCGGCGCGTCCAGCGCCGGCGCATCCGCATCCGTCTATACGCTGTTCGCGCCGTTGAGCTGGCAGCCGGACAACAATTTCTATGGCACCAATGGCAACGACATCATTGGCGCGGGTTACGGTACCGGCACGCATGTCGTTGGCGAGACCGATGACGCCATCATCGCGCTGAACGGCAATGACAGCGTCAACGGGGCCGGCGGCAACGACGACATCGAAGGCGGCGCAAGCAACGACACCCTGATTGGTGGCGCCGGCAATGATCGTCTTGATGGCGGCTCGGGCAGCGACGCGCTCAGCGGCGGAACCGGCGACGATATTTACCTGGTTGACAACACGTCGGACACAACGACCGAACTCGTCGGCGAAGGCACCGACAAGGTGATTGCCAGCGTCAACTGGACACTCGCGGCAAATATCGAAAACCTCGACCTGTCCGGCGGCGTCGCATTGACCGGTACCGGCAACGCGGGCGTCAACATCATTACCGGCACCGCCGGCAACAACACCCTCGACGGCGCTGGCGGCGCGGACAGCATGATCGGCGGCCTCGGTAACGACACCTACCACGTCGATGACCTGGGCGACATCGCCGATGAAGCGACGGCGGCCGGCACCGATACGGTGATCGCTTCGCTGGACTGGACGCTGGGTGCAAACCTGGAAAACCTGCAACTCACCGGCGCAGCCAGGATCGGCACCGGCAACACACTGAACAACAGCCTGACCGGGACGACTGGCGACGACACTCTCGACGGCCTGGCCGGCAACGACACGATGAATGGCGGCGCGGGCAACGACACCTATCATGTCGACAGCACGTCAGACGTGGTGACCGAGGCGCTTGGCGGTGGTACCGACACGGTAATTGCCAGCGCCAATTTCACGTTGGCGGCCAACGTCGAAAATCTGCAATTGACCGGCGCCGCGCGTATCGGCACCGGCAATGCGCTGGACAACGCCATTACCGGCACCGATGGCGACGACACCCTGGATGGCGCCGCCGGCAACGACACGCTGTCGGGCGGGCTCGGCAACGACACCTACAAGGTCGACGCTGCGGCCGATGTCATCATCGAAGCAGCGGATGGCGGCATTGATACGGTCATCACTACCTTTGATTATGTGCTTGCCGACGAACTCGAAAGCCTGACGCTGACCGGCGCGGCGCACAGCGGAACCGGCAACGCCGGCGCCAACACGATTACCGGCGGCGCCGGCAACGACACCCTGGATGGCGGCGCCGGTGCCGATCTGCTGATCGGCGGCCTCGGCGACGATACCTATCTGATCGATCAACTGGGCGATGTGGTGCAGGAAGCGGTTGGCGGCGGCACCGACACGGTGATCGCGTCGTTCGATATCACGCTGGCCGACAACATCGAAATTCTTCAGGTCACCGGCGAAGGCACCACTGCGACCGGCAACGATGGCGACAATCTACTTAAAGGCGCTGCCGGTTCGCAGACCCTGATCGGCGGCCTCGGCAACGACTCTCTCGACGGCGGCATCGGCGGCGACATCATGATCGGCGGCGACGGCAACGACACCTACTTCGTCGATGACCTCAACGACATCGTCATCGAGACCGCAGATGGCGGCATCGACACCGTCGTGACCGCGTTCGAAGGCACCATCGCCGAGAACATCGAGAACATTCGCCTGACCGACACCGCTCACCGGGCGACCGGCAACTCCGGCAACAACACGCTGTCCGGCAATTCGGGCGATGACATCCTCGATGGCGCCGACGGCGACGACTTGTTGCTAGGCGGCGATGGCAACGACGAACTGCATTCGCATTCGGGCAAGGACACTCTGTCCGGCGGCAGCGGCGACGACGTTTACAAGGTCAAGGGCGGTTCCTCGCATATCGAGGATTTCCTCGGCCACGACACGATCGACGCCAGCGATTCCGAACTCGGTTGCAACATCGACCTGTCGGGCGAAACCGACAGCGATGTGGATGGAAACATCATCACCATCGGCGTCGGCGGTACCACCGCATCGCCGCTCGACGTGCAGTTCCTGCAGGATCTGAGCGGTTCCTTCGGCGACGACATCGCCACCGTGCGCGGCGTCGTGCCGCAGATAGTTACCGCGTTGCGCGCGGTGCAGACCAACAGCGAGTTTGGTGTATCCAGCTTCATCGACAAGGGCATCAGTCCCTTCGGCGCGCTTGGCGAATGGGTTTACCGGACCACGCTGGCGCTGACGCCCAACGAGGCTCTGCTGGCGACGACCTATAACGGATTGGCGATCGGCAGCGGCGCGGACGGTCCGGAAGCGCAGATCGAAGGCTTGATGCAACTGGCCTTGCACAGCACCGAGGTCGGCTTCCGGCCCGATTCGGCGCGCTTCGTCGTATTGTTCACCGATGCGCAGTTCCACCAGGCCGGCGATGGCGTGGCGGCGGGCATCACCACGCCGAATAACGGCGACGCGATCATGGACGGCGGCGGCATCGGCGAGGACTACCCCCTTATCGCGCAAGTGCAGGCCGCGCTCGCCGCCGCCAACATCATCCCGATCTTCGCCATCGCCGGCGGCTTGGAGGCCAGCTACAGCAGTCTGGTCAGCCAGCTCGGGCGCGGCGCGGTCGTCACGCTTAGCCCCGACAGCAGCAACGTCGTGGCCGCGATCATCGCCGGTCTGACGGCGGCGACCACCACCCACATCGAGGATGCCTACGGCGGTTCCGGCGACGACCATTTGAAGGGCGACGTCAACGACAACACCTTGCGCGGCAACAGCGGGCACGACGACCTCAGCGGCAACAGCGGCCGTGACCGGCTCGAAGGTGGCGACGGCGATGACCGGCACGATGGCGGCGCCGGCATCGACACCATGCTGGGCGGCCTCGGCAACGATACCTATGTCGTGGATAACGTCGGCGATATTGTTCAGGAAGCTGCCGCCGCCGGCATCGACACGATCGAAAGTTCGATCAGCAAGTCGCTGGCGGGACTTGTGAACATCGAAAACCTCACGCTGATCGGCGTGGACAACATCAACGCCACCGGCAATGCGCTGAACAATGTTTTGACCGGCAACGAGGGCAACAACGTGCTGTTAGGCGGTCTTGGCGCCGACACCATGCAGGGTGGCCTGGGCAATGACTACTACTATGTCGATAACATCGGCGATGTGGTGATCGAGGCGGTCGATGCCGGTATTGATACCGTCAGGTCCACGATCAGCTACACGCTGACCGACAACGTCGAGAAACTCTTGCTGACCGGTCTGGAAAACCTCGACGGCTTCGGCAACGACCTCAACAATGCCCTGGTCGGCAATACCGGCAACAACAATCTGAGTGGCGGCCTCGGCAACGATGCGCTCAACGGTGGTCTTGGCGCCGACACCATGCAGGGCGGACTTGGGGATGACACCTACACCATCGACAACGTCGGTGATGTCGTCATCGAAGCGGCGGATGCGGGGGTCGACAGGATATTTGTCTCGTTCGATTACACCCTGGCCGAAAACTTTGAATCCCTGCTCTTCAGCGGTGTGGACAACCTGATCGGGGTCGGCAATGACCATGACAACCGGCTCGTCGGCAACGCCGGCAACAATAGCCTGACCGGCGGCCTCGGCAACGACACGATGAATGGCGGGCTGGGCATCGACACGATGCAGGGCGGTCTCGGGAATGATGTTTATGCCGTGGACAATCTCGGCGACGTCGTGATCGAGAATGCGGATGAAGGCATTGATGGAATTCGTGCTTCGATCAGCTACACACTGGCGGACACTTTCGAGAATCTGGTGCTGATCGGCACAGACAACATCGACGGCATCGGCAATGACCTCAATAACGCGGTTGTCGGCAATATCGGCAACAACAACCTGAGCGGCGGCCTCGGCAACGACTACCTGAAAGGCAATCTCGGCCTCGACACGATGACCGGCGGTCTCGGCAACGACAACTATCTGGTGGACGATGCCGGCGATGTGGTAATCGAAAATGCCGGCGAGGGCACGGACAGGGTCAATTCCGCGATCAGCTACACGCTGCTGGACAACTTCGAGAACCTGGTTCTGACCGGCATCGGCAACCTCGACAGCATGGAAAACCTCAATGGCACCGGCAACAGCGCCAACAACAGTCTGATTGGCAACAGCGGCAACAACAGCCTGGATGGCGGCCTCGGCAACGACGTATTGTCCGGCGGCACCGGCCTCGACATCCTGATCGGCGGCTTCGGCAACGACCGCCTGACCGGCGGCGCAGACGCAGACCAGTTCGTGTTCAATACCACGCCGGGCGTCGGCAACGTGGACACGATCACCGACTTCCTGTCGGGCGCGGACAGCATCGTTCTGGATGGCGCCGTGTTCACCGGCTTCGGTGGCGCGCTTACTTTTGACATGTTCGTTTCCGGCGCCGGCCTGACTACGGCGGCGGATTTCGATGACCATCTGATCTACAACGCCAGCACCGGCGGTCTGTTCTACGACGCCGACGGCTTCGGCGGTGCGGCTGCGGTGAAGTTTGCCCACCTGTCTGGCGCGCCAGCCGTCAGTTTTGCGGATTTCTCCCTTTTGTAAGCCGATCACCTGGCTTGTCTGCCGCAGTTTTCAAAGACAATGGGACACGCTTCACGGTGTGTCCCATTTTTCCAGCTTGAAGCGGTTTCAACCTCTGGGCGAATTGCGCAACGACGCAGCTAACGGCGAGGAGAACGGACATGGCCACAATCATCGGTACGGAAAGTGCGGACATCCTCCTGGGTGGACTCGAGGATGACCTGATCACCGGTCTGGAGGGCGACGACGCGCTGTATGGCCTTGAAGGCGCGGATTCCCTCGCGGGCGGGGAGGGCATTGATTTTCTGGTTGGCGGTGACGGTGACGATACGCTGGCTGGCGACCAGGGCGATGACTTCCTGAATGGCGGTTTGGGCGACGACACCTACATCGTCGGGTCGGGCGCAGACATCATCGAGGAATTCGATGAAGCCCCGGCAAGCAACGATGCGGTGCAGTTCCTGAGTCTTTCCTCCACCGATCTGACCGGCCTGCTGCGTATCGGCGACAACCTGGTGTTTCAGTTTGGCGTAGTCGGTTCGCTTACCGTCAGAAACCATTTTTTCAGCGACGTTTTCCGGATCGAACAGTTCAGCTTTGGCGACGCGGTTACCTGGGATGACGCGGCGATCAAGGCGCGCGTGGTTACCCTGGGAAGCGAATTGGCTGAAGCGATCTTTGGTTACGACGATGGCGCGAACCGTATCTTCGGCCTGGGCGGAAATGACAATCTGCATGGGGGTTCACAAGCCGACCTGCTGGATGGCGGCGACGGCAATGATGGCCTGTACGGCTTTAATGGCGACGACAGCCTGATTGGCGGCGACGGCGTCGACGCGTTGCATGGCGAGAATGGCGCGGACACCTTGACTGGCGGACAGGGTGACGATTTCCTGCTGGCCGGAAGCGGCGCTGACCGTTTGATCGGCGGACTCGGCGCGGATTATCTGGAGGGCGGTACGGGCGACGATATCTATATCGTCGGTGCCGGCATGGGGGCGGATGCGCTGCTCGATTTCGACGCCACCCCCGGCAACCATGATCTGATCGAGTTTCAGGATATTGCTTCAACCGATCTGACCGGCTTGCTGCGTATCGGCGAAGACCTGCTGTTCCAGTATGGCGATGGCGATTCGCTGAGCGTGACCAATTACTTTCTTGCCACCTTTGCCTATCGCATCGAACAATTCAGCTTCAGCGACGGCTTCAACTGGAACGATGCCTCCGTCAAGGCGCGGCTGACCACCCTTGGCGGCGCCGGCAACGACAACCTGACCGGTTTTGCCGATTCGACCAATCGGATCTTTGGCCTTGCTGGCGACGACTACCTGCAAGGCGGAGCACTTGCGGACATGCTGGATGGCGGCAGCGGCAATGACCATCTGGTTGGCCTCTGGGGTAATGACAGTCTGATTGGCGGGGAAGGCAACGACACGCTGGATGGCGACCTGGGCGCCGACACGCTGGATGGCGGGCAGGGCGAGGATTCCCTGTTTGGCGGCCAGGGCGGCGACACCTACATAGTCGGGATCGGCACCGGCGTCGACCGTATCGTCGAAAACGACCCGACTCCCAACGTCACCGATGTGGTTCTGTTCCAGTCCATGGCCAGCACGGATCTGACCGGGTTGCTGCGCAAGGGTGATGACCTGGTATTCCAGTATGGCGCGGGCGACTCGCTCGGTGTGGTCAACTATTTCCACCGCGAGGCCCACCGCATCGAGCAGTTCAGCTTCAGCGACGCCACCTGGAATGACGCGGCGATCAAGGCACGGGTGTTGACCCAGGGTAGCGATGTCAACGACACCCTGCTGGGTTACTTCGATGGCGAAAACCGCCTGTTCGGCTTTGGTGGCAACGACTTCCTGCAAGGCAATCTTCAAGCCGATCTGCTCGATGGCGGGCGCGGTAATGACACGCTGTACGGTCTTTCCGGCAACGACACCTACATCGTCGGGATCGGCATGGGCAAGGACACCCTGCTCGATTTCGACCCGACACCCGGCAACATTGATGTGGTCCGGTTTACGGATGTCGATTCCACCGCGCTGAAAGCGGTGCTGCGCAAGGGCGACAGTCTGGTGTTCCAGTACGGTGTGGGCGACTCGCTGACGGTGGGCAATTACTTCAACGAATTCATCGGCATCGAATCGCGCGTTGAGCAATTCGTTTTCAGCGATCTGGTCACCTGGGATGCCGCTACCGTCAATGCGAAGGTGATTACGCCGGGCAGCGCCGGCGATGACGTACTCATTGGCCTGGACGACAGCACCAATCGTATCTTTGGCTATGCCGGCAATGACATCCTGCAAGGTGGTTCGCTGGCGGATGTGTTGAATGGCGGTGCTGGCGCCGACACCATGCAGGGCGGCCTTGGTGCCGACACCTACATCCTCGACAACGTCGGCGATGTCGTCATCGAAGAGGCCGATGCGGGCGTGGACAGGATCAATGTCTCGTTCGACTACACCCTGGCCGAGAACTTCGAGATTCTTTTCTTCACGGGCACGGACAATCTGGTTGGTGTCGGCAATGATCATGACAACCGGCTCGTCGGCAACGCCGGCAACAACAGCCTGACCGGCGGCCTCGGCAACGACACGCTGAATGGCGGGCTGGGCATCGACACGATGCAGGGCGGTCTCGGGAATGATCTTTATGTCGTGGACAATCTCGGCGACGTCGTGATCGAGAATGCGGATGAAGGCATTGATGGAATTCGTGCTTCGATCAGCTACACCTTGTCCGGAACATTCGAGAATCTTTGGCTGATAGGTTCGGACAATATCGACGGCGTCGGCAACGACCTCAATAACGCGGTTGTCGGCAACATCGGCAACAACAACCTGAGCGGCGGCCTTGGCAACGACTACCTGAAAGGCAATCTGGGCCTCGACACGATGACCGGCGGCCTCGGCAACGACATCTACCTGGTGGACGATGCCGGCGACGTGGTAATCGAAAATGCCGGCGAGGGCACAGACAGGGTCAATTCCGCGATCAGCTACACGCTGCTGGACAACTTCGAGAACCTGGTCCTGACCGGCCTCGGCAACCTCGACAGCACGGAAAACCTCAATGGCACCGGCAACAGCGCCAACAACAGTCTGATTGGCAACAGCGGCAACAACAGCCTGGATGGCGGCCTCGGCAACGACGTATTGTCCGGCGGCGCCGGCCTCGACATCCTGATTGGCGGCTTCGGTAACGACCGCCTGACCGGCGGCGCAGACGCAGACCAGTTCGTGTTCAATACCACGCCGGGCGTCGGCAACGTGGACACGATCACCGACTTCCTGTCGGGCGCGGACAGCATCGTTCTGGATGGCGCCGTGTTCACCGGCTTCGGTGGCACGCTTACTGTTGACATGTTCGTTTCCGGCGCCGGCTTGACCACGGCGGCGGATGCCGATGACCATCTGATCTACAACGCCAGCACCGGCGGTCTGTTCTACGACGCCGACGGCTTCGGCGGTGCGGCTGCGGTGAAGTTTGCCCACCTGTCTGGCG
>CAMDGQ010000034.1 GCA_945897955.1 Tepidiphilus sp. J10 | reverse complement strand
AATGTGCGTGGTTCGGCGTATTACCACTGACCCACGAAAGGAGTCTCATGTTGCTGCAACACACCCTCACCAGCCTCCGGGCATTGCGCCTGCCAGGCATGGCCTCAGGCTACGAAGAACAACAGACCAGCGCGGCGACCGCCGCCCTGGCGTTCGATGATCGCTTTGCGCTGTTGGTCGATCGCGAGCAGACCTGGCGCGATAACCGCCGCATTCAACGCCTGCTGCGCGAGGCGAAGCTGAAATCGTCGCAGGCATGTTTGGAGGAGGTCCGTTATGCCAGTGGTCGCGGGCTGGATCAGGCGGTCTTTGCGCAGTTGGGCAGCTGCCAGTGGATCCGCCACCAGCAAAATCTGGTGATTACTGGGGCGACCGGTTGCGGCAAGACCTGGCTGGCTTGCGCCCTGGGCAACGCAGCCTGCCGGCAGGGGCTGTCAGTGGTTTACACCCGAGCGCCACGCTTGTTCGAGGAGTTGCGCATCGCGCATGGCGACGGCAGTTTCGGCAAGCGCCTGCTGGCCTTGGCGAAGACCGATCTGCTGATTCTGGATGACTGGGGCCTGGCGCCACTGGGCCAAGCCGAGCGCAACGATTTGCTGGAAGTGCTTGATGACCGGGTCGGCACGCGCGCAACGCTGATCACCAGCCAGTTGCCGGTGGAGCACTGGCATGCGTACCTGAACGATCCGACCCTGGCCGATGCGATTCTCGACCGCGTGCTGCATGCGGCGCACAAGCTGGCGCTCTCCGGCGAGTCGCAGCGCAAACGGCCGAAGGTGGCAGCATGACCGTCAGCGCTCCGAACCCGGGTTACCCACCGCGCCGCCCGCCTCCGGTGAGAGAGGCACCTGCGGCGGCCGGCGCCGTGGATAACCCTGCCGGCCCGGCCCATTTCGCTCTCAGCGTGACCGCGATTTCGCGCTCATCGTGACCGATTGATCTAGGCTCTGTTCGCGAATGCTGTGGTTAAGCATGGCTGCCCATTGCCAAAGCCAACCACTGTGGCGGTTTCAGGACGTCAGGCGATTTACGGTCAAGCGTCCGAAACCATCCCAGGTAGTTTTCGAGATAGCGTGTGGCCACGCCGTTGAACTTACGGACCCAGGTTTTGAGCCGACTATGGTACGCATTCACGTTCTGGATATGCCAGGCGCCATCCACACGGATGCCGGCGGACAGGTTCACCGCATGATGCTCGATGCCGAGTTGACGAGCAGCGGCGGCGAGCGCGCCGCTGCCATCGGTGCACAGGACAACGTCGGTTGGCACGATGGGCTTCAGCGCCGCCGCCAGCGTGGTAGCGTCCGTCGCCTTGAGCACACAATCCGCCGTCACACCGGCCCGGTCGCGCGCCACGAGAACCGACACCTGCTCGTGAGACAGTCCGCGCTTTGCAGCCTTGCCACCGCGTTTTCGGGCCTTACGCGGCAGTGTGCCTTGCCCCTTGAACGAGAGCAGAAACATCGTTTCATCAACCTCCGCGATACCCGCCAAGGACTCCGGCATAGCCGCCTGCGGCCCAGCCAGGAAACGGTGGCGCCAGCGATGAGCCGTCCCGACATGGATGCCGAGATCCTTTGCAACCGCGCGGAGTGGGCGGCCATCCCGCAGCGCTTCGGCCTGCCCCAGCCATTTCTCCCGCTTGTGCAGCCCGGAGAGCGAAGTACCGCTCAAAGCGTTGAACGTCCGCCGGCACTCGCGGCAACGATACCGCTGCAAGCCATTCGCTTGCCCGTGCCGGTGCACGCGCTCGCATTGGCAATGCGGACAAGAGACTCCGGCTGCAAAACGGCCTTCGATGACAGCAGTTGCGCCCCAACGGGTCTCCAATGCCGCCACCTCGGTTGCAACTGCCTTGAGCTGGCCTGGCGTCATTTGCCGCAGTACAGCGGAAATCTGTTTCATGGTCGGCTTGCGCATTCTGGGCTCCTGGTTGAATCGGCGCACATGCGCCATGACACCCAGTTTCCGCCCAAGATGGCTCACTACATGAGCCTGTCAACAGTATTCGCGAACAGAGCCTAAAAAAAACCGGACGGTTGCCCGTCCGGTTTTTGGTAACAGCGCAGAAAAAATCAGCTATTACGGCTTTCCACCATGCGCTCGATGATCGGGCCAAGGATGACTTCCATCGCAAAGCCCATCTTGCCGCCGGGAACAACCAGGTTGTTCGGGCGCGACATGAAGGAGTTGGGGATCATGCTCAGGAAGTACGGGAAATCAGCCTTCTTCGGATCACGGAAACGCACCACCACCAGGCTTTCGTCCGGCGTCGGGATGTCGCGCGCGATGAACGGGTTGGAAGTATCGACCAGAGGCACGCGCTGGAAATTGATGTCGGTCTGCGAGAACTGCGGCGTCACGTAGTTCACGTAATCCGGCATGCGGCGCAGGATGGTGTCGACGATAACTTCCGCAGAGTAGCCACGTTCGGCGGCATCGCGGTGAATCTTCTGGATCCATTCCAGATTGACCACCGGCACCACGCCGACGCCGAGATCGACGTACTTGGGCATGTCGACCTTGTCGGTCTTGACCAGGCCGTGCAGGCCTTCGTAGAACAGGATGTCAGTGTTGGCGGGCATGTCCTCCCACGGGGTGAACTCGCCAGGCTTCAGGTCGGTGCCGAGGCGTGCATTCAGGGCGGCAGCTTCTTCATCGCTGTGAATGTAATAGCGCTTCTTGCCGGTACCGGTCTCGCCGTAGACCTTGAACATGTTGGCCAGGCCTTCGAAGTCGTTCGCTTCCGGGCCGAAGTGGCTGAAGCTGTGGTTGCCGGCGGCCTCGGCCTTCTTCATGGCCTCCTTGAATTCGACCCGCCCCAGGCTGTGCATGCTGTCGCCTTCGATCACGGCAGCGGACAGTTTTTCACGCGTGAAGATATGCTCGAAAGCGCGTTTGACAGTGGTGGTGCCGGCGCCGGAAGAACCGGTGACGACGACGACAGGATGCTTCTTGGACATGGGTGCTCCCCAAAAAAAGTGACGGTTAAACGTGAATCGGGAAAGGTCAGAGGTGCGGCCGCCATGCACCGTTCACCTTTCTCTTTTCACCCCAAAATGGGGCTAAGAGTATAAACGCCGGTCGCTTGCGCTGTCACCGAGTTTGGCAAGGGATTTGCCGTCCGGCCCGGCTATAATCCGCCGCTTGTTCAAGCACATACGACATTTCAGATGGATTCCCCCATGAACCCGCATTACCGCCCGGACATCATCGAACCGGAAGCACAACAACATTGGGAAGAAAAACAGGTCTTCCGCGCCACGGAAGATTCCACCAAGCCCAAGTACTACTGCCTGTCGATGTTCCCCTACCCGTCCGGCAAATTGCACATGGGGCATGTGCGCAATTACACCATCGGCGATGTGCTGGCGCGCTACCACCACATGAAGGGCTTCAACGTGTTGCAGCCAATGGGCTGGGACGCCTTCGGCCTGCCGGCTGAGAACGCCGCGCTGGCCAACAACGTCGCGCCCGCCGGCTGGACCTACGCCAACATCGACTACATGCGCGGCCAATTGAAGCGCCTCGGCCTGGCAGTTGATTGGCAGCGCGAAGTCGCCACCTGCAAGCCGGATTACTACCGCTGGGAACAATGGCTGTTCACCGAGTTGTTCAAGAAAGGCGTGATCTATCAGAAGACCGCCGCCGTGAACTGGGACCCGGTCGACCATACCGTGCTGGCCAACGAGCAGGTCATCGACGGGCGCGGCTGGCGCTCCGGCGCGCCCGTCGAAAAGCGTGACATCCCGATGTATTTCTTCCGTATCTCGGCCTACGCCGAGGAACTGCTGTCCGAGCTCGACAACCTGCCCGGCTGGCCGGAACGGGTGAAGACCATGCAGCGCAACTGGATCGGCAAGAGCTTCGGCGTCGAGATTCACTTTCCGCTGAACGCACGGCACCAGGATGGCGAGCCGGTATTGAAGGTGTTCACCACCCGTGCCGACACGCTGTTCGGCGTCACCTATGTCGCCGTCGCGGCGGAACATCCGCTGGCAACCCAGGCTGCTGCCAACAACCCGGCGCTGACCGCGTTCATCGCCGAATGCAAGCAAGGCAGCGTCGCCGAAGCCGACATGGCGACGATGGAAAAGAAGGGCATGGACACCGGTCTCAAGGTCTATCACCCGTTCACCAACGAGCCGCTACCGGTGTTCGTCGCCAACTATGTGCTGATGGGTTACGGCGAAGGCGCGGTGATGGCGGTGCCCGCGCACGACGAGCGCGATTTCGCGTTTGCGCAGAAGTACGACTTGCCGATCAAAGCGGTGATCAAGCCGCTGGATGCCGAACTGACGCTGCCACTGACTGAAGCATACGTCGAACAAGGCATCCTGTTCGATTCCGGCGACTTCACCGGCCGCACCTCCGAAGACGCCATCGACAAGATCGCGCTGGTGCTGAGCAACCTGAAACTGGGCGAAAAGCGCACCACTTGGCGGCTGCGCGATTGGGGCATTTCGCGCCAGCGT
Organism: Tepidiphilus sp. J10; assembly: GCA_945897955.1. Classification (GTDB taxonomy): domain Bacteria; phylum Pseudomonadota; class Gammaproteobacteria; order Burkholderiales; family Thiobacillaceae; genus PFJX01. The sequence goes on along the minus strand of CAMDGQ010000034.1, from coordinate 40,677 downwards.
TACTGGGGCTGTCCGATCCCGATCATTCATTGCCCGACCTGCGGCGATGTACCGGTGCCGGCCGACCAGTTGCCGGTGGTGTTGCCGGAAGACGTCAAGATCGACATCGGTTCGCCGATCAAGAAAATGCCGTCGTTCTACGAAACCACCTGCCCGACCTGCGGCGGCAAGGCCGAGCGCGAGACCGACACGATGGACACCTTCGTCGAGTCGTCCTGGTATTACGCCCGCTACGCCTGTCCGGACAACGCCACGGCGATGCTCGACGAGCGCGCCAATCACTGGCTGCCGGTGGATCAGTACATCGGCGGCATCGAGCACGCCATCCTGCATCTGCTCTACGCCCGTTTCTTCCACAAACTGATGCGCGATGTCGGGCTGGTCAATTCGAATGAGCCGTTCGCCAATCTGCTGACGCAAGGCATGGTGATCGCCGATACCTATTACCGCGACCTCGGCGAAGGCAAGAAGCAGTGGATCAACCCGGCCGACGTCGAGCAACGCGCTGGAATCTGGGTGCTGAAGGCGGACGGCCAGCCGGTGAATGCTGGCGGCACCGAGAAGATGTCGAAGTCGAAGAACAACGGCGTCGATCCGCAATCGCTGATCGACCAGTACGGCGCCGACACGGCCCGCTTGTTCATGATGTTCGCAGCCCCCCCGGAACAATCGCTGGAATGGTCGGATGCCGGCGTCGAGGGCGCCAACCGCTTCCTGCGTCGCTTGTGGAAAGCCGTGTTCGATCATCTCGAAGGCGGCGTTTGCAAGGCTTATAGCGGTGGTGAACTCAGTGCGCCGACACTGGATTTCCGCCGCCAGTTGCATCAGACCATCGCCAAGGTCAGCGATGACATCGAACGGCGCAAGCAGTTCAACACCGCCATCGCCGCGATCATGGAATTGATGAACGCCATGGCCAAGCTGGACGCCGCCGATGCGCGTCCGGTCAAACAGGAAGCGCTGGAAGCCATCGTGCTGATGCTCGCCCCGATCGTGCCGCACATCTGCCGCAGTCTGATCATGGCGCTGAAACCCGGCGCCTGTTTGATGGGCTCGGCCTGGCCGACGGTAGATCAAGCCGCATTGGTGCGCGACGAAATCGAGCTGATGTTGCAGGTCAACGGCAAATTGCGCGGCAAGATCAGCGTCGCCGTGGATGCCGGCAAGGACGCGATCGAGGCAGCTGCGCTGGCCAGCCCGGAAGTACAGAAATTCATGGACGGCAAGCCCGCGAAGAAGGTTGTCGTTGTGCCGGGCCGCCTGGTCAACGTGGTCGTCTAGGAAGCCGACATGCGACGTGGCGCAATCAAAACCCTGCTTGGCCTGGCCGCAATCGCCAGCTTCTCGACCGTCTTCAGCGGCTGCGGCTTCCAGTTACGCGGCCAGGAAGCGCTGCCGTTCAGCGCCGCCTTTGTCGTCGCACCGGATACGTCCAACGTCGCCAACGCCTTGCGACGCTCGCTGTCCAGCCAGAGCAAACTGGCACAAACGCTGGCAGGCGCACCCATACGCATCAGCCTGGGCAAGGAAAGCTACAGCAAGGAGATTCTGGCCCTTTCCGGCGGCGGCAAAGTCCGCGAATACCGCCTCGTCTATCGCGTAATCCTCAGTGTGGTCGATGCAGCCGGCCAAACCGTGGTCGAGCCGACCGAGATTCATCTGAGCAACGATTATTCCTACAGCGACGCCCAGGTTCTGGCCAAGGAAGCGGAGGAGGCTTCGCTGAATCGCGCCATGGAACAGGACGCGCTGCGCCAGATCCTGCGTCGTCTGTCCTATCTGAAGCTGAAGAACTGATGAAACTGCGCGGCGAGCAGCTCGAAGGAACGCTCAAGCGGTCCCTGGCTTCGATCTGGCTGGTCAGTGGCGATGAACCCCTGCTGACCGATGAAGCCGCCGCGCTGATCCGCGCCGCCGCGCGCGCCAGGGGCTATGGCGAACGCCAGTCCTGGCAGGCCGAAACCGGTTTCAACTGGCGCGAGTGGCTGGCCGGCTTCGATTCGCTGTCGCTGTTTTCCAGCCAGCGCCTGGTCGAGTTGCGCCTGCCTACCGGAAAACCCGGTGTCGAGGGCGGCAAGACGCTGGAAGCCTGGGCGGCCAACCCGCCGGCCGAGACCATTCTGCTGATTACCGCACCGCGACTCGACAAAGCCACGTTGTCGACGAAATGGGCGACCGCGATCGAACGCGCCGGCATCCTGCTGCAAACCGCGCCGCCGCCGATCGAGCAGTTGCCGGACTGGATCGGCGAACGCCTGGCGCGCCACAACCTGAAAGCCGATCGCGACACGCTGGCCTGGCTGGCGGCGCGGGTCGAGGGCAATCTGCTGGCGGCGCATCAGGAAATCGAGAAACTTTCGCTGCTCGCCCCGCCCGGCCAGATCACGCTGGAAGCCGTGCGCGCCGCCGTCGCCGATGTCGCGCGCTATGATGTCAGCGACCTTTCCGACGCTTTCCTGAAAGGCGATGCGGCGCGGTTCTGCCGGGTGCTGGATGGCTTGCGCAACGAGGGCGAGGCGCTGGTGCTGATCCTGACTGTGCTGGGCAACGAAATCCGCACGCTTTACCGCATTCACGCCGGCTTGTCGCAAGGCCGCCGCATGCATGATCTGATGCAGGCGGCGCGGGTCTGGGACAGCAGGCAGGGTCTGGTCGAGCGCGCCCTCAAGCGCGCCGGGCCGAACAAGCTGGCCTGGGCCATGCGCGCCCTGTCGCGCCTGGATCGCGCCGCCAAGGGCCTGTTGCGCGAGGACGCCTGGGATGAACTGAAACAGCTCGGCCTGGTTCTGATGAATCGAGCGTCGGTGCAATCGACAGCGGCGACTTTTTTGTAGCGTTCAACAAGGAACACAAAAATGGACATCAAGACTTACATGCAAAGCGTCGGCCAGCAGGCGCGCGCCGCCTCGGCCGCAATGGCCCGCGCTTCGACCAGGGCAAAGAACGACACCCTGACCGAACTGGCGCGGCTGCTGCTCGCCGCCGGCGCGCCGTTGCGCGACGCCAATGCGCGCGACGTCGCCGCCGCCGAGGCCGCCGGCCTCGCCGCACCGATGGTCGACCGCCTGCGCCTGACCGACAAGATCATCGCCACCATGGCCGAAGGCTGCGACCAACTCGCCGCGATGCCCGATCCGGTCGGTGAAATGACCGGCATCAAGCGCCTGCCCTCCGGCCTCAGCGTCGGCCAGATGCGCGTACCGCTCGGCGTGTTCGGCATGATTTTCGAGAGCCGGCCCAACGTCACCATCGAAGCCGCCTCGCTGGCGATCAAGAGCGGCAATGCCTGCATCCTGCGCGGCGGCTCCGAGGCCATCCAGTCGAATCTGGCGTTGTGGAAACTGGTGAGTCAGGCACTGGAAACTGCCGGTCTGCCGGCCACCGCCGTGCAGATGGTGGAAACCACCGACCGCGCCGCCGTCGGCGAACTGATCACCATGCCGACCTATGTCGACGTGATCATCCCGCGCGGCGGCAAGGGACTGATCGAGCGCATCAGCAAGGAAGCCAAGGTGCCGGTAATCAAGCATCTGGACGGCAACTGCCACACCTATGTCGATGCCGAGTTCAACCTGGAACAGGCGCTGATCGTCACCGAAAACGCCAAGACCCAGAAATACAGCCCGTGCAACGCGACCGAATCGCTGCTGGTGCATGAGCGCGCAGCAGCGACTTTCCTGCCGCGCATCGGCGCCATCTTCGCCGCCAAGGGCGTCGAAATGCGCTGCGATGCCGCATCACGCACCATCTTGAGCGGCGTTGCCGGCGCACAGGTGACGGACGCCACCGAAGAAGACTGGTACACCGAATACCTCGCCCCGATCATAAGCGTCAAAGTGGTCAACGACCTCGACCAGGCCATCGCCCACATCAACCATTACAGCTCGCACCACACCGACGCCATCCTGACCACCAACCACCCCAACGCGATGCGCTTCCTGCGCGAAGTCGATTCCAGTTCGGTGATGGTCAACGCCTCGACCCGCTTCGCCGACGGCTTCGAATACGGCCTCGGCGCCGAGATCGGCATCTCCACCGACAAGATCCACGCCCGTGGCCCGGTCGGTCTGGAAGGATTGACCAGCCAGAAGTGGGTGGTGCTGGGTGATGGGCATGTGCGGGGATGAGTAATTAACTCCATCAATATCGGTCTTCGCCACATGCGCCTACATCGAACCTCTTTTTCTGGTGCCATTCTTGAACGCGGCTTTTGGCTATACGCATGGCGCATTTCCAATGGAACACGAAAGTTCTTCTATGTCGGCCGCACTGGAGATAGCTCATCTCAATTCGCAGCATCTCCGTTCTCCCGCCTTGGACAACACCTTGACATCCGAGCCAATGCTAAAGCGAATACATTGCTCAAGCATGTTCGCGCGCAGAATTGCGACCCACTTAAGTGTGAGTATGAACTTATTGCCTTTGGCCCGTTGTTTCCCGAGCAGCCCTCCATGGAGCTTCATAGGAAATTCAGAGATCGAACAGCACTCCTGGAAACTTCGCTCGCGCAACTTTTACTGTCTCGGGGCCTTCATGTCGTTGGCGTTCACGGCGCACCGGGCTCCCCTGATCCGGTCTTACAAGCAGAGATTGAACGTGTCTTCGTAGCAGAGTTCAATGAAGCGGACTGCTAACCTTGCACGAGGACTTTCACCATGAACTACCCCGCTCTGATCGCTGAGCATGTCCAGCATTTGCAGCCCTCCGAACAAAAGGAGGTTATGGATTTCATCTTGTTGCTGGAACAACGAGCAAATAAGCCCAAGGCAGAGATGGGCGACGGAGTAAGGAGGCAGCGTTTGGCTGAAGCATTGATCAAACTGCAGGCAGTCCATCCGTTCAATGGCATTACGGACCCAGTCGCCTGGCAGCGAGAGATTCGTAAGGACCGTCCATTACCAGGCCGCGATTGAATGCTGGCAGACAACACGATCTATGCCGCCAAGACTCAATATGTCAGGAGCCTCGACGCATGACCTACGCCTGCAAGCCCGTCGGCATCCTCGGCGGCACCTTCGATCCGATCCACTTCGGCCATCTGCGCCTGGCGGAAGAACTGGCCGAGGCGTTGCAGCTGGAACAGGTGCGCTTCATTCCCGCCGGTCGGCCGCCGCATCGCGGGCAGCCGCGTGCGGCGGCGGCGCATCGGCTGGAAATGGCACGGAGGGCGGTGGCGGGCAATCCGCGTTTCGTAATAGATACTCGTGAGATCGAGCGCGACGCACCCAGTTACAGCGTCGATACGCTGAGTGCATTGCGCGCCGAACTGCCGCCGGCCACGCCTCTGGTATTGTTCATGGGGGGCGATGCGTTTCTTGGCCTGACTACCTGGCATGAATGGCTTCGCCTGTTCGATCTGGCGCACATTGCCGTGGCGCATCGGCCGGGCTATTCGCTGGCCAGTTGGGAAGACGCATTGCCCGATGCCTTGCGCAAACAGCTCACCCGCCGCAGCGAGCAAGCCGCTGAAATCGCGGAGAAACCCGCCGGCAGGGTGTTTCTTCACACCATCACGCAACTCGATATTTCTGCCAGCCAGATTCGTGACCGCGCCTTGCGCGGCAAGAGCCTGCGCTATTTGTTACCCGATTCCGTCATCCATTACATCAACGAGAACCATCTCTATGTCTGAAGCACATTCCACCGAACAACTCGTCAAAATCGCCATCGCCGCGCTGGAGGACATCAAGGGCAAGGACATCACCGTGATGGACGTCGGCCATCTGACCTCGATGTTCGACAAGATGATCGTCGCCAGCGGCGACTCCACCCGGCAAGTCAAATCGCTCGCCGACAATGTCCAGAAAAAGCTGAAGGAGGCCGGCGCCGAGATCATCGGCATGGAGGGCGAGCAGGTTGGCGAATGGGTGCTGGTCGATGCCGGCGGCCTCATCGTGCATGTCATGCATCCCACCGTTCGCGCGCATTACAACCTGGAAGAACTCTGGGGCGCAGCGCGCAAGGCGCGCGCCAATCACTGAGCGCGCGATCTCGGCAAGCCCGATCTACAGCGTGTATCGTTACGGCCTCTGAAACGGAAGCAAGTCAGGATGAATATGAAAGGCCCACAAACCTACGACGAGTACGTTGATCTGGTGCATCAGGCGGTCTACGAGGTGGACGAAATGCGTGCCGGCCTCGACTACGACCCGGAAAACGCCGAACGCTGGTCCAACATGCTCGACCACCTCGACGGTGTGTTGCGCAAGCTGTACGACGACATGATCTCGGACAAATACGAGTTCCCCACCGACAAGGATCTGCCCTACATGCAGTTTCTCAATCGCTGGGGCAAGGAAGTGCCCTTCAAACAGTTGCTGGTGGTGATCAACAACGCACACAAGAACGGCCTCTCGCGTGAATAAGATCGTCGTCGTCATCCTGGTCACTGTTCTGGTGGTTTATCTGGTCCGCCGCATGGCGGCCAATCGTATTCAGCCACCGGCCAAAACACAGAAGAAGGTCGCCGAGGACATGGTGCGCTGCCAGGCCTGCGGCGTGAATCTGCCGCGTTCCGAGGCGATTCTGAGCCAGGGCCGCTTCTATTGTTGTGATGAACACCGCAAGTCCGGAGCCTGAACCTCTGCTTGTAGAAGCAGATCGCGGCGGCGCTGCTGTCGGAGCCACACCAGAATTCCCGCGTGACAGTGCGTCGCGGGGTTCTCGCGAAATCGCCATTCCGGAGAGCTTCTGGCGCTCGCTCGAACATCTGAATCACTTCAGGTTGTTCCTGGCGATATTTCTTGGCGTCGGCGGTCTGCTTTCCGAGGATCTGCTGCAACAACGGCTTGAACATCCTTATCTGTTCACCGCCACCAGCCTGATCTATTTTCTCACTGCCTGGCTTTTCGGCCGGCCACTGCAACGGAAGGACGAGTTTTTCCAGCGTCAGGTCGTTCGACAGGCCATCGTCGATATCATTTGCCTGGCTGTGCTGATGAATCTCGCGGGCGGCAACAGTTCCGGACTCGGGCTGCTGCTGATGCTGACCCTGGCCGCCGTCGGCATGCTGCCGCAGACCCGCTATGTGTTGCTATGGGCCGCAGTCGCCGCCCTGGTCATTCTGGCCGAACAGGCTTTGCAGGCATTGCAGGGCTCAACCGGAGCCGGCGGTTTCGTTCGCTCCGGTTTGTTGTCACTCGGCCTGTTTGGCGTCGCCCTGCTATCCAATCTGCTTGCCAAGGGCACGCTGGCGGCTGGCGCGCTGGCGCTGGAAAAATCGCGCCAGGCAGAAAGCTTCGAGCGCATCAATGAACGCATGATCCAGGAACTTCCTTATGCCGTGATGGCGGTCGGCGCGGGGGGGGAAATATTGCAGTACAACGCGCATGCCGAGAACGCGCTGGACGCGCGGTTCTTTCCCGGGTGCACGCTGGCACATTGCGCACCGCAACTTGGGCAATTGTGGGAGTTGTGGCGGCGAGGCGAGGCCTTGCCGGCGCATCCGTTTCAGACCGGTATTGATGGACACCGTTTGCGCGCTCGTTTCATGGAACTCGAACCCAGCCGCAGCGAAGGTGTGGTCGTGGTGCTGGAGGACATGACAGAACTCGAAATGCAGGCGCAGAAGATGAAACTGGCCTCGCTCGGTCTGCTCACTGCCAACCTTGCGCACGAGATTCGCAACCCGCTATCCGCAATTCGGCACGCGGCGGGATTGCTCAAGGAAGACGCACACGACACGCTAAGCGCCAAGCTCACTCGCATCATCGACGATAACGCGGGACGCCTGAACAGCCTGGTTGAGGATGTCCTGTCGCTGAACCGGCGTGATCGCATGAACCGGGCCGAAATCGAACTGGAGTCCTTCCTGCCGGCGTTCGTGCATGAATATGCACAGCGTGAATCATTGCCGAGCGGCGTGATGAACCTGCAACTGGCACGCCAGGCGCACGCCTGCTTCGATGCCGGCCATCTGGAGCAGATTTTGTGGAATCTGGTGCGCAATGCCTGGCGCTATTGCCTGCGCCAACCCGGCAGCATCCGGATTCGTCTGAATGCCGGCGATGGGCACGCCGATATTGAAATCATCAATGACGGCCCCGGCATCCCCCCGGAAGTGCAGGCTCACCTGTTCGAACCGTTCTATACCACCGACATCCAGGGCACCGGACTTGGTCTCTACATCGCGCGCGAGCTTGCCGAAGCGAACGGCGCGCTGCTGCGCTATGTCGACATTCACGATGGGGCAATGTTCCGGTTGCGCTGCCCATCGCCTCCCTGTCAATGAAAGCCCAAACCATGAAGCGACTCCGCGTTCTGCTGGTCGATGACGAACCTGATTTGCTCGACTTGCTGGAATTGGACATGGCCCGCATGGGGTTGGACAGCGAGCGCGCGGCCAGCGTGGCGCAAGCCAGATCCAGACTGGAGCAAGCCGCTTTCGACCTCTGCCTGACCGATATGCGTCTGCCGGATGGCATCGGTCTCGACATCGTCCGCTACATTGTGGATCACGCCCCCGCCACGCCGGTGGCGGTGATTACCGCCTTCGGCTCGGCCGAAAACGCGGTCGCCGCGCTGAAAGCCGGCGCATTTGATTATGTTGAGAAGCCGGTCACCCCGGAGAAGGTACGCAGTCTCGTGCGTTCCGCCTTGAAGGCGCCCGAAGTGGATGTCGGCGGCGGTGTTCTACGTCCGCTGGTGGGTGATTCGCCGCCGATGCGGCAAGTGCGCGCCCTGATCGAAAAAGTGGCGCGCAGTCAGGCGCCGGTATTCATCACCGGCGAAACCGGTACCGGCAAGGAAGTCGCGGCGCGGCAGATTCATCACTTCAGCGCTCGCGCGGCGTCGCCTTTCATCCCGGTCAATTGCGGCGCGATCCCGGAGAACCTGATGGAGAGCGAGTTTTTTGGTTACCGCAAGGGCGCTTTTACCGGCGCTGAAGCCGAGCGCGACGGCTTTTTTCAGGCTGCGCGGGGCGGCACGCTGTTTCTTGATGAAGTCGCCGATCTGCCGTTGGCGATGCAGGTCAAGCTGTTGCGAGCGATTCAGGAGAAAAGCGTGCGCCGGGTCGGCGGCATCAATGAGGAAAGCGTGGATGTGCGGTTGATCAGCGCGTCGCATCAGGATCTGCAAGCCGCCGTCAGCGCCGGACGCTTCCGCCACGATCTGTTCTATCGCCTCAATGTGATCGAAATCCGCATGCCGGCGCTACGCGAACGCCGCGAGGATTTGCCCGAACTGACCGCCTTCATCCTCGAGCGTCTGTCCGATCAGCGCACGGGACCACTGCCGGAACTGCGCGATTCGGCACTCGCGGCGCTGGCGCGCTATGAATTTCCCGGCAATGTGCGGGAACTGGAAAACATCCTCGAGCGCGGCCTGGCGCTTGCGGAAGGCCGCGTCATCGACCTCGCCGACCTGAATCTGGCACCGCTGGAAGAAGCGGGGGGCGGCGACCAGCAAGGGCATGCCGGTTTGCAGGTCTTTCTGGACGACCTGGAAAAGCAGGCGATCCAGGATGCGCTCGCCAAAACCGGCCACAACAAGACCGCCGCCGCACGCCTGCTCGGCGTGACCTTCCGCTCGCTGCGCTACCGCATGGAACGCCTGGGCATGGAATAGGCGCTCCGCCTACCAGTTGGTTTCCCGCTCGGGTGTCGCCGAAATCTTGTGGATCGAGAGATCGGCGCCGTTGAACTCCTCCTCCGCGTCGAGGCGGATGCCAATGGCCAGTTTCAGCACCCCATAGACCAGCGCGCCTCCGGCCAGCGCAATCAAAATTCCGGCCAGCGTACCGACCAGTTGCGCGCCGAAACTGACGCCACCCAGACCGCCAAACGCCTGCAGGCCAAAGATGCCGGCGGCAATGCCGCCCCAGGCGCCGCACAGACCATGCAGCGGCCAGACGCCAAGCACATCGTCGATCTTCCATTTGTTCTGCGTGATGGTGAACATGACCACGAACAGACCGCCGGCAATGACGCCGGTGGCCAGCGCCCCCAGCGGATGCATCAGATCGGAACCGGCGCAGACCGCAACCAGGCCGGCCAGGGGACCGTTGTGAATGAAGCCGGGGTCGTTCTTGCCGACGAACAGGGCCGCCAGCGTACCGCCGACCATGGCCATCAGCGAGTTCACCGCGACCAGGCCGGAAACCGCTTCAAGGGTCTGCGCCGACATCACGTTGAAGCCGAACCAGCCGACCGTCAGTATCCAGGCGCCCAAAGCCAGGAACGGGATACTGGATGGCGGATGCGCGGCGACACCGCCATCCTGGCGATAACGACCGCTGCGGGCGCCGAGCAGGATGACCGCCGGCAACGCGATCCAGCCGCCCATCGCATGCACCACGACTGAACCGGCGAAGTCGTGGAACTTCGCGCCGAAGCTGGCCGCGATCCAGTCCTGGAAGCCATAGTTGTTGTTCCAGGCCATGCCTTCGAAAAACGGGTAAATGAAACCGACCAGGATGAACGTCGCAGCCAGTTGCGGATTGAAGCGGGCGCGTTCGGCTATGCCGCCGGAAACGATGGCCGGAATTGCAGCGGCGAAGGTGAGCAGGAAGAAAAATTTGACCAGTTCATAGCCGTTCTTCTGCACCAGATGTTCCGCCCCGCTGAAGAAACTCGCACCGTAGGCAATGCTGTAACCGATGAAAAAATAGGCGATGGTGGAAACCGAGAAGTCGGTCAGTATCTTGACCAGTGCATTGACCTGGTTCTTCTTGCGCACTGTGCCCAGTTCTAGAAATGCAAAGCCCGCATGCATGGCCAGAACCATGATGGCGCCCAGCAAGATGAACAGAACGTCCGCGCCCGATTTGAAAGCGTCCAGCATGTATGAGTCTCCTGAATGTCGTGATTTCCTTGAACGGAACAGCTCAAAGCAAGAGGCGTGCCTTATGTTGGGGCGCGCTGCACCGGAATTGAGACAATCCCGGCCCGCATGCCTGAAATCATGAGAAACAATCTATTTTTCATGAGGTTGCAGCCTGATGACGGCTTCAGGAATGGCCGTCGCTGGAATCGCCAGGCGCGGCATCAATTCACTTCGCAAAAACAAAACGCCCCAACGAGGGGCGTTTGTTTCGACCAGCGCACCATTTCGGAACATCAGGTCAGTTTCTTCTGCTCTTCCTCGATGCGGTCCAGTTCGTCATCCAGATCAGCCTCGGAAATCGGCGTGTAGGTCTCTTCTTCTGCAGGCGCGACAGGCTTGTGCTTGACCATCCAGCCCGCCACGATGACCCCCAGTTCGTAAAGCAGCCAGAGCGGTACCGCCAGCATGATCTGGGAAACAACGTCGGGTGGCGTGAAAATGGCGCCGATGACGAAGGCGCCGACGATGACATAGGGCCGCGCTTCCTTGAATTTTGCGATCTCTACCATGCCGGTCAAAGCCAGTGCGATGACCACGATGGGTACTTCGAAAGTGATGCCGAAGGCCAGGAACATGGTGATGACGAAATCGAGATACTTGCCGATGTCGGTCATGACCGCGACACCGACCGGCGCGATGCCGACGATGAAACCGAATACCACCGGGAACACCAGGAAATAGGCGAAGGCCATGCCACAGGCGAACAACACCAGGCTGGCAAACACCAGCGGCACGATCAACTTGCGTTCATGCGCGTACAGCCCCGGCGCGATAAAGGCCCAGACCTGATAAAGGATTACCGGCAGGGCGCCGAGGAAAGCGGTCATCATCGCCACCTTGATCGGCACGAAGAACGGCGTCACCACTTCAGTGGCGATCATCTGGCCACCATGCGGCAGTTTGTCCAGCAGTGGCTGCGCCAGCACACTGTACAAATCGTTGGCGAATGGAAACAGGCAGACAAACAGCACGATCCAGGCGACAACCGCTTTCAATAGACGATCGCGCAGCTCGATCAGATGCGAAATGAAGGTTTCGGTACCGTCCAGGTTCATGTGAATCAGCCAGTAGCCTTGTCGTTATCGGTCCGAGTGGCGGCGGTTTGCGGCACCGGCGGCTCCAGCGCAGCAACTGCGCCTTGAGCGCCGGCCTGATCGGCGTCAGCCGCTGCCGCCAATGCCCGCACTTCTTCGGCGGCGGCTTCTTCCGCCTTGATCTTGTCCCATTCCTGCATCGCCAGTCCGCCGTCTGTCGCGCTCATGGCCTGCATGACACGGCTGATCTGGCCGGTTTCCTGTTGCACGGTGGTTTCCACCTCGCGCGCCGCGTTGCCGGCCATGACCTCATAGCGCTGTGCGGTGTCCTTCATGTCCTGCTGCATCTTGCGCAGTTCTTCCAGCTTGATGTCGCGGTCGATGTCCTGCTTTACCTGCGACACATAGCGGTTGAGTTTTCCCAGCCACTGGCCGGCGGTGCGCGCCACCTTCGGCAGGCGTTCGGGGCCGATCACGATCAGCGCGACGACGCCAATGAGCATCAGCTCGGTGAAACCGATATCAAACATGCGCGATTGTCCCTGCTTGGCGAACGAAGTCGCGAACGGGTATGGAAAGAGCCGCGACGCGCATCAATGCTGCTGCTTGTCCTTGACCTCGCCCTCGATCGTCGTGCCGCCCGCATCGCCACCCTGACGCGGCAATTCGGTCGGCTTGTTTTTTTCTTCCGCCATCGCGTCCTTGAAATTCTTCACTGCGCCGCCCAGGTCGCCGCCAATATTCTTCAATTTCTTCGTACCGAACACCAACAGCACGATCACCAAAACGATCAGCCAATGCCAGATGCTGAATGAACCCATGATTTGACTCCTTGATTTGAAAATCCCGTCTCGGCTGAAACGGGCCTGAAAATCACATGGCGCGCAAACTGCCGCCGCCCAGAATATGTACATGCAGGTGCATCACTTCCTGCCCGCCACCCCTGCCGGTATTGATGATGGTGCGAAAACCGGTGTGCAGGCCCTCCTGCCTTGCCAGCTTCGGCGCCAGCAGCAGAATCCGGCCGAGCAACCCTTCGTGGGCCGCCTCGGCATCCGCCAGCGAGGAAATATGCGCCTTCGGCACAATCATGAAATGCACCGGCGCGGCCGGGTGAATATCATGGAAGGCGATGACTTCGTCGTCTTCGTGGATTTTCCGGGCGGGTATCTCGCCCGCGACGATCTTGCAGAAAATGCAGTCTTCACTCATTCAGTTTCCTTGCCACGACCGGCTTTCTCGGCAATGCCCGACAAACCTTCGCGCCGCGCCAGTTCGTTCAATATTTCGTCCGGATGGATGCCTTGCTGGGCCAACAAAACCAGCGAATGAAACCACAGGTCGGCAGTTTCGTAGATGACTTTTTCACGCACACCGTCTTTCGCCGCCATGATGGTCTCCGCCGCTTCCTCGGCGACCTTCTTCAGGATGGCGTCCAGCCCCTTGTGGTAGAGCTTGGCCACATAGGAACTTTGCGGGTCGGCCTGCTTGCGCGCTTCCAGCGTTTCCGCCAGACGCGCGAGGATATCGTTGCTCATTTCTTGTAAATCTCGTGCGGGTCTTTCAGTACCGGATCTATCGTCACCCATTGATCCTTGTCCAGACGCTGGAAGAAACAACTGCGACGGCCGGTATGACAGGCGATGCCACCAACTTGTTCAATCTTCAGCAACACCACGTCCTCATCGCAATCGAGGCGGATTTCCTTGACCTTCTGGGTATGGCCGGACTCCTCGCCCTTGTGCCACAGCTTCTTGCGCGAACGCGACCAGTACACCGCTTCGCCTTGTTCAACCGTTTTCTTCAGCGCCTCGCGATTCATCCAGGCGACCATCAGGATATCGCCGCTGACCGCGTCCTGCGCAATAGCCGGCACCAGACCATCCTCCGACCAGTTGACCTTGTTCAACCACGCTTCGCCGCTCACAGCCGCACCTCGATTCCCTGTTCCCGCATATGTTTCTTGGCCTGTTCGACGGTGTATTCGCCGAAGTGAAAAATGCTGGCCGCCAATACCGCATCAGCACCGCCGAATTTCACGCCATCCGCCAGATGTTGCAGATTGCCGACGCCGCCGCTGGCGATAACCGGAATATTCACCGCATCGGATATCGCGCGGGTCAGATTGAGGTCGAAGCCGATTTTGGCGCCATCCCGATCCATGCTGGTCAGCAGAATTTCACCGGCGCCCAGATCCTGCATCTTCTTCGCCCAATCGACGGCATCCAGCCCGGTCGGCTTGCGGCCGCCATGGGTGAAGATCTCCCATTTCGGCGCTGCGCCCCAGACCGTCTGTTTGGCGTCAATGGCCACCACGATGCATTGCGAACCGAAACGGTCGGAACAATCCTTGACCAGTTGCGGGTTGAACACGGCGGCGGTGTTGATCGACACCTTGTCGGCGCCGGCGTGCAGCAGGCGGCGCACATCTTCCACCGCGCGCACGCCGCCGCCGACGGTCAGCGGAATGAACACCTGCGCGGCGACCGCTTCGATGATGTGCAGGATCAGATCGCGGTTGTCGGAGGTCGCCGTGATGTCGAGAAAAGTCAGTTCGTCGGCGCCCTGCTCGTCGTAGCGCTTGGCGATCTCGACCGGATCGCCGGCATCGCGCAGGTTGACGAAGTTGACACCCTTGACGACGCGGCCGTTGGTGACGTCCAGACAGGGAATGATGCGTTTGGCGAGCGGCACGGATTGACTACGCCTCGCTCAGTTCATCCGCCAGCGCTTGCGCGGCGGTGAAATCCAGCGTGCCTTCATAGATCGCGCGGCCGGTGATGGCGCCCATGATGCCCTCGCCCTCGACGGCGCAAAGGTTGCGCACATCGTCGAGATTGGTGACGCCGCCACTGGCGATGACCGGAATGGTCAGCGCCTGCGCCAGGCGCACGGTGGCTTCGATGTTGACGCCGGAGAGCATGCCGTCGCGACCGATGTCGGTGTAAACCACGGATTCGACGCCGTAATCCTGGAAGCGCCTGGCCAGGTCGATGACGTCATGGCCGGTGACTTTCGACCAGCCCTCCACCGCCACCTTGCCGTCCTTGGCATCGAGGCCGACGATGATGCGGCCCGGAAAGGCGGTGCAGGCGTCGCGCAGAAAGCCGGGATTCTTCACAGCCGCGCTGCCGATGATGACGTAGGTGATGCCGTCGTCGAGATAGCGCTCGATGGTGTCCAGGTCACGGATGCCTCCCCCGAGCTGCACAGGGATTTCATCGCCTAGTTCATCGGTGATCGCCTTGATCGCCTTCTCGTTGATCGGCTTGCCGGCGAAGGCGCCGTTCAGGTCGACCAGATGCAGGCGGCGCGCGCCATTGGCCAGCCACTTGGCTGCCATATCCGCCGGATTGGCGGAAAACACCGTCGCACTGTCCATTTCGCCCTGTTTGAGACGAACACAATGACCATCTTTGAGATCGATCGCCGGGATGATGAGCATGGCTTACCTCGGATTACCTTCCCAAGTTATGAAATTGGCGAGCAGCGCCAAGCCTGCGGCCTGGCTCTTCTCGGGGTGAAACTGCACGGCGAACACGTTGTCACGCGCCACCGCGCAGGTGAATGCAAACGGGTAATGGGCAAAACCGGCTACCAGCGCCGGATCGGCCGGTTCGGCATAGTAGCTGTGTACGAAGTAGAAACGCTCGCCATCCTCGATGCCGGCCCACATCGGGTGCGACATGCCTTGCTGCACCTGATTCCAGCCGATGTGCGGCACTTTCAGTTTGTTGCCGGCCGCGTCTTTCATCGCGTCGGCGGGGAACAGGCGCACCGTGCCGGGCAGCAGGCCGAGACCGGCGCAATCACCCTCTTCGCTGTGTTCGAACAAGGCCTGCATGCCCAGGCAGATGCCCAGGAACGGCTTGCTCGCCGCCGCCTGTTTGACCACGTCGGTCAAGCCGCGCGCGGCTAGTTCGCGCATACAGTCCGGCATCGCGCCGACGCCGGGAAACACCACCCGAGTCGCCGCCGCGATGACTGCCGGGTCGGCGGTGACCGAGACTTTCGCCTCGGGTGCGACGTGCTCGAACGCTTTCGAAACGGACAACAGATTGCCCATGCCGTAGTCGATGATCGCAATGTCCGCAGGCATTACAGCGACCCCTTGGTTGAAGGCATCGCATCGCCCATGCGCGGATCGACTTCCAGCGCCATGCGCAGCGCGCGGCCGAAGGCCTTGAACACGGTCTCGGCCTGATGGTGCGCATTGATGCCGCGCAGGTTGTCGATATGCAGCGTGACACCGGCATGATTGACGAAGCCCTGGAAAAATTCGCGGAACAGATCGACATCGAACTCGCCGATACGGGCGCGGGTGAATTCGATGTGGTATTCCAGCCCCGGACGACCGGACAGGTCGATCACCACGCGTGACAAGGCTTCATCGAGTGGCACATAGGCGTGGCCGTAACGGCGGATGCCCTTCTTGTCGCCCACCGCCTTGGCGAAAGCCTGGCCCAGCGTGATGCCGAGATCCTCGGCGGTATGGTGCGCGTCGATGTGCAGATCGCCCTCGGCATTGATGCCCAGATCGACCAGACCATGCCGCGCGACCTGATCCAGCATGTGATCGAGAAACGGCAGACCGGTCTGGAACGCGGCCTTGCCGGAACCATCGAGATCGACGCGGACGGTTATCCGGGTTTCCAGGGTGTTGCGGGTGACTTCGGCACTACGGTTCATTTCAGTTTTCCAACTCGAGTTCAGCGCGCAAGGCGTCCAGGAAAGCATCGTTCTCTTGCGGCGCGCCAACCGTGACGCGCAGGCAATTGTCGAGCAATGGATGGCCGCCATGCAGGTTTTTGATCAGGATACCGCGCTGCTTGAGGCCGGAGAACACCCGCGCCGCATCCGGCAGGCGGAACAGGATGAAATTGGCGCTGCTCGGGAAGGTCTGCACGCCATTCAAAGCGGACAGAGCCAACAGCAGACGTTCCCGCTCGACAACCAGTCGCGCGGCCTGATTTTCCAGCACCGCGACATGTTCCAGCGCGAAGCGCGCCGCGACCTGGGTCAGCACGTTGATGTTGTAGGGCAGGCGGATTTTGTCGAACTGCGTGATCCAGGCCGGCTTGCCGGCCAGATACCCGAGTCGCAGGCCGGCCAGGCCGAGCTTGGACACCGTGCGCATCAGCAGCAGGTTGTCGAAACGCGCCAGATCGGCGAGAAAACTCAGGCCGCCGGTGAAAGCATGGTAGGCCTCGTCGATCACCACCAGACCGGGCGCGGCAGCGAGGATGCGTTCGATCGCGCCACGCTCGAACGCATTGCCGGTGGGGTTGTTGGGATAGGCCAGGAACACCAGTTCCGGCTGTTCGCGCTCGATGGCGTCCAGCACCGCCGCCTCGTCCAGCGTGAAGTCGGGCCGCAGCGGCACGCCGACATAACGCAGGCCGGTGAACTCCGCGATCATCCGATACATGACGAAGGATGGCTCCACTGCCAGCAGGGCTGCGCCGGGCTTGGCCAGCGCACTGGCGACAATCTGGATCAGTTCGTCGGAGCCGTTGCCGAGCAGGATGTCGTAGGCCGGCTCGATGCCGAACGCCTGTCGCAAAGCCAGTTGCACCGCCGCCGCATGCGGGTCCGGATAACGGTTGATCGCCGCGTCGCGCAGTTGATCGGCCAGTTCGGCGCGCAAGTCGTCCGGCAACGAATACGGGTTCTCCATTGCATCCAGCTTGACCATGCCGGCCGCACCGGCGACGTGGTAAGCCGACAGGCGCTGAATTTCCGGGCGGATGAGCTGTTCAGGAGTCATTGTTTTTGCTGGTGGCGGGTGGCGGCGGCGGATTTCGCCGGGGACAACCCGCTATTTACCGCTCAGCGTCCCATCCGGTATTCCGCCGAACGGCCATGCGCCTGCAGACCTTCGCCGTAGGCCAGCGCGGAAGCGATCTCGCCCAGCGTTTTGGCGCCGGCGTCGGAAACGTGGATCAGGCTGGAACGCTTCTGGAAGTCGTACACGCCAAGCGGCGAGGAGAAACGCGCGGTGCGCGAAGTCGGCAGGACATGGTTGGGGCCGGCGCAGTAATCGCCCAGCGCCTCGCAGGTATTGCGGCCCATGAAGATGGCGCCGGCGTGGCGTATCTTCGGCAGCATCGCGTCCGGGTCCGCCACCGACAGTTCCAGATGCTCCGGCGCGATGAAATTGGCTATCTCGGCGGCCTCATCGAGGTCGCGGCAAAGAATCAGGCCGGCGCGATTGCCGATCGAGGCGGCGATCACGTCCTGGCGCGGCAGGGTCGGCAACAGCTTGTTGATGCTGGCCTGCACCGCATCCAGATAAGCCGCATCCGGACAGATCAGGATCGATTGCGCCAGTTCGTCATGTTCGGCCTGCGAGAACAGATCCATCGCGATCCAGTCCGGGTTGGTCTGGCCGTCGCAGATCACCAGGATTTCCGATGGCCCGGCGATCATGTCGATGCCGACGATGCCAAACACGCGCCGCTTGGCCTCGGCGACATAGGCGTTGCCGGGACCGACGATCTTGTCCACCTGCGGAATGGTCTCGGTGCCGTAGGCCAGCGCCGCGACAGCCTGCGCACCGCCGATGGTGAACACCCGATCCACCCCGGCGACCGCCGCAGCGGCCAGCACCAGGTCGTTGCGCACGCCATCCGGGGTCGGCACGACCATGATCAATTCCTTGACCCCTGCCACCTTGGCCGGAATCGCGTTCATCAACACCGAAGACGGATACGCCGCCTTGCCGCCCGGCACATACAGGCCGACGCGGTCGAGCGCGGTCACCTGCTGGCCCAGCACGGTGCCGTCCGGCTCGGTGTAGGTCCAGGATTCCATGCGCTGCTTCTCGTGATACACCCGCACCCGTTCGGCGGCCTGGCGCAACGCCTGCTCCAGACGCAACGGCAACTTGCCCAGCGCGGCGTGCAGATCGGCTTGCGAGAGTTCCAGCGCGGCCATGTCCGGCGCATTCAGGCGATCGAAGCGCGCGGTGTATTCCAGCACCGCCGCGTCGCCTCTGGCGCGCACGCCGGCCAGAATCCCGGACACCGCGTTCTGCACCTCACTGTCGGTTGCGTCGTTGAACGCCAGCAGCTCGGCCAGACGCGCACGGAAATCGGCGCTGGCGGCATCCAGCCGGGTGATGGAAAGGTCTGCGGGGAGATCGGCCATGATCAGGGGATTACATGAGTTGCGGGAAGGACGCGGCGAATTATAGCCGCGCCCCGGCTGATTAACCGCCGGCTTTAGCTCCTGGCTGCCGCGCCGCGAAAAGTTTCGATGATCGGCTGAATGACGTCGTGCTTCAGCTTCAGCGCGGCCTGATTGACCACCAGACGCGAACTGATCTGCATGATTTCTTCAACCGCGACCAGGTTGTTCGCCTTCAGCGTGCCGCCGGTGGAGACCAGATCGACGATGACATCGGATAAGCCGATCAGCGGAGCCAGTTCCATCGAACCATAAAGCTTGATCAGATCGATATGCACGCCCTTCTCGGCGAAATGCAGGCGCGCCGTGTTGACGTACTTGGTTGCCACGCGCAGCCGCGCACCGCGCCGCACAGCGGCCG
This sequence comes from Tepidiphilus sp. J10, assembly GCA_945897955.1. Taxonomy (GTDB): domain Bacteria; phylum Pseudomonadota; class Gammaproteobacteria; order Burkholderiales; family Thiobacillaceae; genus PFJX01. Next base: position 21,270 of record CAMDGQ010000034.1, on the reverse strand, counting down.
GGTAATCGAAGCCGACCGGCGTCGCCACCATCATGCGGCACTTGGCGATGTTCAGATCGACCGGCTGATACAGACCTTCGCCGCCGTGCTCGATCAGCACATCCTTGCCGGCGATGCCGAGATCGGCGGCACCATGCTGAACGTAGGTCGGCACATCGCTGGCGCGCACGATGATCAGGCGCACATCGGGCCGATTGGTCTCGATGATCAGCTTGCGCGAGGACTCCGGGTTCTCGCTCGGCACAATACCGGCTGCTGCCAGCAGCGGCAGGGTTTCTTCGAAAATGCGGCCCTTGGAAAGGGCAAGGGTGATTTGAGTCATGAAAACGTTTCCTGAACAGACAGGCGATTATCCCGTAAGCGCGCGCAATGCGAAGCGGCACGCGCTTTTCTTTGCGCAGGCCGGTCACCCGAACGACGCTCGAAAAACGTTGCTTCACCACCCTGCGGAATCAACAACTTGCGGGTGAATTTATAGAAACATTCATCCGTGATGGACGTTGTGCGGAGTGCCGCGCCGGTAATCCAGATGCCCGTCGATCAGGGTGTATTGCACGCGGCCCTGCATTTCCAGGCCGAGGAACGGGCTGTTCTTGCCCAGACTGGCGAGGTTGCCGCGATTCACCACCCAGCTTGCTTCCGGGTCGAACAGGCACAGATCGGCGGGCCGGCCGACGCCGATGCGACCGGCATCGACACCGAGAACGCGGGCCGGATGCTGCGTGATGTAACTCAGCGCCTTGCCCAGCGGCACACCGCATTCGCGCGCCCATTTCAAGGTCAGCGGCAACAGCAGTTCTACCCCGGTGGCGCCGGGTTCGGCCTCCTGGAACGGCAATTCCTTGGCGTCGTCATCGACCGGCGCATGGTCGGAACAGATCGCGTCGATGGTGCCGTCGGCCAGGCCCTGGCGGATCGCGTCGCGGTCACGCTGGCTGCGCAGCGGCGGGATCAGATGGCAGTTGGCGTTGAAGTCGGCGGTGTCCATTTCCGACAGATGGACGTGATGAATGCTGACGTCACACGTCAACGGCAGGCCGTCGTGTTTGGCACGCCGCACCATCTCGATGCCGGCACGGCTGGACAGGCGGGCCAGGTGTACGCGCGCGCCGGTTTCGCGCACCAGCAGCAGGATGGTCGACAGCGCGACGGTTTCCGCCGGCACCGGTATCGGCGGGAATCCCAGCCGCGCGGCGACGACACCGTCGTGCGCGACACCCTCGCGCGCCAGATGGGCGTCCTGCGGACGCAGCCAGACCGACAACTCGAAGGTCTTGGCGTATTCCATCGCGCGCAGTAGCACTTGCGTGTCGATCAGCGGCGCGTCGGCCTGGCTGAACGCGATGCAGCCGGCTTCGGTGAGCTCGGCCATTTCGGTGATGCCCTCGCCCTTCAGTTTCTTGGTCAGCGCGCCGACCGGGTACACCCGTGGCCCCGGCATGTGTTTGGCACGGAACTTGAGCATTTCCACCAGACCCGGTTCGTCCAGCGGCGGGTCGGTATCCGGCGGACAGGCCAATGATGTAACGCCGCCGACCGCTGCCGCGTGCATCTCGGTTTCCAGCGTCGCCATGTATTCCAGGCCGGGCTCGCGCAGGCGCACCGACAGATCGACCAGGCCCGGGCAGACGATCAGGCCGCTGGCGTCGATCACCTGGTTGGCGTGGAAATCTCGCGGTATCTGGCCGACGCCGACGATATGGCTGGCCGCGACATAGATGTCCGTGACCGCATCGAGGCCGGAAGCGGGGTCGATGACACGGCCGTTCTTGATATGAATCTTCATGTTCGGTTTTCCCTCAATTCCCCGCCAGTATGCTCATCACCGCCATGCGCACCGCGATGCCGAAAGTGACCTGCGACAGGATCACCGACTGCATGCCGTCGGCTACCGCCGAGTCGATCTCGACGCCGCGATTCATCGGTCCCGGATGCATGACGATGGCATCCGGCCTGGCCAGTTTCAGCTTTTCGGGTGTCAAACCCCAGTGCTTGTAGTACTCGCCGGCAGAGGGCAGACGCGAGCCGCGCATGCGCTCGTTCTGCAGGCGCAGCATCAGCACTGCATCGACATCCTTGATGCCTTCTTCCATCTTGTGGAAGACATGCACGCCAAGATTTTCCACATCGCGCGGCAACAGCGTTTTGGGTGCAACGACGCGCACTTCCGGGCAACCCAGCGTGGTCAGCGCGTGAATCTGCGAACGCGCGACGCGCGAATGCAGCACGTCGCCGACGATCGCAACGCGCAGGTTGTGAAACGGACCCTTGTAGTGACGCAGCGTGAACATGTCGAGCAGGCCCTGCGTCGGGTGCGAACAGCGGCCGTCGCCGGCATTGACGATATGAATGTGCGGCTCGACATGGCGCGCGATCAGGTGCCCGGCGCCGGCGGCGGCGTGACGCACGATGAACATGTCGGCCTGCATCGCCGACAGATTGGCGATGGTGTCGAGCAGGGTTTCGCCCTTGCTCTGCGAGGAAGCGTTGATGTTCAGGTTGACCACGTCGGCGGACAGCCGCTTGGCGGCGATCTCGAAGGTTGTGCGGGTACGCGTGGAGTTCTCGAAGAAGATGTTGAAGATCGCCTTGCCACGCAGCAGCGGCACTTTCTTCACGTCCCGATCCGCGTCGGTCACCGTGATGAACGAGGCGGCGGTATCGAGTATCTGGTTCAGGATGCGCGCCGGCAGACCATCCAGCGTCAGCAGATGGCGCAGGCGGCCATCGTCGGTCAGTTGCAGGTTGTTGGCGCTCATGGCTTCCTCTTCATGACGAAGTGCAGGCCTTCGGATTCGTTGTTCTCCAGAGAAATGTGCTCATCCGCCGCCAGATCGAGCTTGACCCCGACGTAATCGGCCTGGATCGGCAATTCACGGCCGCCGCGATCGACCAGCACCGCCAGCCTGATCGCGGCCGGGCGCCCGTAATCGAACAGCAGATTCATGGCGGCGCGGATGGTACGACCGGTGTAGAGCACGTCATCGAGCAGCAGGATGCGGCGGTCTTCCACGTCGAACGGCAGATGCGAAGGTTTGCTCTCGGGATGCAGGCCGATGCGCGAAAAATCGTCGCGATAAAACGCGATGTCGAGCACCCCGCGCGGGATATCGGCCCCCAGTCGCTCGGCCAGCGCGTCCATGATCCAGACGCCGCCGGTGTGAATGCCGACCAGCGCGCAATCGGAATGGATCTGCGGCTTGATCTGCGCCACCAGGGCGTCGATGAGTTGTTCAGGCGAGGGCAGTTGCGGAGGCAGTTGCATGGGCATGATCGAAATAGTCCTGAAGAATTTGTTGCGCCGCGACCGCGTCGTCGAGGCCTTTGCGGGCGCTTCCCTTTACCCCGGCTTCGCGCAGGCGCAGATCGGCGTCGAACGAGGTCAGTCGCTCATCCACCAGCGCCACCGGCAGGCCGAAACGGCCATTGAGTTGATTGGCGAAGCGGCGCGCGCGCCGGGTCAGGTCGTGTTCCGCGCCATCCATGGAGAACGGCAGGCCGCAGACCAGTTGCGTCGGTCGCCACTCATCAATCAGCGCGGCGATACGACCGAAGCGCGCTTCATTGCCTTCGCCGGAAATGGTTTCCAGCGGATGCGCCAGGCGATTTTCCCAATCTCCGATGGCAACGCCGATGCGTTTCAAGCCGAAGTCGAAAGCCAGCACGCTGCCGCGTGTCTGCATCGGCTCCAAGGTCATTTATCCTTGAAACAGCAGTTGAACCCGCCCGAGGGTGGGGTGGAGAAGCCGGCTGGCAAGGCGCGACGACAAGTCATGCCGAGGCATGGCGAGGAGGAGCAACGCAGCCAGGCGGCTTCTCCACCCCGACAGCGGGCGGGTAGCGGGCTCACCCAATCGGTGAGCGTCATCGAAGAGGAAAATATCAGTCAGCATGAGGCGTCACGAAGGATAAGGAGCGGTCAAGTGCTGTTTCAAGGATTATGCGTGGCCCGCTTCTTCCGACAGCATCGCCAGGTCGATTCCAAGCAGCTTCATCGCCGCTGGAATGCGCTCCTGCGCCGGCAGGCTGAAGATCACTTCCGGGTCGGCCGGCACGGTCAGCCAGGCGTTCTGCTTGATCTCGTCTTCAAGTTGGCCCGGCCCCCAGCCGGCGTAACCCAGCGTCACCAGAATTTCCGCCGGGCCTTCCAGGCGCGCAGTGGCCTCCAGAATATCCTTCGACGTGGTGAGGCCGACCCGGTCGTTGACCGACAACGTGGAACCCCATTTGCCGACCGGCCGATGCAGCACGAAACCGCGCTCGACCTGCACCGGACCGCCGTAATAGACCGGATCGGCGCGTAGATGCGTGTCTTGCAGATCGAGGCCGATCTGGCTGAACAAGGCTTCGAGATTGAGTTCGATCGGCTTGTTGATCACCACGCCAAGCGCACCCTGATCGCCGTGGTCGCAGATGTAGGTCAACGTGCCGGAAAAATTCGGGTCCAGCATGTTGGGCATGGCGATGAGGAAATGGTCGGTGAAATTGGCGTTGTCCATGATGGGCGCTCGGTGAGATTGAGGCGATTGTAACGCTGGCTTGCGAGCCCCAATATGCCCGCCATGGATACAGTTCTGAAGCGTGCGCTGGTGTGGATTCGCCGCGACTTGCGTCTGACCGACAACGCCGCCCTCTTTCACGCGCTGAAGGCGGCGCGACAGGTGCATGCCGTCTTCGTGTTCGATCGCGACATCCTTGATGACTTGCCGGACAGGCACGACCGGCGGGTCGAATTCATCTGGCACAGCGTCGCGGCGCTGAAGGCGGAACTGGAGTCGCACGGCGGCACGCTGCATGTGCTGCATGGCCGCGCGCGCGATCTGGTTCCGCAATTCGCCGCGACGGTCGGCGCCGAAGCTGTGTATGCCGGACGCGATTACGAGCCGTTCGCCTGTGCGCGCGACGCGGCGGTGGCGGAAAGCCTGCGCGCAGCCGGCCGGTCTTTGCGTCTGGTCAAGGACCACGTCGTGTTCGAACTCGACGAGGTTCTCTCCGCCGCCGGCAAGCCGTATCACGTCTTCACGCCGTACAAGCGGGCCTGGCTGGGCAAATTGAACGACTTTTATCTGGCGGCGTATCCGGTCGAGCGCTATCTCGACCGCCTGGCGCCCGCCACAGCCAGGCTGCCGCAACTGGCCGAGCTAGGGTTTCACGCCGGCAATCTCGCCACGCTGAAAATCACCCCCGGCGCGGCCGGGGCGCAAGCGTTGTTTGCCGACTTCCAGCAGCGCATCGCCCGCTACAAGGCCACGCGCGACTTCCCCGCCGTCAAGGGCCCGTCCTACCTTTCGGTGCATCTGCGCTTCGGCACCATCTCGATCCGGGAACCGGCCCGTTTCGCCTGGTTGCATGGCGGCGAAGGCGCGGAAACCTGGCTATCCGAACTGATCTGGCGCGACTTCTACCAGATGCTGCTGGCACGTTATCCGCACACCGTCACGCACGCATTCCAGAGCAAATTCAACGCGCTTGTGTGGCCCAATCCGAGCGGACATTTCGAGGCCTGGCGCGAGGCGCGTACCGGCTATCCCATCGTCGATGCCGCCATGCGCCAGCTCAACCAGACCGGCTACATGCACAACCGGCTGCGCATGATCGTGGCTTCATTTCTGGTCAAGGATCTGCATGTGGACTGGCGCCTGGGCGAGCGCTATTTCGCCGAGAAACTGATCGACTACGATCTCGCCGCCAACATCGGCGGCTGGCAATGGAGCGCCGGTGTCGGCACCGATGCGCAACCCTGGTTCCGCATCTTCAACCCGGTCACGCAATCGGAGAATTTCGATCCGGAAGGCAAATTCATCCGCCGCTACCTGCCGGAACTGGCCGGCGTGCCGGACAAGTTCATCCATGCGCCGTGGAAGTATGCGACGGCGATGCTCGACTATCCGCCACCCATCGTCGACCACGCCCATGCACGCGCGATCACGCTGGAATTGTTCAAGAGCGCGAAGGCTGCGCCGCGCGTTTGTGCCTGACGTACTCGATGATGCCGGGCAGCACCGAGATGAACACGATCAACAGGATCACCGCAGTCAGGTTGTTCTTCACCACCGGCAGATTGCCGAAAAAATAGCCGGCCGGAACCAGCAGGCCGACCCAGATTACTGCGCCGATCACCGAGAAGCCGAGAAAGCGGGCGTAGGTCAGGCGGCCGATGCCGCAGACGAAAGGCACGAAGGTACGCACCACCGGCACGAAGCGCGCAATGATGATGGCCTTCGGACCGTGCTTTTCCATGAAGGCATGCGTGCGATCCAGGTTTTCGCGTTTCAGCCAGCGGTTGCCCTCGTGCTTGAACACTTTCGGTCCGAGAAAACGGCCGATCCAGTAATTCACGTTATCGCCGCACAGCGCCGCGACGATCAAGGTGGCCGCCACCATGCTTACATCCATGCCGCCCGCCGCCGCGACCGCGCCGGCAACGAACAACAGCGAATCGCCGGGGAGAAATGGCGTTACGACGAAGCCGGTTTCCATGAACACGATGGCGAACAGAATCGCGTAAACCCAGACCCCGTAGCTTTCCACCAGCAAGACCAGATGCTTGTCCAGATGCAGGATGATGTCGATGAACTGGGCGAGTATTTCCATTTGGCCTTATGCGCGGTTCAGGGCCGCACCGTCATCCGGTAAACCTTGCCTTCCATCATGCCCGGCACCCAGAGCTTGCCCTGGTCGTCGAGGAACATGTCGGCCGGGCCGGCGATGGGCGTTTTCATGGCGGCAACGCTGACCTTGCCGGTACGCGTATCAAGCACATGCAGCAGGCCGGCGGGTTCGAACCTGACCCAGTTCGAGACCAGCCAGCGGTTGGCGCCGAGATCGACGACGCCGTCGAAATACCCTGGCGGGCTCACGTCGAAGGCTTTGTCCAGCCTGGCTTTCATGCCATCGAGACGATAGGCCTTGATGTTGCCGTTCGGCTTCGAATCCGTACCCCACTCGGCGACCATCAGGCGGCTGCCAGCCTTTTTCATGCCGTTCGGCCCTTGCGGCGGGGTATCGAACTGCATTTCACTGAACGATTTCTTCGGCAGGTCGAGCACATACACCTTGCCGATATCGGTCGCCGACAACAGCAGGCGGCGGTTGTCATAGCGTGCAAAGCCGTTCAGGAACGCGCTGCCGGTTGCCGCCATGTCGAGCGCGAAAACCTGTTTGCCATCGCGCACACGGAAACCAAGAACGCGGTCGATATCGGCGACGTAGAGCACGCCGTCAACCACGATCAGGCCTTTCGGGCCATGCAGGTTGTCCGCCCATTTCAACGTCTTGATGTTGCCCTCGCGATCCAGGCGCGAGATGAAGCCGTCGCCGTCCCTGGCGGTTGGTTCCAGCTTGATGCCGAGATTCGAGACGAACACGTCGCCGCCGACCACGGCGACGCTCTCCGGCGAAGAGAAACCGGCAATGGTTTTTTCAACCACGACCGAAGCGGCATCGGCCACGCCGGAAAATCCCAGCGAGACCAGTATGGCGGCGGCAAACGAACGCATGCGGACTCCTTGTTGGAAACTCAGACCACGGCGCCGGACTCGGATTCTTCTTTCACCGGCTTGATGAAATCCTCGCGTGAAACGCCCAGCCACATGACGATCGGGCTGGCGACCAGCACCGAGGAATAGGTGCCGACGACGATGCCGATGGTCAATGCCAGCGCGAAGCCGTAGAGCACTTCGCCACCCAGCAACAGCATTGCCAGCACCATGATCTGCGTGGTGCCGCTGGTAATGACGGTACGCGACAGCGTGGCGGTCTTGGCGTTGTCCATGATCGCGGCGACATCGGTCATGCGGGTCTTCTTGAAGTTCTCGCGAATCCGGTCGAACACGACCACGGTATCGTTGACCGAGTAACCCAGAATCGCCAGCACCGCCGCCAGCACGGTGAGCGAAAACTCCCACTGGAACAGCGACCAGGCGCCGAGCACGATGAAGATGTCGTGCGCGGTGGCGAAGATCGCACCCAGCGCGAACCGCCATTCGAAACGCATCGCCAGGTACAGCACGATGCCGAGCGAGACCACCACCAGCGCCAACGAACCGTCCTCGAACAATTCGTTGCCAACCTGCGGACCGACGAACTCAACACGGCGCAGTTCAACTTTCGGTTCGGCCTGTTTCAGCACCACCAGCACCTTTTCCGACAACTGCGCGGAAGTCGTACCCACCTTGACCGGCAGACGCACCAGCACATCCTTCGAACTGCCGAAGTTCTGCACCTGGGCATCCGCAAAACCGTTCTTCGCCAGATGGTTGCGGATTGCCGGCACATCAGCGGAAGCCGGATAACCCATTTCCATCATGGTGCCGCCGGTGAAATCGACGCCCAGATTGAGTCCCTTGGTGGCGAGCAGCGCGATGGAAGCGAAGATGAATAACAACGACACATAGATCGTGCTGCGCGCAAAGCGCATGAACGGGATGTCACGTTTGAGGTGGAAGAGTTCCATGCTGTTGTTCCCTTAGATCGAGACTTTGGCCAGACGCTGCACGCGGCCATAGGTGAGGTTGACCATGGCGCGCGAGACGATCACCGCGCTGAACATGGAAGTCAGAATGCCGAGGCAGAGGGTGACCGCGAAGCCGCGCACCGGGCCGGAACCGAGCCAGAACAACGCGACGCCGGCGATCAGGGTGGTGACGTTGGAGTCCAGAATGGTGTCCCAGGCATGTTCGTAGCCGGCGGCGATGGCCGCCTGCGGCGAGTTGCCGTTGCGCAGTTCCTCGCGGATGCGTTCGGCGATGATCACGTTGGCGTCGATCGCCATGCCCAGCGTCAGCGCGATACCGGCGATACCCGGCAGGGTCAGCGTCGCCTGCATCATCGACAGCAGGGCCACCAGCAGGAACAGGTTGATCGCCAGCGCCAGCACCGAAACGACACCGAACAACTGGTAATAGATCACCATGAATATCGCGACGGCAGCGAAGCCGATCAGCGTCGAGTTGAAGCCGCGCTCGATGTTGTCGGCGCCGAGCGACGGGCCAACCGTGCGTTCCTCGACGATCTCCATCGGCGCCGCAAGCGCGCCGGCGCGCAGCAGCAGCGCGACGTCGTTCGATTCCTGGGTCGAATCCATGCCGGTAATCTGGACGCGGCCGCCGCCGATTTCCTCGCGGATGACCGGCGCGGTAACCACTTCCGTCTTGCCCTTTTCGATCAGCAGAATCGCCATGCGCTTGCCGACGTTCTCGCGCGTGACGTTCTTGAAGATGCGCGCGCCGCGTCCATCGAGATTGATATGTACGGCGGCCTGATTGGTCTGGTTGTCGAAACCCGGCTGCGCGTCGGTGATGTATTCGCCGGTCAGCACCACGGTTTTCTTGACCAGCACCGGCATGCCGTTGCGCTCGTTGTAAACCTCGCTGCCAAAAGGCGGCTGGCCGGCGGCGGCAGCCTGCATTACAGCCGGATCCTGCATGCGTTCCTCGTCCACCATGCGGATTTCCAGGGTCGCGGTGCGGCCCAGAATCTCCTTCGCCTTGGCGGTGTCCTGCACGCCCGGCAACTGCACGACGATTCGGTCGATGCCCTGTTGCTGGATCACCGGTTCCGCCACGCCCAGTTCGTTGACCCGATTGCGCAGCGTGGTCAGATTCTGCTTGAGCGCGAATTCCTGCGTCTTGATCTGCGCCGGCTTCTTCAGACTGCCGCTGAGCGCGTATTCCTCGCCGACCATCGACTCGTCCAGTTGCAGATCGGGATAGGTTTCCTCGATCGCGCGGCGCGCGCCGGCCAGTTGCTCGGCATCACGGAAACGCATATTGACGTGATCGCCTTCGCGCTCAATGCCGGTATAGCGCACCTTCTTCTCGCGCAGCAGGGTGCGAATGTCGCCCTGATAACGCTCTGCCGCCTTGTCCAGCGCCTTCGGCATATCGACCTGCAACAGGAAATGCACGCCGCCGCGCAAATCCAGGCCGAGGTTCATCGGCAACGCACCGAGCGCGGTCAGCCAGGAGGGCGATGCCGACAGCAGGTTGAGTGCAACGGTGTAGCTGTTGCCGAAACTGGCTTGCAGTGCATCCTTGGCCTTGATCTGGGTGTCGGTATCGGCAAAGCGCGCCTTCACGCCGCGTGGATCAAGTGAAACGCCCTCGGTGGCGATACCGGCTGTCTTCAGCGCCGCCTCCACCCGCTGCAACAACACGACATCGACTTTCTCCGTCGTGCGCACCGGCATCACCTGCACCGCCGGCACATCGCCGAAGAAATTGGGCAAGGTGTAAATGAAGGCGATGACCAGCGCCATGCCGATGAGCAGGTACTTCCAGAGGGGATAGCGATTCATGTTGAAAACTCGTGAGGGGTGAAGGGGGAAATGAAGGGCGTGGCTGCGGTAAGACGCCCTTCACTTCGTGTCAAATGTCCTTGATCGTGCCCTTGGGCAGCACGGTCTGAACCGTCCCGCGCTGGAAATGGGATTCGACGCCGCCGCCGATATCGAGCGTGATGTACTGATCGGAAAGCTTGACGACCTTGCCGACCTGACCGCCGGCGGTGATGACTTCATCACCCTTCTGGATGGATTCCTGCATCTTCTTCGTGTCCTTGGCGCGCTTCATTTGCGGCCGGATGATCAAAAAGTAGAACAGGCCGAAAAGCACGATCAACGGCAGAAAGCTCATGATCGGATCGGGTTGTGCAGGGTCGGCGGCGAAAGCGGGGGAGATCAGCATGATGAACAGAACCTGAGAGAAGATTGATTAAAAAAACGCCGCATTCTAGCAGTCCGATGAGACAAGCTCTTGTTCTTGAAAAACTTTGATCCGCTGGCGCGTCTCCGGATGTGTCGAAAACAAGGCGGCGCCTTTCGCTTCGTCATGTACGGGATCGAGGCGTTGCAGAACATCGGCGAAGCGGCGCGGCGGTAGACAGGCCGCGCGCATCCAGGCCAACGCATGCGCATCCGCCTCGCGTTCCATGCTGCGGGTATAACCGGATTGCAGCAGCACTACGGGCAGACCGCTGGACAGATCGGCAATGCCGCTGACATCGCCCAGCATGACTTCGGACAGCAGCACTACGCCGGCGGCGGCGAGGGCTTGGCGCAGGCCGTGCCGGTACTGCACATGGCCCAGTTCGTGCGCCGCGACGGCAAGCAGTTCATCGTCATGCCGGGCAAGTTGGACGATGCCGTCGGTGAACACCAGGATGCCGCCGGGCAAGGCAAGCGCGTTGGCGCCGATCCGTTTGCTGGCGCGAAATTCCAGCCGATAGGCCGGGCAGTCGGCTAGGCGGCAGGCCGCCGCCAAGCGCTGCCGCAGCGCATCCTGGCGCGTGACGGGCAACGTGCTGGGACTGAAGGCGAGTTCGTCCAGCAAAGCCAGCCCGCGCGCACCGATGTTCGCCTCAAGACTCGGCGGAATCAGACGCACGGCATGTTCAGCTGCCGCCGGAACGCCATAACGCAGACCCGCCCCGGCCACCGCCAGACTGAGCAGCAAGGCCAGCAGTGCGATCGAGTAACGTGATTCCAGGCGGAACACCTCCGCTGCCGCGCGGCCTTGGCCCAACGCAGACGCGAGTGCGTCAACCGCCGCATGATCGTCGCTATGCAACTCGCCGGCGTCCGCCAGGTAGATAACCCTTCGCGCGCCGCCAAGGCGATCGCCAATCCGCACATCGGCGGCCGGAATGCTGCGCACAGCGCCCTCCCGGCGCAGCTCCAGAACACGAACGGTGGCATTCCAGACAGTCACGACGGGTTGCGCGGTGCTGGAAACGCCATCGAAATGCTCGGCTGCGAAGGCAATCTCGGCGGTCATCAGGCCAGTCCGATATCGACATCGAACACGTCGGCCATTTCCGAGCCGGTGGCAGACAACCCCTCTCCGGCGGCGGCGCAAACTTCACCCAGGTCGCCGTGCTGCGCGATCACGGTCAGATTGCCGATCCAGTACCGTGCCGTACGAATCTGTGCCCAGGGAATGAACAGCCCCAGCGTCATCACGATCAACACCAGATTCGATGCATAGAGCCAGATCAGGCTGCGGGCGCGATGCCGGCTGTCGAAACCGACCGAGCCGAATTGCGTACCGCGAAAAGTCAGTTGCGCCACGCGGGCGCTGAAGTAGCCGGCGACAAAAGGCAATGCGGCATAAAACGCCAGGATTCCGACCAGCAGATAGGTAAACACCACCGCCGCAGCGCCAGGGCCGCTCGCATGCAGCGACGGAATGCCCATGAGTGCTACGACTCCAGTGATGATCAACAGCATCGGAGCGACCAGCAACAGCAGAGAAATCAGGGCGATTTTGTAGAACGGCCAGACTCTGCCCTGAAAACTCGCATCCAGATTGCCATAGGCATGATGGCCGGCAATGAACGCGGTTTTTCGATACAGCAGGTAGGGCAGCAACATGCCCAACGTCAGCGAGGCCAGTAATGCGATACCGATGAAGATGCGTACCGATTCGCCAAGCTCGCCCTTGAAATCGAAACGCAGACCGCGATGGCTGCTATTGCGGGCGTTGAACTGCAAGGCCCGCACGATGATCCAGGGCGAGGCGAGGAAAAACAACAGCAACAGCGCACCGGAAACGAGCGGAAACATCTTGCCGGACAGCACGTAGAGCAGAAGACAGGCCGCCGCAATCAAGCGGCCCTTCAGAATGGCGAGCGGTTCGGCCAGATAATCGAAGTGGTGGCCGTCGAGCAGGGTGTGGTTGTTGAAATAGCGCTTGCGCCGCACCTTGGCCCAAGCCGAATAGATGCCCAGTGTCAGGAGGGTGAGGGCCAGATTGACGATCCAGATGCGGAAATACTCGCCGCCGCTGCCGGTGAACTGAAATGGATAGACGCGACTCTGCTCGGACATTTGACCCTCCCTGGGCACTTATGGATGTGACGGCGAATTCTGTCGCATGCGCCGAGGAAAGGGTAGCGCTGGATCAGGCCACGCCGGCGCGTCGATCTGCCAGAAACTGCTCCCGCCAGACTTCGAAGCGGCCTTGTTCCAGCGCCTCGCGTAAGCGAGCGGTGAAGTCCTGATAGAAATGCAGGTTGTGGATGGAGTTCAGCCGCGCGCCCAGCATTTCGCCGGAACGGTGCAGATGGTGCAGGTAAGACCGGCTGAAGTTGCAGCAGGTATAGCAGTCGCAGCGCGCGTCGATCGGGCCGGTATCCGCCTTGAAGCGGGCATTGCGAATGCGCAGGTCGCCGCTCCAGGTGAACAGCAGGCCATGCCGCGCGTTGCGGGTCGGCATCACGCAATCGAACATGTCGATGCCGCGCTCGATGGCAAAAATGATGTCTTCCGGCGTGCCGACACCCATCAGGTAGCGGGGTTTGTCTTCCGGCAGACGGTGGCCCATGTGGTCGAGAATGCGCTCCATGTCTTCCTTCGGCTCACCGACCGACAAGCCGCCCAGCGCATAGCCGTCGAAGCCGATTTCGCGCAGCTTTTCCAGCGAGCGTTCACGCAGGTCTTCGAACATGCCGCCCTGGACGATGGCGAACAAGGCATTCGGGTTGCCTTCATGAGCATTTTTCGAACGTTCCGCCCAACGCAACGACAGCTCCATCGAGATCCGCGCAGTATCGTGATCGGCCGGATACGGCGTGCACTCGTCGAAGATCATCACGATGTCCGAATTCAGCGTCTTCTGGATTTCCATGCTTTTTTCCGGCGATAGCATCAGCCGCTGGCCATCCAGCGGCGAGGCGAACTTGACGCCCATTTCGGTGATTTTGCGCAAATGCGTCAGGCTCCAGACCTGAAAGCCGCCGGAATCGGTCAAAATCGGGCCGTTCCAGCGCATGAAGCCATGCAGCCCGCCGTGCGCGGCGATGACCTCCTGCCCAGGGCGCAGCCAGAGATGAAAGGTGTTGCCGAGAATGATCTGGGCGCCGAGATCGACCAGTTCATGCGGCGTCACGCCCTTGACCGTGCCGACCGTGCCGACCGGCATGAATACCGGAGTCTGGATCACGCCGTGCGCAGTTTCGAGAACGCCGCGCCTGGCCTGGCCGGATTGATGGGTAACCTGAAATTGCATATGGAGTCAGTGAATCAAAATGCGTGATGGAAACAGGAGCGGAATGTTCGCCCGAATCGGCAACCCAATCGGCAAACCGATCAGGCCCGCGAGTTTAATGCGCGCGCCGCTGGCTTTAGTTGTTGCATGCCTCTGCGCGGTAATGCCGCCCCCCGCGCAAGCCGGTGAAGCCTGCACCCCGGCGCTGGCGCGACAGATCGAAGTAGGCGCGCAGACCTTCCATATAGATATCGCCGCCAACTTGCGGGAACGAGAACGCGGTCTATCCGGCCGCGAATCGCTTGCAGCGGAAAAGGGCATGTGGTTTGTGTTCCCCTCGCCGGGCAAACATGGCTTCTGGATGAGAGACATGAGTTTCCCCATCGACCTGATCTGGGTCAGCCCCGGGCGCAAGGTGCTTGGCAGCATGACCCTGCAACCATGCACCGCAATGCCCTGTCCGATCCATCTGCCGCCCGGTCCGGTTTCATATGTGCTGGAAGTCAATGCCGGCGAGTTCACCGGCAAGGCGAGCGATCCTGTGCGCTGGACCTGCGAGCCGCAACCCCGGAAATGAACTGGCGCCCGTTCAGGGCGCCAGTTCATCACTGCGGGTCTGTCAGACCAGAGCTCTCGGACTTACCAGCTCTGACGTCCGCGCGGCTTGGCGGCGGCCGGACGATGATCGTCATTCTGACTGTGCGCGCCCTTGTAGGCCGGGCGAACTTCCGGCTTGGTCCAGGAGCTGGTCTTTTCCGGGCGATCCCACGAATGCGCCGGCTTGGCCGACACGGGACGGGCATCCGGCTTGTTCCATGCCGGGCGAGAGTCTGAACGACCCTGCCAGCCGCCACCGTTGCCTGCATTGCCGGCTCCCGCCGGGGCGCCGTAAGCATTGCCGCGACTGTCTTCGGAACGTGCGCGGGCGCCGGCATAGCCTTGACCCGAGCCGGCGTTCTGACCGCCGTTCTGGCCACCATTCTGACCGGCCCAGCTGCCGCCTCGTCCCTGGTAGCCGCCGCTGCTCGAACGCGGCTTGTTGCCCCAGTCCTTGCCGCCGCCGGAACGCGGCTTGCCGGCAAAGCTGCGCTCGGGGCGCGCTTGCGGCTCATGGCCGGGAATTACGTCAACGCGCACGGCCTGGCCGGTATAGCGCTCGATATCACGCACCAGACCGCGCTCGCGGCCGGCGATGAAGGTCACCGCGATACCGGTGCGACCGGCACGGCCGGTACGGCCGATGCGATGCACATAGTCTTCGGCCGCGCGCGGCGCGTCGAAGTTGATGACGTGGCTGATGCCGGCAACGTCGATGCCGCGCGCGGCAACGTCGGTCGCCACCAGGAACTTGACCTGGCCATCACGCAAACGCTGCAAAGTGCGGTTGCGCTTGTGCTGCGGCATGTCGCCATGCAGCGCGGCGGCGGAGAAACCCTGTTCCAGCAGGCTTTCCGACAGATCGTCGGCGCTCATCTTGGTGGCGGTAAAGATCACCGCCTGGGTCAGTTCGACATCGCGCAGCAGCACGTCGAGCAGACGGCGCTTGTGGCCGACGTCGTCGGTGAACAGCAGGCGCTGGTCGATGTTGGCTTTGTGCTCTTCCCTGGTGGCGACTTCGATGCGCTTCGGCGACCTGGTCATGTTCATCGCCAGCTTGCCCACCATGCCGTCCAGCGTGGCGGAGAACAGCAGGGTCTGACGCGACTCCGGGGTCTTCGACACGATGTGCTCGATGTCTTCGATGAAACCCATGTCCAGCATGCGGTCGGCTTCGTCCAGCACCAGCACTTCCAGGCGCGAGAAGTCGATACGGCCGCGTTCGATGTGGTCGATCAGACGGCCGGGGGTGGCGATCATCACTTCCGGGTTGTAGCGCATGGCCTGGAACTGCGGGCCGAACGGCGCGCCGCCGACCAGACAGACCGTGCGCAGCTTCTTGATGCCGGCGCCGTAAATGGCAGCCTGCTTCTGCACCTGCAAGGCCAGTTCGCGGGTCGGGGTCAGCACCAGCAGACGCGGGCCGACGCCGGGCAATTGCGAGGGTTCAGCCAGCTTGTGCAGGCTGGGCAACAGGAAGGCGGCGGTCTTGCCGCTGCCGGTGTGGCTGGAGACCAGCAAATCGGAACCGGCCAGCGCGGCGGGCACGGCTTCCATCTGGACTTGCGTCGGCTCGGTATAGCCGGTGGTTTCCAGACACTTCAAAACGATGGGGTTCAGACCCAGATCAGCGAAACTCATGTAAATCCTTTCAATACCCGTCCCGCCGCCCAACAAGGTGGGCGGACAAAGGACATCAGCGCCCGATGTGTGTTCAAAACACGGGGCGCAAAACAGAAGCGCTCGCGCCGAAAAGTCTCGGTCGCATCGATTCTCGCGAAACATCGGCGCCAACCGGATGCCGCGAAGCCGAATCGACAGAAGCGAATTCCGTGGAAAGGATCAGGTGAGGTCGGGGACGATGGGGCTGTGAAAACAGTCCCGTGGGCTAGATGAAACAACGATCAGGAGATCGCGAAGCCAACTACTGCATTGCACAACGGCGCGCACTATAAGTGAAAAGCCCTTGAATAGAAAGCATCTTTTGTACCAGGACGGGAGTTTGATCAATCCAGCCGCTCGATCAGCATTGCATCACCGTAGCTGAAGAAACGATATTGCTGCGCCACAGCATGCGCATAGGCCTGACGCAGCAGCACCGTACCGCCGAATGCGGAAACCAGCATCAGCAGCGTCGATTTCGGCAAATGGAAATTCGTGAGCAGACGTTCCACCACATTGAAACGATAACCCGGCGTAATGAACAAATCCGTCTCGCCTTCGCCGGCCTGCAATACGCCGGAGCGCGCGGCCGACTCGAGTGCGCGCAGGCTCGTCGTACCCACCGCGCAAATCCGCCCGCCGCGTTGCCGCGCCGCTGCCACCGCCGCGACCGTCTCGGCTGGAATGGCATAGCGTTCGGTATGCATCACATGTTCAGCCAGCGTTTCGGCACGCACCGGCTGAAACGTGCCCGCGCCGACATGCAAAGTCACGAACGCGGTTTCCACGCCCAGCGCGTGCATTGCCGCCAGCATCGCTTCATCGAAATGCAGGCCGGCAGTGGGAGCAGCCACAGCGCCGGGATTGCGGGCATAGACGGTCTGATAGCGCGCGTCATCGTCCGCATCGACGGCGCGGTCGATATAAGGCGGCAGCGGAATCTCGCCATATTGATCGAGCCACTCCAACACCGTCCGCGCCGGATCGAAGGCAACGCGAAACAGATCGCCCTCGCGCCCGGTGACTTGGCACCCGATCTCACCGGCAAAACGAATCTGCGCGCCCGGCTTGGGCGACTTGCTGGCGCGCATGAACAACAGGGCCTCGTGTTCGCCCAGCACCCGCTCCACCAGCGCCTCGATCTTGCCGCCGCTGGCCTTCTCGCCGTGCAGGCGCGCCTTGATCACGCGGGTATCGTTGAACACCAGCAGATCGCCCGGCCGGAAAAAACTCGGCAACTCGGCGAACAGCCGATCCGTAAAGCCGGAGATAGCCGCATCGACATGCAACAGCCGACTGGCATCGCGTCGCGCCAGCGGATAACGCGCGATCAGCGCATCGGGCAGGTCGTAGTCAAAGTCACTGGTTTTCATGGGGGCGGCGATTATACGTTGCCCGCAATGCGTGCCTTCAGCCATAATCGCCGCCCATTCCAGCCCCGATGGCGGAATCGGTAGACGCACGGGATTCAAAATCCCGCGCCGCAAGGCGTGCCAGTTCGAGTCTGGCTCGGGGCACCAACAAGCAGTCCAAGGCAGTCCACTAAACCCGCCCAAGTGCGGGTTTTTTTATTGGGTTTTCGTCTTGCAGCGCCGGCCTTGTCCACGAGCATCCGCATAGAAGTTTGAGCAGGCAAGCCGCTTCCAGCCTGACCGGGTGGCAATGATGCTGACATGGGCGGGACCACCTGGCGAAGCTGAACGCCCGGGCTCACCCTGTGAGACAACGGGGCATGACAATAACAACGGTGCCGGGCATTTTGTTCGGGCCGCCAGTGGGAGTCGTCATGGAGATACTCAATATCTGCCCGGAATGGGTGCCTGGTTGCTGGTGCGCGGCAACGATACAAATTTGCCAACGCGGTTTCGTCATCGAGGAGGGCGAGCGCGCTTGCTTCCCCGCGCAATGGGCGTATTTCGTCTGGGCGCCGCGTGATAACGCACGTCCCTATGCCGTGCCGAATGGTTGGGGCGTTCTGCCAAACTCTCCGGAACCCGATCTAACGGAGATCATCGACGGCGCCCCGGTCTATTTTCTTCAGGAGTTCGAAGTCGATTGGCCGACCCTGCTCGACATCGTTCTCGAATGCGAGCATCCCGAACCCTGGCTGGAACAGCACCTATTGCGCCAGCGCAAATTGGCGGAAACGCGCCGCCGCGAGAACTGGCGAACCCTCTACGGCGACGACCGTCCGGCATTCGAAAGCTTCATGCGCAAACTGTTGTCCAACAACAACGAACTCAACCCCAAGGAGATATGAAATGAACAACGGAGTGAATCCCGATCGTCTTGCCGACGCCTTCACCTTCGCCGCCACCGCCCACGCCGCGCAGGTACGCAAAGACACCAGCATCCCCTATGTGTCTCATCTGATGTCGGTTTCCGCGCTGGTGCTGGAACATGGCGGCGACGAAGACCAGGCCATCGCCGGCCTGTTGCATGACGTGATCGAGGATTGCGGCATCGTCAACGAACCCGTCATCCGGGAAAAATTCGGCGAGCGGGTTGCTCGTATCGTGCGCGCCTGCACCGATGCCGACACCACGCCGAAACCGCCTTGGCAGGAGCGCAAGACAAGCTATCTCCTGCATCTGCAACAAGAAGGACCGGACGTGCTGCTGGTTTCGGCCTGCGACAAACTGCACAACGCCCGCGCCATTGTCTCGGACCAGCATGCCATCGGTTCGGCCGTGTTCAAACGTTTCAGCGCATCGCGCGAGCAGGTGCTCTGGTATTACCAATCGCTGGCAGAGATATATCAGGCCAAACTTCCTGGCCGATTGGCGGATGAAGTCACACGCACTGTTGGAGTCATGCAGGAGCTTGTTGCAACGGCATGATGTTTGATCAACCAGACCACCGTGCCGAAGTCACCCAAGTGAAATAACAACTTGAGCAGCTAATAAATGACGCAAAGCCATTCGATATACCACCCGCAACTCAACCATCAGGGAATGAAGGTCAGGATTCTTGCTCCCACCATTCCCAGCCCACCGGAGAACTGGCTTGATCCGGATGCCATGGTTCATGTCATCCCCGCAGGCGTTTGCCCGTCAGTGCTCAACGCCGTCCCCCTGGAAAATGCACAGGCTTCCGAGGCCGAGTTTTCGCACCTGGGCCAGGCGCGGGAATTCAACGAACCGGCCTACCAGTGCCCGGCGGGGCTGGAGCCAGCGGCCGGTGCCGTCATCGTCGAGCCCGACGGCCGGGTCTGGATCGTCCACCCGACCAACCAATTCGGTGGCTACACCCGCACCTTCCCCAAGGGACGGTCGGAGGGGCAAACCCTGCGTATTGCCGCCGTCAGGGAAGCCTACGAAGAAGCCGGTCTGTTGGTTGAACCATTCAGCTTCCTTGCGGATTCAAAACGCTCGCAGACCTTCACCCGCTACTACCTGGCACGGCGGGTCGCCGGCTGTCCGGCCGGGATGGGATGGGAAAGCCAGGCCGTGTCCCTGGTGCCGGCCGACAAACTTGTCAGCCAACTGAATCGTCCCGTTGACCACGCGCTCGTCACTGCTCTGTTGCAACGCAAAAGCGAGTGGCGAGGCTGGTTTTCAGATGAGCCGTGGCTAGACGCAGTGGAATCCGCCTATTTCGCCAATCCTGGCAGCCGAAAGCTCGCTTCCGGGCATCGCGTCATCTACACCATTGACGAATTCCGCGCGCGCCATGGCATCTGGCCTACCCGGCTTTCCATGGATCAGTCTTTGCTGCATGTTTTGCGGCGAGAAGTGTTTTCGCCCCTAGGCTGGTCCCGAATAACGGATCGCCTGCAAGTGGATGGGGATGCAGCGGGTAGCCTCATCGCATCCGATGAAGCAGGCAGGTCGTACAACCATGAAGAGGCTACATGCAACAAACCCACCGGCATCGGCGCAGATGTCTGGATTTGGGGCGTGCCGTTGGCAGGATGAGGCTGATCAATCAATCAGGAGGCAGCAGCAATGTGGATATTTCTCTCTGACGCGTTTCTCTCCATCGTGGACAAGGGAGGCGACGGCTCGACCCTGCTGGTCAGGGCCAGGAAGCCGGAAGACATCAAACGGGTATTCCCCGATGCCGATGTGAGCAAAGGCGGCGGTACCGACTACCTGTACCGCGCCCGCATCGACCGCGAGCAGGTGGCGCAACGTATCGCGGTTGCTGTCCGGCAAACCACCTACCCGAATTTCAAATCATCGGTGAAGGAACGGCGTCGACATCATGCCTACATGCGGGTCTGGGATGCCATGTATGAATACCAGGAGGATTCACGTCGGCATGATGATGCATAAGAACCTGTCTGCACCGGTTCTGGACAGGCAGGAAGAACGTGCCGCGTTTCTGCGAGACTGCCGGGAATCAAGGCGCAGACGAACACCGACCTGCTGACCGAAGATTTGAAGAAGGCGCGCAGCACCAACCAGTCGTTCTGGCTGATGGGCCAGCCGGATGTCGAGGTGCGCAAACTTGATGACGGTCTTTACCAGGTGGAGGTGAACGGTTTCGACTATTTCGATACCGCCAAGGGCGAACCGGTCTCCGGCAGCAAGAACAAGATCGCGATGTGGTCGCTGGATACCGATTACGGCGAACGCTCGCTATTCCCGCACCAGGTGTTCTTCCCGATGACCAGCAACGGCGAAGGCTGGGAGAAGCTGAACAAGGACATCCGCACCGAACTGGACGAGAGCCTGCTGGGCCAGTTCCAGGGCACGGCCACGCTGCCCTTCGCGGCAGGAGAGAACCGCAAGGTCGCTGTGAAGATCGTTGACGACCGGGGCATCGAGCCGTTGAAAATCGTGGTGTTGAATTGAGGAGGGCGAGTGATGAACACGCGTATGGAAACGTTGATCGAGCAGGCTCGGGGACTATCCGCCGAGGAACAACTGATGCTGGCGGAGGTGGTGTACGAGATGGCCACGCCGCGCGACCCGGACTGGTTGTCCGCCTGGCAGGGAGAGTGCGAACGGAGGCTGGCGGCCTATGACCGGGGCGAGGTGGAAGCGGGAGATTTTGACGTGCTGCTGGATCGTTTGCGGCA
>CAMDGQ010000033.1 GCA_945897955.1 Tepidiphilus sp. J10 | reverse complement strand
ACGCGCTGGCCGAGCGGTCGTTCAAACGCATCCGTGGTGGTCGGCAGGCGCAGATCGGTCCGCGCGTACAGCGTCCATTGGTCTCCCGCCTTGAACGACGGCGTCGCCGCGCCGTTGGCGAAGCTCAAGGTCAGACCCTTGCCGCCGATCGCGATGTTGATACCGGTAAGTACGCCGGTTCCGCTGCCATCGCGCAGGCTGCTCCAGTTGAAGGTCGCGCTTCCGGCTGCCCCCGCCGTGGCGATGGTGATGGTGTAAACCTCCTCGATACGGCCGCTGTAAGCGCCGCCGGAGGCAACGATGCCGGTGGAGGTATTGCCGGAAACCGGTTTTACGTGGCCGCTCGGGCCGGAATCCCAGCGATGCGAAATACCGCGTCCGGCAGTCCAGCCGGATGGGTTGGGCATTGGAGGCAAGGCCTGGTCGGCGCTGGCAAGCGGTCGCGCGGCGGCCTGGCCGGCGGGAATGTGACAGGCGAGGCAGACATTGGCATTGCCGGCAACGCGATTGAGTGTGCCGCCGGGGGAGTTGTGCAGTGCGTGGCAGGTGATGCACTGGATATTGCGCGAGGCGTCGTGCGGCGGATCAAGCGCCAGCACACTGGCGACGACGCTCAAACCCAGCAGGCCGGCGGTCAACGCGCGCAGACGGCGCCAGTCCAGGTAAGGAAATTTCATGGGCGCCTCGCCGGGGAAGATTTCCTGACCGGGATTTTGAAATTGCGGACCGCCTTGAAATAGCGGCTGAACGGGCCGCGACCGCGCGGCGGGGTAACCTGGGGTGGTGGCGCGACGACTGCGCGATCGACAATGGCAAGCGCGGTTGTTGTTTCGAAACGCAGCGCGCCGATCGTGCCGATGACCCGCACCGTGCCGCTGTCACCCGTGCCCAATGTCGGCAGTAGCGCCGCGCCGCTGACCGAAAGACGTAATTCGGGAATGCCGTTGCCGTCACCATCCAGGGTAGAGATCGGTGTTGCGGTCAAACCGTTGATGCGCAACGAGGCGGGGGCGATGTCGAGCGCCCGGTAGCCCGGCACTTCGATAAATGCATCGATTCTTGTGGCCGCCGAAGGGCGCTCGATCCGCTCCGGAACGATGCGGGCGACGGCCGGTGCGAAGCGTTCCGGATCGGTGTAGGCATCCAGACCGAACATATCCAGACGGGCGTTATTGGCCGAGGCGACAAACAGGCGACCGTTGGCGTCAATCAGGATATCGCTCGGCGCGTGCAGCGTGCCGGCTTCGTCGGCAAGTACGCCGATCGAACCGATGAGTGCGCCGTTGCCGCGATCAATGACGTGAATCTGGCCCTGGTAGGCGTCGGCGACATAAAGCCGGCCGGCGGTATCGACCCACAGCCCTTGCGGCAAGCCGAGCGTGCGCGCCGGGCCGCTGGCGGGAGCAAAGAAGCTGCTCGAACGGTAATTGCCGATGCAGTACAGAAATGCGCCGCTGGTCTTGTCGAAAGCCTGAATGCGGAAATTGAGCTGGTCGGCGACGAGCAGTTCGTTGCCGGCGATGGCGATGCCGGTCGGTGTGCGAAACAGACCATCGGCGGCGGGCGTATCGTCGCTCGGCGCCGGGGCGCCGATGGTACGCAGACGCAAGCCTGCCGCCGAATACACGACGACGACATGGCGAGCGGTATCGCTGACAAAGATCTCGCCGCCAGCCGGGTCGATGGCGATGTCGCCGGGCAGGCCGAATTCGCCGTCGCCGATGCCGAGCGCATGGCGCGCATTCCATTGCTCGTCATGAAAAGTGACACGACCGCGATCACGATCGCCGATCAGTGTGTTGCCGGAGGCATCGACGGCAATGCTGATCGGGCTGCCAAGACCGGTCCTGCGGAAGGCAATCGCACCGTCGGAAGCGCGCGAAACGACCTGACCCTTGCCCGGATCGGTGACCAGGACGCGACCCGCCCCATCCACCGCAAGCCGCGTCGGCGCGGCCAAATCCGCGCGCCAGCCGCGCAACCAGGTCCAGGTCGGCATGGGCAGCGTGGAGTTGACGGCTTCCCGACAGGCCGCATGCGCGGCAAGCGGTGTCAAAATATGCAATCCCGCCAGCGCCAACAAAGCGAGAACTCGTGCCAGACGTAATCGCATGGCGACATTGCCGCGAAATGCGGTCACTTCCAACACGAATTTACAGATGCTTGCAGTGGCCACGCGGACTCCATGAGGATCGTTGCGACACCCCATGCGGCGGGATGGACTTTCGCCCCGCCCCGCGCGCCAATGAAGCATCAATGCGCTATTTTGGCCTTTGTCCGGGCTTGATGCACGCGCTCGATCGCGCCGACCAGGGCACGGACATCGCTGCTGCCAAGCTGCGGATAGGCCTCATGAATGAGGCGCTGCGCCAGATAGTCGATCGGGCTGCCGGCCCAGTCCTGGCGGTGGTGGAAAAGATGCTCGATATGTCGGCAGGCATCCGGGTAAATGGCCCGCAAGTGGGGATGATGGCGGCGCTCGGAATGAGCGCCATGCTGCTGGGGTTCGGTCTGGGTATCCATGTCAGTCTCCTCGTCTCATGTTCGCCGGTGCTCCGGCCGATTTCATGCTAGGAGCAAATTGCGGAATGCAAAACCATTAACGTTGGTACGGTTGATCTACGGCAAATTTTTAGGGGCGCGCCTGAAACTTCTTGGGTTGCGTCGAGTTTGAGCGTGGCTTGACCAAGGGGCGCCGCTGGTTGAACCCCGGGAGGTTGCGTCAGGCCGTATTCCACAACCAAGCGGCGCCGCGCACGCCGCTGGAGTCGCCATGCAGCGGCGCGACCAGGCGGGTGGCGACGTGGTCGGAGAAGACGTAACGCGACCACAGGCGCGGTACGTTTTCATACAGTCGGGCGATATTGGACAGGCCGCCGCCGAGCACGATGACATCCGGGTCGAGCAGGTTGATGACATTCGCCAGGCCGCGTGCGAGGCGGTCTTCGTAGCGCGCCAGGCTGGCCTGGCAGGCGGGGTCGGGGCTGTTGGCGATGGCGTCGGCGGTCAGCGTCTGGCCGCTGTGGGCGAAGTGGTCGCGCGCCAGGCCGGGGCCGGACAGCCAGGTTTCGTTGCAGCCGTGTTTGCCGCAGTAACACGCCGGGCCGGGGCGTTCGGTGTCGGTCGGCCAGGGCAGCGGGTTGTGGCCCCATTCGCCGGCGATGGCGTTGGTGCCGGTGAGCACCTGGCCGCGCACGACGATGCCGCCGCCGCAGCCGGTGCCGAGGATGACGCCGAACACGACTTCGGCGCCGGCTGCCGCGCCATCGACCGCCTCCGACAGGGCAAAGCAGTTGGCGTCGTTGGCGAGGCGGATTTCGCGTTGCAGCAGGGTTTGCAGATCGCGCCGCAAGGGCTGGCCGATCAGGCAGGTGGAGTTGGCGTTCTTGATAAGGCCGCTGTTTCTTGATTCGGCGCCTGGCATGCCGATGCCGACGCTGCCGCGCGCATGCAGTTCGCTTTCTACCGCCTCGATCAGCGCGGCGATCGTGCCGACGGTGGCGCGGTAGTCGCCTTGCGGCGTGGCGACGCGGCGGCGCAGCAATTCGCGTCCATGTTCATCAAAGGCGGCGATTTCGATCTTGGTTCCGCCCAGATCTATGCCCAGTCTCAGCATGGTTTCCTTTCCATCAACTTGAGGGATTCCTGCCCTGGATTCCGCTATCGCTCCATCCAGGCTACCTGTTTGCTTCCGGCACGGCCGGCATGGGATGTTCGGGCCGTTTCCGGGCTTGGGGGGCGGTGGTATCCTGCCCGCTCTTCCGCATTGCAGCACATCCCATGAACTCAATCACCGCCCGTAACGAAGTGGAACGCCTGTTGTCCGAGATGGACCAGGGCAATATCGACCCGGAAACCTTCGCCCGCCAGTTGCTCGATCATCAGGTTTTCATGCCGATCAAGGATGAAAAACACCAGATTGCCGGTTTTCAGCTCTCTACCAAGGCTGATCCCATGGTCATCGAGGACGAGGAGGGCAATCGGGTGTTCATCGCATTTTCCTCACCCGAACGCGCCAAGGCTTTTACCGCCGAGTTCCCCGGCTACAGCGGCGGCTTGCTGACCGAGG
Source organism: Tepidiphilus sp. J10 (assembly GCA_945897955.1). Taxonomy (GTDB): domain Bacteria; phylum Pseudomonadota; class Gammaproteobacteria; order Burkholderiales; family Thiobacillaceae; genus PFJX01. The sequence goes on along the minus strand of CAMDGQ010000033.1, from coordinate 42,696 downwards.
TGTCCTGGATCGTCAAGCGCATGGGCGCAGACATGGCTTTGTCGATCAATCCGGGCCAGGAGCCGGGCTTTGATTTCGACCCCGACATGGTGGCGATGCTGGCATCGCTGCTGCCGGAGCAGGATCAATGACCACGCGCCAGGTCGGCGAGGTCTACAGCCCCGACCATGCCCGCTACGACGAGGGTGCGCGCTACGCCTACATTGGCGGCGCGCATGAACTGGTGCTGTTCTGGGGCAGCCCGACGCCGACCGAAGTCGATGGCTTCCGCGTCCAGCCGATGGAAGTCGGCCTGTTCACGCACGGGCCGGCGGCGTTTCTGCTTTACAAGATCAAGGACGTTTGCGAGTGGTCCGACGTGGCGTTCAATATCCATCTGGTTCCCGAGGCGCAGCGCGAGTTGCCGAATGAAACGCCGGGCGACCGGGCGCGCTTCCGGATGATTCTGGTCGATGCCGAAGACGGCGTGATCCGGGCCAAGCGCATCGTTTCGCTCGACAAGGTGATGACCCAGGCGATCAGGCACACGATGCAGGACCAGAACAGTTCGGCGTTCAACCGCATCATCTATGAAGCCGCCGTGCAGGAGGTTTACGGCCGCTATGCCGACAGCGATGCCTTGGCCAGTGTCGCCGAGGTGGTCGAGCCGGCGCTGGGGTGAACCACACATGCTGAGCGCCGCCATCCTGGCTGAATTGCAGGCGCTGCTGGGCGTTGACCGGGTGTTTGCCGATGCCGCCACGCTGGCGCTGTATGCCAGCGATGAAACGCCGAAATCCTGTCTGCCCGACGCGGTGCTGTTTCCCACCAGTCATGACGATGTGGTCGCCATCGTCCAACTGGCCAACCGGCATCGACTGGCGCTGGTGGCGCGCGGCGCTGGTTCCGGCAATGTCGGCGGCGCGATGCCGGTCACAGGGAGCCTGGTGGTCAGCTTCGAGTGCATGACACGCATCATCGAGTTCGACGCCGCCAATCGGCTGGTTGTGGTCGAGCCAGGCGTGGTGACCGACGACATCGACGCGCTGGCCAATACGGTCGGGCTGATGTACGCGCCCGATCCCGGCTCCGGCGCCTATTGCCGTATCGGCGGCAATCTGGCGATGAACGCGGCCGGGCCGCGCTGCGTGAAATATGGCGCGACGCGCGACCATGTTCTCGGTTTGCGCGCGGTGACCGGCGACGGCCGCGAGATTCGCGTCGGCGGGCGCACCACCAAATACGCGACCGCCTACGATCTGACCCGCTTGCTGGTCGGTTCGGAGGGCACGCTGGCATTGATTACCGAGGCCACGTTGAAGCTGATTCCGGCGCCGGAAAGCGTCGCCACGCTGCGCGTCTGCTACGCCAGCAACGCGGCGGCGTGCGCGGCGGTCAGCCGGATCATGGCGCAACCCGTCGTGCCCAGCGCACTTGAATTCATGGATCGCCGCGCGATCGACACGATTCGCGAATACGGCGCGGCGGAAGGCCTGCCGACCGGCACACAGGCTGTGCTGATGGTGGAAGCCGATGGCGTTGCGGCAGATGTGCCGCGCCAGATCGCGGCGCTGGAACATTCGCTGGTCGGCGACGGCTTGCTGGAAATCCAGAGCGGATTCACCGCCGAAGCCATCGCGGCGCTGTGGATTGCACGCAAATCGCTGTCGCACGCGGTAAAGAAAATCGCGCCGCTGAAAATCAACGAGGATGTGGTGGTGCCGGTGGCGCGCCTGGCCAATCTGGTCAACGCCATCGACGCGCTCGGCAAGCATCATGGCGTGCCTATCGTCAGTTTCGGCCATGCCGGCAACGGCAATCTGCATGTGAATCTGATGGTGCATGCGGACGATGCCGATGAAATGACGCGCGCACGCAATTGTCGCGACGCGCTGATCGAGGCGGTTATCGGCCTTGGCGGCAGTCTGTCCGGCGAACATGGCATCGGCAGCGAGAAGCGGCATTACGTCGGGCGCGAACTCGATGCCGCGACGCTGGCGATGATGCGTGACGTGAAGCGCCTGTTCGACCCGCTCGGCCTGCTCAATCCGGGCAAGAAACTGCCGGACGAGCAGGCGGCCCGCTAGCAGGCCGATTCCGCAAGCCTGCTGGCCTTCAAGCGCGCCACTTCGCCCTGAATTCATCCATCGGTAGCGCGCGGTCGAACAGGTAGCCCTGATAACTGCCGCAATGACGGTCTTTCAGGAACGAGAACTGGGCTTCGTTCTCCACGCCCTCTGCCACCACCGACAGGTTCAGGTGCCGCGCCACCGACAGGATGGTTTCCACCAGCGCGGCATCATTGGGATCGCGCGGGGCATCCTGGACAAAAGTACGGTCGATCTTCAGTTCGTGCAGGGGCATGCGTTTCAGGTAGGAGAGCGAGGAATAGCCGGTACCGAAGTCGTCGATGGAGAAATGAATGCCGAGCTTGTTCAATTCCTCCATCTTGGCGATGGTGTCATGGACGTTCTCAATGACCAGGCTTTCGGTGACTTCCAGCAGCAGATGCGTCGGGTCGGCGCCGGCCGCGCGCAGTATCTCGCGTACCTGGGCGACAAAACCGGGGTGGCGGAACTGGCGCGGACTGACGTTGACCGCCAGGCGCAGCGGGCGGCCGAGATCGTCGAATTCCTTCAGCAGACGCGCCGCCTCGCCCAGCACCCATTCCCCCAGTTCGATGATCTGGCCGGATTCCTCCGCTACCGGTATGAACGCCAGCGGCGAAATCAGGCCGCGCACCGGGTGTTGCCAGCGCAGCAGGGCTTCGGCGCCGACCAGGTGTCCGTTGCGATCAACCTGCGGTTGCAGGAAAAGGCGCAGTTCGTTCTGGTCGATGGCGAGGTGCAGATCCTGTTCCAGCGCCAGTCGGGCCTGCACGTTTTCCTGCATGGCGGGTTCGAAGTAGACCACGGTGTTGCGGCCGGCATCCTTGGCGCGGTACATCGCGGTGTCGGCTTCACGCAGCAGGTCATCCTCGTTTTCTCCCGCTTTGGGAAAGACCGTGATGCCGATGCTGGCGCCGATGTGATAGTCGGCGTTGTCCACCAGGAACGGTGTATGCATGATGCCGCGAATCTTTTCCGCAACGCCCAGCGCCAGGCGCGCCGATCCCTCCGGGGTATTCGCGAGGTTGACCAGCAGGACGACGAACTCGTCGCCGCCGAGCCGTGCGACGGTGTCTTCCTCGCGCATGAAACGGGTCAGGCGGTTGCCCACCTGGCGCAGGACGGCGTCGCCGATGTCGTGGCCACGCGCGTCGTTGACGCGTTTGAACTGGTCGAGGTCGATGAACAACAGCGCGCCGAAATGTTCGCCGCGTCGTGCGGCCGCCAGCGCCTGTGTCAGGCGATCCATGAACAGACGCCGATTGGCCAGACCGGTGAGCGCGTCGTAATAAGCCAGTTGACGGATGTCGGCTTCCGCCTGGCGCTGTTCGGTGACATCCAGGCAATGACCGACATAGCCGAGGAAATTGCCCTGCGTGTCAAAGCGCGGCATGCCTTCATCGAGCAGCCAGCGGTATTCGCCGTCATGGCGGCGCAAACGGTAAACCATGCTGAAGGCCTCGCGCCGATCGAATGCCTGGACGTAGGTTTCGAGGCAGTGCTGGTAATCCTCCGGATGCACGCCCTGGGTCCAGCCAATGCCGAGTTCCTGCTCCAGCGGGCGTCCGGTGAAATCGAGCCAGACCTGGTTGAAGTAATCGCAGCTCTTATCCAGGCGCGAAGTCCAGATCAACGCCTGGCCCGAATCAGCCAGGGTGCGGAAATGCTTTTCGCTTTCGGCGAGCGCTTCGTTCAGGCGGTATTCCTCATCGACTGTGTGGAACACCATGACCACGCCGACCAGATGCGCCTCGCTGTCGCGAATCGGCGCCGCGCTATCGGCAATGTGATAGCGGCATCCATCCCGGGAAATCAGCACGGTATGGTTGGCAAGTCCGACCACCATGCCCTCGGCCAGAACGCGATCTATGGGGATTTCCGCGCTCGCGCCAGTCCTGGCGTTTTCGATGCGGAATATCTCGCCGATGCCCCGCCCGCGCGCTTCATCCAGCAACCAGCCGGTCAGCCGCTCGGCTACCGGATTCATCAGGGTGATCTGTCCGGCCAGATCGGTCGCGATCAGGGCATCGCCGATCGAATGCAGGGTCACCGTTAGTTGTTCCTCGCTGACCTGCAGATTCTCCATGGCGTTATGCAGGCGCTCGCTCATGACATTGAAGGATCGCGCCAGTTCGGCGATCTCGCTCGGCCCCGCCTCGTCAGCGCGCGCAGTGAAGTCACCTTCCGCGATGCGGCGACTGGCCTTGTCGAGCGCGGTCAACGGTTTGCTTACATGCCGGTGCAGCAGCCAGACCAGGAGCAGGGTGAGCGCAAGGGCAGCTAGCAGATCAGGCAGCCGTGACTTGAGGACATGGAGGCGTGCCTGGTATTCGGGCTTGCGCAGATCGAATTCCAGATACACCACGCCTTGTTTCAGGTTTCGCACTGCCGGCTCGCTAGACGGCGGCGTGAAGGCCATCATCGCCGAGGGCCGCGGGCTGTCCATGTTCGTCGTCAGGTCGGGCAGTCGGCTATGCACGCTGCGTTCGAAACGCTGGCGGTCAAAGCCGGGAATCACCGCGTCGGCCGGCTTGCCCTTCCAGGCCAGGTGATTGGCGAAAATCACTCGCCCGTCGGGGTCGAGCACTGCGGCGAAGGTTACCTGCTCATTGGCGCCGATATGCGTGACATCGGCTTCGACCAGATGCGGTGCGCTGACCAGGCCGCGCTCGGCCATGCGCGCCAGGTGGGCGGTTTCGCTCAGCAGGTCGATGCGGGCCTGGGCGTGGACCAGGCGGGCGTGGTGCCAGAGCGTGTTGCTCATCGACAGGCCAAGAATCAGCAACCACAACGCCAGCAGGCCGAAGGGCAGGACGATGCGCAGCGGCAGGCGCCTGGCGGCGGGCAGGGACGGCGGTGCGGGCTTTGCGATGTTCATGCTTCCCAAGCCTCAGGCAAGTAGGTGTCGACGATGAAATCGGATACCTCTATCGGCCGGGCGAGGAGTTTCTTTTCCAGCATCAATGTCGCCAGTTTTGCAGCGCCAACCTGAAGGGGTGAAGGTGCGCCACCCAGCAGGCGTCGATTTTCCGCGAGGTCCGGCAATACCAGGCCCTGATAACCGGCCTGCATGGCCTCGGGCGTCAGCCCAAGACGGGGCGCCATGCGTCGATGCGCGTCGCGCGGATGCTCGCGCAGATAGGTCTGTGCTTTGAAGTAGCGCGCCAACAGTGTGCGCGCGGTGCGCGGACTGGCCATCAGCGCTGAGGATGAGATCGCCAGTACATCGACGATGGCGCCAGGAATGGCGCGACTGTCGAACAGTCGACGACCGCCGGCCGCGACAACCTGACCGGCAATGGGTTCGAAGGTGACCAGGGCATCCACCTTGCCGCTGCTGAAGGCGGCCAGATGCTGGTCCACTGTGAGGCTGACCACCTCGATGTCCCTGGCTGCCAGGCCCGCCTGTTTCAGGGCCGCGTCCAGCATCAGGGCGCCGACGCCGGTCTGTTCGACGCCGATGCGTTTCCCTTTCAGTGCGCCGAGTTGATCTATGCCTGGCCGGGCCAGCAGCACATCGGCGCCGGCGGAAAAATCGAAGACCAGCACGATCTTGAGATCCAGTCCGGCGGCGCGCGCGGCGATCGCTTCATCCAGGGTCAGGCCGGCGCCATCGACGGTGCCGGCGGCCAAGGCTTGCAGCGAATCGGAGTTGGAGAGCAGTTCGACCAGACGCACGCGGTGGGCGTCATCCGCTTCGGATTCAGCAAGGTCGCGGCTCAGGTAGAGCAGTTCGTAGCCGATCCAGGGGTTGGTGGCGATGCGTAAACCGGGTTCCGGGTTGATCGAGCAACCGGAAAGCGTGCCAGTGCCGGCAAGCAGGGCGATGCCCAGTGAGGCCCGCAGAAATCGGCGGCGTTGCAGGTTCTGACCGGACGCCAAGCCGGCTTGCTCGTCATGTAAGGTGTGGCGCGTATTGGCGGGTTCAACGAGGCCCTGAAAATCATGCATGACTGTTCCCATTTCTTCGGTACAGAATTGATTGCCGACCCGATCGTGCGGGTATTCTAATGGGCAAATACGTGAATTCGACCTAATGCAAAATCCGGGAAAGTCTGCTCGGCAAGATTGGTTTGTCTACATCCTGCGCTGTGCCGACGGCACGCTCTATACCGGTATCAGCACCGATGTCGCGCGCCGAGTCGAAGAGCACAACGCGGGCGCCCCGCTGGGCGCGCGCTATACCCGCGCGCGCCGGCCGGTGGCGCTGGCGTATTGCGAAACTGTGTGTGATCGCGGTGCTGCGCTCCGCCGCGAACGGGAAATCAAGCGGCTGGATCGAGCCGGCAAGCTGGCGTTGATCGCACAGCCCGCCGAGGCAGCAGGCGCGGGTGTTGCCGCACTGCGCGTTTAGCCCCGTTCCACCCGGTTGCGGCCGAGGTTCTTGGCTGCATACATCGCGGCATCGGCGCGCGCCACCAGCGCGCTCTGCACCTCGTCCGGATGAAGCTGGGCGACGCCGGCGCTGAAGGTGATCAGCACGCGTTCGTTGTCGTGCATGAAGAAACGGCGGGTCAGTTCGCGCTGAATGCGCTTCAGCACATGCTCCGCCTCGTCGAGATCGGTATTCGGCAGCAGGATCAGAAACTCCTCGCCGCCATACCGCGCCAGCGTGTCGGTCGGGCGCAACAGGTCATGCACGACGCGGGTCAGGTGGCGCAGCGCTTCATCGCCGGCCTGATGGCCGAGGCTGTCGTTCAGTTTCTTGAAGTGATCGAGGTCGAGCATGCCGATGGACAGCGGCGCTTGCAGGCGGGCGGTGCGTGCGAGTTCACGCCCGAAGGCTTCATCCATGCCGCGCCGGTTGAGCGCGCCGGTGAGCTGGTCTTCGCGCACCAGGTTGGAGACCTGGGTCAACTCCTGTTGCAGTTCAAGCACCCGCTTCTCGGCTTGCTCGGCCTGGCTGCGCGCGGCGACCAGTTCCGCGTGGTTGCCGCGCAAGGCATCGCGCAGATCGCCGATATCGGCCGACAAACCGCCCACGACATCGCCGAGTTCCGAGATGTCGCGCGCCTGGTTGATTTTCTCGGAATACTCGCCGATGCGTGCGTGATAGCCATCCGCGCTCTGGCTCATTTCGCCGACCCGGTCGATAAAGGTGGAGACCAGATTTTTCAGGCGCGAACGGGCTTCTTCCAGGCCGCCCTTGAGGACGCCCTGCTTGTAGGCCAGATCGCGCAAGCCGCGCTCGGCTTCGAGCAGGACTTCAGCGTGCAGTTCGCCAGCCATCAGGTTCTGCATGGCGGCAAGCTGGCCGGACAACCAGTCTTCGTCGCCGACCAGTTCGCCGATGTTGAGGAACAGCAATCCCATCAGCCGTTTCAGACCGGCGGCCAGTTCATGGTCGTCCTCGACATGGATCAGCAACGCGCGCCAGAGCGCCGACCAGGCTTCGTAGTGGTGCGCTTCGAGCTGCTTGCGGCCGGGCAGCTCGGCGGCCAGATGCTCGGCACGGGCGGCAAGATCGGGCAATCGCGACTGGCAGGCGCCGGCAAGCTGGCGAAGATTGTTCTCCAGTGCTTGCAGCAATGGCTGGCAATCGGTTGCGGCGGGCAAGGGATAGTTCGACTTCGGCGCCGATGCTTCTGCTGCGACGGATGCCGCGTCAGCGTCACGCGCCGTCGGCGCGGTGGCTTCCTTGTCATTCGCGCCGCGCGCCCAGGATTGAGTCAGCGCGCCCAGCTTTTCGTGCAGCGCATGTGTGTCGTTGCCAAAATTGATCAGCACGCGTTCGAGCATTTCCTTCTTGCGTGCCGGGGTCAGCCCGGTCTGGTGCAGATCCCACTGTTTGACCAGCCCGCGCAGGAGGTCAGGCCATTTGGGCTGTTCCCGCACTTCGGCCGTGTCGCCGGCCTCTGTTGCTTGCTCGGGTAGTCCGGCGACTTCGTTGTAGGCTTTCTGGAAGTTGTCCGGCGTCGGCGGCAATCGCTTTGAAGTCAACAGGCGGATGGCTTCGCGCGCCAGTTCGTTCGGTTGTTTGCCGGGCGCGGGCTTTGCGGCGGGCTGATTCGGATGTTTCATGACGGGCGAAATATCTCGGAGGAAAATGGCTGTCCGGGTAGTTTTGCCCAAATTTGCTGAAAAGTGGCTTCCATGCGCGTGAATATGTTGTTTTTTCTGCTCCTGGTTGAACTGCTGTTCTGGCCGTCGCGTGCGACGGCAGGCGGCGGGCTGCTTGATGTGCCGAGGCTGCGGGCGGAGGCCGCCGCCTGGCTGATGCAACAGGCGACGACCGCGTTTCCGGGCAGCGTCGCCGAGGCCGAGATTGGAGAGGTCGATCCCCGCCTGCGCCTTCCCGCCTGCGCCGAGCCCCGCTTTTTTCTTCCCGCCAATGCGCCGCTGTGGGGACGCGGCAGTCTCGGTGCACGCTGCGAAGCGCCAACGCGCTGGCTGCTCTATCTTGCCTACCAGAGTCGTCTGCGCGGCCCCGGACTGGTCGCCACCCGGCCGCTCGCTGCGCGTGAACAGCCTGCCGGCGGCGATATCGAATTGCGCCAGATTGAATATGCGCAGTCGCCCGATCTTTATCCCCGCGTGCTGCCGCCTGATGTCAGGGTGAATCGCCCGCTCGCCGCCGGTCAGCCGATTCTGATCAGTTGGCTGAGCCTGCCTGCGGTGATCCAGGCCGGCCGCAAGGTGCGTCTGCAAGCGCGCACCGCCGCTTTCACCGTCAGCCAGGAAGGGACCGCGCTGAATGCCGCTGCGCCAGGCGAGATGGTGCGCGTGAAGACGCCGGGCGGGCGCATCGTGCAGGGCACGGCGCGGCAGGATGGCAGCGTGGATGTGCGGCCCTGATGCAAGGCTTTGAACAACTGCGCGCGGCATGCGACTGGCGCTGATCATCTTCCCCATCTTTGCGCTGATCCTGCTCGGCGTCGGGCTCAAGCGCCATGCTCAAGTAGCGGAAGAGGGCTGGCGCGGCATCGAGCGGCTGATCTACTTCGTGTTCTTTCCCGCGCTGCTGTTCCATTCCCTGTCGCACGCGCGGATTGATTTCGAGGCCGCGTTGCCGATGCTGCTGACCGGCCTGTTTGTCACGTTGATCGGCATGGTGCTGGGCTATGTCAGCCAGTTTCTGTTTGATGATCCGCCCAGGGTTTACGCCGCCGCTTTTCAGGGTTCGTTTCGCTTCAACAGCTATGTTGGTCTGGCGGTGGCCGGCGCGCTGCATGCCCAGCCCGGTATCGCCGCGATCGGTTTGCTGATGGGGTTTCTGGTGCCGCTGGCCAATGTGGCGTCGGTGGCGGTGCTGGCCAAGCATGGCGAATCGCACTGGCTGCGCGAAATTCTCGGCAATCCGTTGATCATGGCCACTGCCGGCGGCGTCGCCTTTGCGCTGGCTGACTGGAGTTTGCCGGCGTTGCTGTCGGAAACCCTCGAGTTGCTTGCCCGCGCGTCGCTGCCGCTGGGTTTGATCGTGGTCGGCGCCGGTCTGCGACTGGATAGCCTGTCGCATGCGCGCGGCCACCTCTGGTATGGTGCCCTGGTAAAACTGCTGGTGTTGCCGGCGCTGGCCTGGTGGCTGGGCAAAACGATCGGCCTCGACAGAATGCATTTCGAAATCGTCCTGTTGTTTGCGGCATTGCCGATGTCCACCGTGGCCTATGTGCTGGCGCTGCGCATGGGCGGTGATGCGCAGGTGACCGCTGCCCAGGTTGCGCTAACCACGTTGCTTTCGATGCTTACCTTGCCCTTCTGGTTGGCGCTGGCGTAACCAGCAAGCTGATACTTCGGGCTAATATCGTGGTCAGCCCAACTTCGTCTTTCGCCGAGAACCCTCATGAAACCCGGACTCCTGTTCCTTGCGCTGTTCCCCTTGTTCATCTCCGTCGCGCAGGCCGACACGCCGGATGCTGCCGCCAAACCCGTCGAACCTGCCGAGGGCGCGATCAGCAACACGCAACGACTTGCCGACCGCTGCACCGACTTCACCAGCAACGGCTGGTCGTTCAAGGCGCCACGCAACTTTCTGAAATGGCTGGATGCATTCACCGACCCCGGAATCTATTTTGAATTCGCTAATCGCAGCCTTGATCCGCAATCCTATGTTCGAACGCTGTCCAGCCTGATCGACCCGGGCACGCCGAAGAACTATCTGGAGTGGAGCAACCCGGAGATTTACGAACAATGGGCGCAGGCGGCAAGTGACGAGCAGTTCTACGGCGCCGTGACCAACATCCTGTTCGACACCAGTCGAATCATGCGCTGGGTCATGCTGCCGATCGATGGTCGCGCCTGGAGTGTGCTCGGCAATGCTGCCAATCCCGATACCTGGCTGAAATGGTTGAAGGCGCCGGTGGACCCGAAAACGCAGGAACTGTTGGCCAAGGCGGCCAACCCGGAGACTGCCCGGGTCTGGTTCGAAGCCCTTGGCGATCCAGCCAATACACCTTGGTTGAATGCGCCTTTCAGCGACATGCCCGCTGCCGAGCCGGCCGCCGAAACCCCCGCTGCACCGCCCGCCGAGCAGACTTCCTTGCCGGGCCAGGAAAAAGCGGCGGGGGCCAGGCTGTAAGCCTGTCAGAGAAGTAATCGGCAGGCGTGCCCTACGGAATCATTGGGTTCTATTCGTCGCCCCGGCGGCGACCGGGGTTCAGAAGCTCAGTCTGAATCAGCACTGAATGCCGGCTTCCACCGGCGTGTCGGCCACGCCAAGCTTCACTTGGCGTAGGCCGCTTCCCTACACCGCGAACAACTCCATGAACTCCTGCACCGGTGTTGCTTCCAGCCGGGCCTGATCGGCGCACATCTGGTTCAGGGCGGCGCATTTCTTGGCTGACAGCTTGCTGGCGATGGCGGCTTCGAATTTCTTTACCAGTACCGGGATGCCTTCGCCACGGCGCAGGCGGTGGCCGATGGGGGCGTCGATGCTGACCTTTTCCGTGTTGCTGCCATCCTTGAAGAACACCTGCACGCTGTTGCCGATGTAGCGCTTGTCGGCTTCCAGGTATTCCTTCGAGAAGCGCGGATTTTCCTTGACCGTGGTGATCGCGCGCAGCGCGTCGATGCGCGGGTCGGCGGCGGCTGCGTCACCATAGTCGGCGGCGGTCAGCGAACCCTTGATCAGCGGTACGGCGACCATGTACTGGATGCAGTGGTCGCGGTCGGCGTAGTTGTTCATCGGGCCGGTCTTGTCGATGATGCGGCAGCCGGCTTCCTGGGTTTCGATCTCGATGCGTTCGATTTGATCCAGACGATCCTTCACGGCCGGATGCAGTTGCATCGCGCATTCGACGGCGGTCTGGGCATGGAATTCGGCCGGGAAGCTGATCTTGAACAGGATGTTTTCCATCACATAGGAGCCGAAGCCCTGGCTGAACTTGAGTTCGTTGCCACGGAACAGGCTGTCCTGGAATCCCCAGGTCTTGGCGGTCAGCGCGGACGGATAGCCCATTTCGCCGGTCAGGCAGATCAGCGCCAGATGCACGCCGCGCGAGCTGGCGTCGCCGGCCGCCCAGGATTTGCGTGAGCCGGTGTTCGGCGCGTGGCGATAGGTGCGCAGCGAACAGCCATCGATCCAGGCGTGCGATGCGGCGTTGAGCACTTCCTCGCGGCTGCCGCCGAGCATCTTCGCGGCCACCACGGTGGAGGCGATGCGAACCAGCATGACATGGTCGAGGCCGACACGGTTGAAGGCGTTTTCCAGCGCGGTGACGCCCTGGATTTCATGTGCCTGGACCATCGCCATCAGGACATCCTTCATCAGCAGGGGCGCTTTGCCTTCGCTGACCCGCTTGCGCGACAGCCAGTCGGCAATGCCGAGAATCGCGCCCAGATTGTCGGACGGATGGCCCCATTCGGCGGCCAGCCAGGTGTCGTTGAAGTCGAGGAAGCGCACCAGACAGCCGATGTCCCACGCCGCCTTGACCGGGTCGAGCTCATACGCGGTGCCGGGCACGCGTGTGCCGCCGGCCAGGCTCGCGCCCGGCACAATCGGTCCGAGCAGCTTGGTGCATTCGGGGTAATCCATCGCCATTAGACCGCAGGCGAGGGAGTCGATCAGGCAGTAGCGGGCGGTTTCCATCGCCAGCGCGGACTGGCTGGCGTCGTAGTCCATGACGTAATCGGCCATGGCTTGCAGGATGCTGTCGAAAGGCGGGCGCTCGGCGGAGCGGATGTCATGGGCGGACATGGGGTTCCTCTGATTGCGTTGGGGAGGTGAAGGTTACAACTGTTGCCGGTCTGGCAAGAAGCCGAAATTGCCTCATCGAGCGGCTTTTTTTTGCACTGCCGCATAACTGATCATGGCGAGGCGCTTGGTCGCGGGGCGGTCGATGGCTACTATCCGAACCCGCTTGTACACACCTAGTCACTGCCTCCGATGTCCGTCCGCTGTTTAGATTCAAGCCTGCCGTCTCTTCGACGCGCCGAGGATGTTCGCTTCAGCATCATCATGCCGGTGTTGAACGAAGCCGCCTCGATCAATGCTGCGCTGACGCCGCTGCAAGCGTTGCGCAGCGGCGGCCATCAGGTCATCCTGGTCGATGGCGGCAGCGTTGACGCCACGCCGGTGCTGGCCGCTTCCCTGGTCGATCAGGTGGTGACAGCCGGGCGTGGCCGCGCGCGCCAGATGAACGCGGGCGCCGCTGCCGCCCGTGGTGATGTGTTGTTGTTCCTGCATGCCGATACCTTGTTGCCGGACGATGCGATCGCTGCCGTTGTGTCGGTTTTGCCGAAGCATGTCTGGGGCCGCTTTGATGTACGTATCGCCGGGCGTCCACGCATGCTGCGCGTCATAGCCTGGCTGATGAATCTGCGTTCGCGCCTGAGCGGCATCGCAACCGGCGATCAGGCGATCTTCGTCACCCGCACAGCCTTTGAGGCCATTGGCGGATTTCCCGAGCAGCCGCTGATGGAGGACATCGAATTCAGCAGGCGGATGCTGCGCAGCGTGCGTCCCGCCTGTCTTGTCAGCCGGGTGACCACCTCGGGCCGACGCTGGGAGCGGCATGGCATCTGGCGCACCATCCTGCTGATGTGGCGGCTGCGTTTCGATTACTGGCGGGGCGTGTCGGCGGCGCGGCTGGCGGCGAGGTATGACTCCGGCGCATGACCGGGCGAGGCAGCCCGAACACGACGTTTTCGACTGCGTTGAGGAATTCCAGCTTGAATTTTCTGCTGCCGGCCATCGCTGGGTTCAGGAAGCGGTTGTTTCCACGATAATCCCGGCCCATGAGTCCGAAGAAAAAACTGTTTGAGCAATTCGCCCGCGTCGCCAAGTCGCTTTCCAGTCCGAATCGCATGGAATTGCTGGAAACCCTGGCGCAGGGCGAGAAAAGTGTCGATGCGCTGGCGCAGGCAACCGGCATGTCGGTTGCCAACACCTCGCATCACCTTCAGATCCTGCGCGATTCAGGTCTGGCCGAATCACGCCGGGAAGGTTTGCAGGTGATCTACCGCCTCTCGGATGACCAGATTCCGACGCTGATGGGGTGTATCAGCCACCTCGCGGAGAAGCATCTGGCCGAGGTGGAGCGCATTGTGCGCGAGCATTTCCATAGCCGCGATTCGCTCACTCCGATCGGTCGTGACGAGTTGCTGGCGCGCGCCAGGCGGGGTGAAACCATGGTCATCGATGTGCGGCCCGCCATGGAGTATCAGGCCGGTCACATACCCGGTGCGATCAACATCCCGGTGGATGAACTGCCTTCGCACCTGGAAAGCCTGCCGCATGCACTGGAGATCGTTGCCTATTGTCGCGGTCCCTACTGCATGCTGGCTTTTGATGCGGTGGCCAGGCTGCGGGAGGCGGGTTACCAGGCGCGCCGCCTGGAGGACGGTTTTCCCGAGTGGAAAGCGGAACACCGGCCGGTCGATACCGGCGCTTCGCCTTCATTGGCCTGACTGCTTCGCGGCGAGATCGACAGAGACTGCCCATGTGCGAGTTGTTCGGCATTTCCTCCAGCCGTCGCATTGCCGGAAGCGCCCTGCCTCTGGCAGCCTTTCGCGATCGTGGCGGCGGCTGTGCGGACAATCCCGACGGTTGGGGCATGGCCTGGCGCGACGGCGTTGCAATGCGGCTGGACAAGGCGCCGGAAGCAGCCTTCCAGAGCGCGCGCTGCGCCAGCGTGATCGCGTCCTTGAGTTCGGATCTGCTGATTGCACATGTGCGCAAGGCGAGATTCCCGCCGGTGAACACGCTGAACAATACACACCCGTTTCTGCATGCCTGCTGCGGTCGCATCTGGGCGTTCGCCCATAACGGTCTGGTGCCGGAGATCGTGGCGCTGGAGGCCGGCAGCGGAGATCAGGTCTGCCGTCCGCAAGGCGAAACCGATTCGGAGTTCGCCTTTTGTCATCTGCTCAGCAATGTCACGCGTCATTATTCCGAGCCGGAGGCGGTATGGCTGGATGAATTGGGCGAGGCCAGTGCGTTGATTGCCCGACACGGGAAATTCAATTTCCTGCTTTCCGACGGCCACTATCTGATTGCCTACGGACATGATCGGCTGCATTACCTGGAATCGTCCGGGCGTGGCGAGGCCATCGCGCTTGTCGCGACCGAGCCGTTGAGCGGCGATGCCACCTGGATGCCGTTCGAGGCTGGAGAAATGCGGATCTACCGTGACGGTATTCGGCTTCTGCGCAGCGTGAACCCGTTGCGCGCGAGAAGCGACCCGCCGCCGTGTTGATCTTGCCGACAGTCCGGATGCCTGCCCGCCCCCGGTTTCGTTTCGCCATCGCTTGTGCGCTGCTGATCAGCGCGCATAGCGCTGCGGCCTGGCAGATCAGCAATCGCGTGATCATCGAGCACGGCGCCTTGACGGTGGATCACGGCAGGAGCGTGAAGCAAATCACCGCTGCGCAGGCGAGGGGCGGGTTCAAGGCTGACCACGGCGTCGGCCTGTTCCAGAATCGAATCAAGACCGAGCTGGCCTTTGCGGAAGTATCTCCGTCGGGCAAGCGTTTGTTCGCGACCACGAAAATCACTACCGCGCCGGTGATCTACATCGCCAGCGAATTGCCGTTGGAATCCTGCGCCTACAAGCTGGTGCTGGCGCATGAACTCAAGCATCAGGACTACGACCTGGAGGTGTTGCGTGCAATGCCTGATGAAATCAGACGTTTCAGTCACGATGTTTTCGATACCGACGACATTGATCGCACCGGCGCCCTGAACCAGGCTCGCGCCCGCAACCGATTCTTCCAGCAATTCAATTTTGTCTATCAGTCGCTGGGCGACATGCGGCATCCGGTGATCGACAGTCCCGAGTCGTATCGGCATCTGGGCAGTCTATGCAATGGCGAGTTGGCAAAATATTTGCCAACTCCGGCTACCGGCAAGGCTGTTGCAAAAAGAGGCAAATAAATCAACGGCTTTGCCATTTCTGCCAGGTAGCGTTCAAGTAATAGCAACATGGCAATGTTAGAATCTTGCGTTTTTCTGAACGGACACCTCAAATGGCCCGCGCCCTTCGCAATATTGCCATCATCGCTCACGTTGACCATGGCAAGACCACATTGGTCGACAAGCTCCTGCAACAGGCTGGCACTTACGCCGCTCACCAGCAGGTGACTGAACGCGTAATGGATTCCAACGACCTGGAGAAGGAGCGGGGCATCACCATTCTGGCCAAGAATACCGCCATCGACTACCAGGGTTATCGCATCAACATCGTCGACACACCCGGCCACGCCGACTTCGGCGGTGAAGTCGAGCGCGTGCTCGGCATGGTCGATGGTTGCCTGCTGCTGGTCGATGCGGTCGAAGGCCCGATGCCGCAGACCCGTTTTGTCACCCGCAAGGCGCTGCAACATGGCTTGAAGCCGATCGTCGTGGTGAACAAGGTCGACCGTCCCGGCGGCCGTCCGGAATGGGCCATCAACGAGACATTCGACCTGTTCGACAAGCTCGGTGCGACCGACGAGCAGATGGATTTCCCGGTGGTTTACGCTTCCGCCCTGCAAGGCTGGGCGACGCTGGATCTGGAAGAGCACGCGAAGAATCCGGTGACCGATATGGAAGCCATGTATCAGACCATTCTGAAACATGTCGCACCGCCTAGCGGCAACCCGGACGAGCCGCTGCAGATGCAGATCGCGGCGCTGGATTACTCGAAGTACCTGGGTCGTCTCGGCGTCGGTCGCATTCAGCGCGGTCGCATGAAGCTGAACCAGGAAGTCATGGTGCTGTTGGGTGACGAGTTCAAGGAAAAGGCCCGCATCGGCACCATCCTTGGTTTCCGTGGTCTCGATCGCGTGCCGGTTGAAGAAGCCGAAGCTGGCGACATCATCATCATTTCCGGCGTTGAGCACGTCGCCATCGGCGCCACCATTGCCGATGTAGATCAGCCTGAAGCCCTGCCGGTGATCGCCATCGACGAGCCGACGTTGACGATGAACTTCATGGTCAATACTTCGCCGTTCGCCGGCAAGGAAGGCAAGTTCGTCACCAGCCGCAACATCCGCGATCGTCTGCAGAAGGAACTGCTGGTCAACGTCGCACTGCGTGTGGAAGACACGGATGACACCGATGTTTTCCTCGTCTCCGGTCGCGGTGAACTGCATCTGACCATCCTGCTGGAAAACATGCGCCGCGAAGGCTTCGAACTGGCCGTGTCACGGCCGCGCGTGGTCACGCGTGAAATGGATGGCGAGAAGCAGGAGCCGTACGAACTGCTCACCATCGACGTGGAAGAAGAACATCAGGGCAGCATCATGGAAGAAATTGGTCGCCGTCGTGGCGATCTGCTCGACATGGTGCCGGACGGCCAGGGTCGGGTGCGCCTGGAATACCGTATTCCCGCGCGCGGCCTGATCGGCTTCCAGGGCGAATTCATGACCATGACGCGGGGCACCGGCATCATGAGCCATGTCTTCGACGACTGGGGGCCGATCCGTCCCGACATGCCGGAGCGTCGCAACGGCGTGCTGATTTCCGGTGAAGACGGCCCTGCAGTCGCCTATGCGCTGTGGAAGTTGCAGGATCGCGGTCGCATGTTCGTCAAGCACAACGACCCGCTGTATGAAGGCATCATTATTGGTGTGCATAGCCGCGACAACGATCTGGTGGTCAACCCGATCAAGGGCAAGCAGCTCACCAACGTGCGCTCTTCCGGTACCGACGAAGCCGTGCGTCTGGTGCCGCCAGTCCTGATGTCCCTGGAAGCCGCCGTCGAATTCATCGCCGACGACGAACTGGTGGAAATCACGCCGAAGAGCATCCGCATCCGCAAACGCTTCCTGAAAGAGCACGAGCGCAAGCGGGCGAACCGCGAAGGCGTGTAACTCGGGATCGGGGAGTGTGTTTGTGGCGGGGTTCTGGAACACGCTCTTTGCTCGATCAGAACCGGGCGTTGAGCGCCCGGTTTCGGACGCGGAGTGGCAGCAAGCGGTGTCTTCGACACTGGCCCTGCCACTTTTTTTCGGCCTGTCGGAAGCGGATATCGCAACCTTGCGCGGCTTGGCCGAACAATTGCTGGCGGATAAAGCTTTGACGCCGGTTTCCGGTGCGGTGCTGGATGCTCACATGCGCGCTGCCATCGCGTTGCAGGCGGCGCTGCCGGTTCTGAATCTGGGCCATTCGGTGTACCCCGGTTGGCGGGAAATCGTGCTTTATCCCGGCGAATTCGTGCCGGATCGCGAAATTACCGACGATTTCGGCATCGTGCATCGGGTGCGGCATCCCTTGAGCGGCGAGGCCTGGGAAGGCGGGCCGCTGGTGCTGTCGCTCGACGATGTCGCCGCTTCCGGCCACTGCCAGGGCTACAACGTGGTGATCCACGAATTCGCCCACAAGCTGGATATGCGCAATGGTGCGGTGGATGGATTGCCTGCGCTGCATTCGGGCATGTCGATCGAAGCCTGGGCGGAAGTCTTCAGTGCGGCCTATGCTGATTTTTGTCGGCGCGTCGATGCGGACGAAGACCCCGAAATCGACCCGTACGCCTGCGAAAGTCCGGCCGAGTTTTTTGCCGTGCTGAGCGAGTATTTCTTTGAAGCGCCGGATGTCTTGTTCGAGACTTATCCGGCGGTCTATGGCCAGATGCGCCAGTATTACAGGCAGGATCCGCTAATCCGGTTGATGCCGTTTTTGCAAGGAATGGATACCCAATGACGCTGCAACATCATGATCACAAACATGAAAACCTCTGCAAGGATCAATGCATTTTCGATACCGACCTGCACCACTTTGAACGCGATGTCATAGAAGCCTCGCACCAGCATCTGGTCATGGTCGATCTCTGGGCGGAATGGTGCGGCCCCTGCCATTTTCTGACGCCGGTGCTGGCCAAGGTGATTCCCGAGTTCGCCGGCAGGATCAAGCTGGCCAAGGTCGAAGTTGATGAAGACGAAAACATGAAGCTGGCAGGTCGTTACGGCGCGCGCGGTTTTCCCACTGTGTTGCTGTTCAAGAACGGCGAGGAAGTGGCGCGTTTTCATAGCGCCAAGCCGGAGCATTTCGTGCGTGAGTTCATCTCAGAACATCTGTAAGCCCACTTGAGATGAATCCCGCCCGGCGCGCCAACGACATCGAGCCGTTCCGCGTCATGGCGATCCTGGCGCGAGCGCGCGAGCTGGAAACGGCCGGGCGCGACATCATCCACATGGAGGTCGGGGAACCGGATTTCGCTACGCCGGAGCCTGTTGTCGAAGCGGGTATCGCTGCTCTGCGCGCCGGACATACCCATTACACCCCGGCGCTCGGCATGCCGGCCCTGCGCACTGCAATCGCGGACTATTACGGCTTGCGCTACGACCTTGATGTCGCGCCCGCTCGGGTTTGCGTGACACCCGGCGCATCCGGTGCATTGCTGCTGGCAATGGCGGCATTGTTCAATCCGGGCGATGAAATTTTGCTCGCGGATCCCGGCTATCCGTGCAATCGACATTTCGCTCGTCTGGTGGAGGCCCGCGCGGTGGGCATTCCGGTCGGTCCGGAGACTGGTTATCAACTCACCGCCGAGTTGGTCGCCCGCCACTGGGGGCCGCGCACGCGCGGCGTACTGGTGGCCAATCCGGGCAATCCGACCGGCACATTGATCGCTCCGCAGGAACTTGCCGCGATCCATGCCGAAGCGCGTGCACGCAATGCCTGGCTGATCGTCGACGAGATCTATCACGAGCTGGTCTATGACACTTCGCCGCCAAGTGCGGCGAACCTGGGCGAAGACGTTCTGGTGCTCAACAGTTTTTCGAAATACTTCCTGATGACCGGCTGGCGTCTGGGGTGGATGTTGATTCCCGAAATGTTGCTGCCGAGTATCGACAAGCTGGCGCAGAACATTTTTCTCTCCGCTACAACCATGTCGCAGCATGCGGCGCTGGTGGCGCTGGCCGCCGATACGCGCGTGCTGCTCGATCAACGCAAGGCGGAGTTGCAGCGCCGGCGAGATGCCTTGTTGCCGGAGTTGGCGCGGCTGGGTTTTGAGGTAAAAGTCGCGCCGCAAGGCGCGTTCTACTGCTACGCTGATGTCAGCCGTTTCGGGATGAGTTCTGAAGCGCTGTGTGAACGCTTGCTGCTGGATGCGGGTGTCGCCATTACTCCGGGAACGGATTTTGGTTCACATGGAGCGAACCATAATGTTCGCTTCGCCTACACCACTTCCCTGGCACGGATTCAGGAAGCAGTGCGGCGAATCGAAGTCATGCTCGGTTAAGTCCGGTTAAGCGGATTTACGTCTGCGCAAGGCCAGCAGGCCGAACAGCCCCAACGGTATCAAGGCCAGGGTGCCTGGTTCCGGTACGGTCAGGTCGGGGTCCGCCATGATCCAGTCGTTGGCGCAATTCATTGTCCAGTGAACATCGAATTTGCCAGAGTATCCGGCGAAGGAACTCAGGGGAATAGCCGCCTCGATGACATAGTGGCTGTCGCCGGTATTGACCCCCATATTTGCGAAGGGTGTACTCGTGTAAACCAGATTGCCGACGCCTACTTCGTTACCTGTCTTGATCGAGGTGGGATGCAGGAGGTCAGGATTCGCCGGGTTGTAGTTGCTACCGACATCCCACAAGCCATACTCCCACGCGGCAACCCGATACACCTTGCCTGCATTGGCGCCAAGGGTTTCGACGCCGAATTCGTAACTTCCATTCTGGCCGAAGTCGATTGCGAAATCTCCCGGGCCGTAACTGTTGCCGGCGGGATTGTTAGGTGTGTTGGGTGACAATCCGGTCACCAGGGCGAGATAAAGGTGGCTGCTGGTGAGATGAACGTAGAGCGCCTCTGCGTCGTAGGTCTGTCCGCCCCAGCCGGGAAACAGGCGAACGCCTGAGCCGCCGGTCTGATCTTCGATGGAGTATTGACTTGCATCGGTAACAAGGCCGGGATCGGGGATCCAATCGCTGGCCTGACCTGTTTGGTGCAGCCCCCAATCATTAAGCGCTCCGTCAATCGTGATGGCCTGGGCAGTTGCCGAGACCAGGGTTCCGGCAAGGATCATTGAGTGCATCAGCATCTTGTTCATAACAGCCTCCATGTCTAGTTGCATGGTTCTATGCAGAATGTGTGCCAGGCTGCTTAATTCATATAAATCAATGCTTTATGTGCGATGCATGGCGCCAGAGGCTCAGTGGCACAGGGGAGACTCCGACAGCGTTGTCGAAATTAAGGCAAACGATCAAGGGGGGGATGTAAAGACGAAAAAAAACCGGCCCGAAGGCCGGTTTTCTTGCTTGCCGGATATTACTTGGCGGGTGCAGCAGCGTCGGCGGGAGCCGGAGCAGCGGCATCGGCAGGAGCCGGAGCAGCATCGGCAGCCGGAGCGGCAGCATCAGCCGGAGCGGCGGGAGCCGGGGCAGCAACTTCAGGAGCCGGAGCGGCGACTTCGGGAGCCGGAGCCGGGGCTTCTTCTTTTTTGCCACAGGCAGACAGGGAGAAAGCCAGGAGAGCGGCGAGCAGGACGGTATATTTCATTTGTGTAATTCCTTAAAAGTGTTGATCAACATGTTGATTGCTAGCGGGTTTCACGGGTAGCGATTGCGCTAACGGGCAGCATTCTAGCAAGAATTTCTGTTTTCGCTAGTCTGTTGTTGCACGCAAGCGGGCAATCAGACGATTGGTCGATGAATCATGGGCGTTGCTGGCGGCCTTGGAGGTCAATTCAGGCAATATGGCCTTGGCCAGTTGCTTGCCTAGTTCGACACCCCATTGATCGTAGGAATTCACATCCCAGATCGCACCTTGGACAAAGACCTTGTGTTCGTAGAGCGCGATCAGGCGTCCCAGAGTGCGTGGCGTTAACTTGCGATACAGCAAGGTGTTGCTGGGGCGGTTGCCGGGGAATATCTTGTGCGGCAGCAGTGCTTTGATTTCCGCTTTGTTCATGCCGGAAGCCGTCAATTCACTGGCGACTTCTTCGCCGGTCTTGCCCCGCATCAGCGCTTCGGTCTGTGCCAGGAAATTGGACAGCAACACGGCATGCTGACCATTGACATCGTTGTGCGATTCCGCACCTGCCAGAAAATCACAAGGGATCAATTTGGAACCCTGGTGGATCAGTTGGTAGAAAGCGTGTTGGCCATTGGTTCCTGGTTCGCCGAACAGCACCGGGCCGGTGGAAACCCTGGCCGGTTTGCCGGAGCGGGTAATGCTCTTGCCATTGCTCTCCATGTCAAGTTGTTGCAAGTAGGCAGCAAACCGGCTCAGGCGCTGTTCATAGGGCAGCACGGCGTAGCTCTGGGCGTCCCAGAAATTGTTGTACCAGATGCCTAGCAAAGCCAGAACCACCGGCATGTTTTCCGCTAGCGGTGCTGTTCTGAAATGTTCATCCATATCGTAGGCGCCGGAGAGCAGTTCCTCGAACTCGTCCATTCCGATAAACAGCGCGATGGGCAGACCAATTGCGGACCAGAGCGAATAACGGCCACCTACCCAGTCCCAGAAGCCGAACATGTTGGCTGTGTCGATACCGAACTCATGCACGGCGGTTTCGTTGGTCGATACCGCAACAAAATGTTTTGCAACTGCCTTCATGTCCTTTTTCGCAGCATCCAGCAGCCAGGTACGCGCGGCGCTTGCGTTGAGCAGGGTTTCCTGGGTGGTGAAGGTTTTCGATGCAACGATGAACAATGTTGTCGCCGGATCGAGATCTTCCAGCGTGTCATGCAAATGGCTCGGGTCGACGTTGGAAACGAAGTGCGCGTTGATGTTGCCGCCATAGGAACGTAACGCCAGGCAGGCCATTGCCGGGCCCAGATCGGAGCCCCCAATGCCGATGTTCACGACATCAGTGATCGGCTTGCCGGAGAAGCCCTTCCACTTGCCGGTGCGAACACGGTCGGCAAAAGCACGCATGCGCGCCAGCACATCGCGCACATCCGGCATCACATCATGGCCATCAACCATTACCGGCTGTTCGCCACGGTTACGCAACGCGGTATGCAATACCGCGCGACCTTCCGTCAGGTTGATTCTTTCACCTGCGAACATCGCGTCGCGCAACGATTCCACCCCGCGTTCACCGGCAAGTTTCAGCAGGAGTTTTAAGGTCTGCGGTCGGATCAGGTTCTTGGAATAATCCAGCAACAGGTCGTCCAGTTGCATGGAAAAGCGCTCGGCGCGTTTTTTGTCCTTGGCGAACAGGTCGCGCAGATGCAGGCCTTTCCAGGCTTTGCGTTCTTCTTTCAGTGCTTTCCAGGCGGGGGATAAAGTCAGGTCGGGCATGGTGAAATCGCGGTAGTAGTTCGGAAATTACGTGCGCAGCAGTTCGCAGCGAATCGACGACAGTATAACGAGGGCGGCTGGCGGGGGCTTGGTTCGACTCGCTCACCGTCCATCAAGGGCGAGGTATTCCCACGGTCTGATTCATGGGGTTGCGGTTGGTCGGCGGGCAAAACCGGGCGAAAAAAAACCCGCTGTCTTAGAGCGGGTTTTTTGGGCATGCGGACGATTACTTCGGACAGGATTCGTCACCATGCACTTTGCCGGGGATCAACAGGAACTGCTCGAACGGGCCCATGACTCGCATGGCCTCGCCCTTGGGGCCTTCAAACTTCAGGCGTCCGAACATCATGGCGCGCATCGGGCCGTACTCGCCGGCGCCCATTTCCTTCCAGCGCTTGGTTTCAGCGTGCATCAGATAGTCTGACTCCAGGTCAAGCGTGCTGTGCTGGATCTTGCCGGCGTAAGTACACATGGCCTTGCCGTTCTTGGCGGAGATGGTCATCTCGATCTTGCTTGCTTCACCGCAGTCGGTCCGATACATATGCATGACCTTGTAGCCGCGGCCCTTGTCATTCTTGATCCATTTCTCGGCCAGTTCATCGGTCAGAACAGGGTTGTTATTCCACGACTGACAGGCTTGTGCGGCCCATTCAGCAGACATCAGGGGGGCCGCCTGAGCGGTCAGGGAAACCAGGCCAACAGCGGCCAGGGCAAGGGAAATCATACGCATCGTGCTCTCCTCCAAATAGTGCGGAAACATACACTCGAAAAAACGGCGGCAAGGTTAGCCCGCACGTCGGGTACTGTCAAAAAAAGCCTGGTAATGGGCGGGTTAATCGAATTAATGCGGCAGGTACTGCTTCAGCGCGCCATATAGCCAGGTGCCATGCAGGGCGCCGGCCAGTACCACAATCGCACCAACCGAGCCCGCGCCGGCGAGCGCGAATACCGGCCCCGGACACAGTCCGATCAAGCCCCAGCCCAAGCCGAACACTACACCTCCCGCGATGTAGCTGACCCGACCCGCAGGTTTGTCCGGTATCTCGATGACCTGGCCATCCAGCGCCTTGTGGCTGCCCATGCGCTTGATGATCTGGGTGCTTACAAAGGCTGTGGCGATAGCCGAAAACATGATCCCGAACATATGAAAACTCTGGAAGTGGAACATCTCCTGGATGCGATACCAAGAGGCAGCTTCCGACTTGATCAGGACAAAACCGAACAGGACACCAACCAGCAGATAGGGGAGATAACGCGTCATGAAACTATCCTCAGTTCAACATTCTGGGTACCAGAATCCAGGACGAGAACAAGCCGCCCGCGAAGATGCCCAGCACGGCATAGAGAGACGGCAATTGCAGTGTAGACAAGCCGGTTATCGCATGGCCGGATGTGCAGCCACCGGCATAACGCGTGCCGAAACCGACCAGAACGCCGGAAGCGAACAGAAATGTGAAATTGCGCACACTGGTATGGAACAACTCGTCAGGCACCAGAAAAGTCCCGGGTTGTGTAAACCCCCAGGCCAGCAACATATCTTGTGCAGCCTGACTCAAATTCACCGGGTCCGGATTGGCGAACACCACGCCGGCGAGAAATCCGCCCAATCCTGTCCCGATGACGAAAACCAGGCTCCAGATATGTTCCTTCCAGTTGTAGCGAAAGAAATCGACATCGACATTCGGTGGCTGCGTTATTGCACAAAGATGACGCAAATTATTGGAAATGCCGAACGAACGGTTACCGATGAACAACATTACCGGAACCATCAGGCCAATCAGTGGGCCCGCCACATACCAGGGCCAGGGGTGGTAAAGCCAGTCCAAATTTTTCTCCAGATTGAAGCGTGGTGAGCGTAATACGGGAAGCGAGCTAGATGGATAAACCGATCAGAGTTGTGAGGATGCGGCAAAGTTCTGCGGCAAGCAGGGGATTATGCCGGAGGCGAATTGACGAATAAATCGCTCAGACGTACTGCCGCAGGGGGTGAAACTGGTATTGGAGGCGTAAACAAGGCGTTGCCGCAGAGGTGTGAATGTGTCCCCATGCTGCCGATGCCATGTGAGTCATCAAATGTATTTGAAAGCCAGGGATGCGACTTCAATCAGCATCAGTGCGAAGAACAGACGAACCATGCCGCGCAGAACGGAAATAGGGGCCATGAACAGTTTTCTGGGAGTCGCCAGACCTTCGGCGACCGGGATAACAGTGACCGCAAGGCCGAAGACCGTACTCTTCAGGATGATGCCAACCAGCACGGCGTTATCGAACACCTTGCCCATGACGCGATTGAAATCCGGCAGGCTCCAGGTTTGCAGGCCATATACCGCGAGATAGGCCAGGATCAGCGCCAGCACACTGGTGACGGCAGTGAGTGCGAGGACCGAGATCATGCCTCCGATGACACGCGGCATGAATTCGAGGCGCATGGTGTCGACACTGGCGCTTTCAAGCGCTTCGATTTCGCCGTTTATCTTCATCAAGGCCACTTCGGTATTGATTGCGGAACTTGAGCGCAATGCCACGAACAGCGCTGTGATCAACGGCAGCAGTTCCAGCACCAGCAAGCGCATGGACACTTCGAGTGCGTAATCCGACAGCCCGAATTGCGCCGCAGTTGTGACTACGATCTGGATCAGCACGAAAGAAAGCAATGCCGCGAACAAAGTGAATCCGGGCAGAATCTGCACTGCCGTGAAGTAGATCTGCTTCATTACCACCGTGCGCGTGGCGCTGTTGTAGGCGGATGGGGAGCAAGCGATGATGATGGCACGAGCGGCAAACTGAAGGGTATCGCGCCAGATTCGCCAGGTAGCCAGCAAGGCTGCGCCGCGTCGGTTGAGGAAATTGGTGAAGAAGTTCATGGGTTTGATATTACTACCGCCGTTTCTGGCCGAGTGCGGGTGGCGTGGCCTTGCTATGATGCTTGCAACAGGCGAACAAACCAGTAGGGTGATGCGATGAAATTGTATTTTTCCGGATTGTTGTTTGCATGCCTGCTCGCCGCGCCGGTCTGGGCGGCGACGGGAACCATGATCAAGGATGATGAAATGAGGACAAATGCCAGTGCGAACTCGGCCGCTGTCGGTCGGGTCGCCAAGGGCGCCAGTGTTGATGTTTTGACGCGGAAGGGGGGGTGGACGCAGATTCGCCATGCCGGCGCAACTGGCTGGGTTCGAATTCTGTCGGTCCGATCAAGTGCCGAGTCAGGCGGCAATGTTCTTGGCGGGATTGTCCAGATGGGTGCCGAAAGACGTGATCCCAGCCGGGTTGTCGCAGTAGCCGGTTTGCGCGGCCTGAATGAGGAAGAATTGCGTGGTGCGCGCTTCAACGCGAATGAATTGGCGCGTCTCGACCAATTCTCCAGCAGCCGAGTCGATGCCGAGCAATTTGCGCGTGGCGCGGGTTTGCGCAGCCGAGATGTCGCCTACATCAACGCAGCCAGGCGTGAACAGGAGAGCCGTCCGAGCGGCAACTCCAGTGGCATTGGCTTTGGCGATGGAAATTTATGACGCAACTGCCCCTGATTAATTTCACGCTTATTGGTGTGATCAGCGCCGGATGCCTGTGTTTTTCCGCCATGTCTCAGGCCATGGGCACACCGCCCCAAAAAACCGCCAGGACGGTCGCCGAGTCCAATGCCAACGCGGTCATGCTCAAAGCCGATGTATTGCGCGCCACGCCGAATGCGGAATCAGCGGAATTGTCCCGGATAGAAAAGGGCGCACGCGTGCGCCTGCTTGTCAGTCAGGGTGGCTGGAGCCAGATCACCGTCATTAACAAGACGGGTTGGGTGCGCGTACTTTCAGTGAGCAGTGAGGCTCGCGATGCGGTGGATCTCTCCGATCTCGGGGCGTTGGGCAGGAAGCCGCAGGGCAGGGTGGTTGCGGTGGCGGGCACGCGCGGCCTGGATGAGGAAAATTTGAAGGCTGCCAGTTATAGCGAAGCTGAAATCGCCTTGTTGCACGGTTATCTCATGGGCCGCGCCGAGGCCGAGCAGTTTGCCGAGTCAGCCGGTTTGCGGGCAAGAGACATGCCATATCTCGCCACGCCAGGCCAATGAGCCGTCCGGCAAGCAAAATTCTCAGGAAGGAAATCGATCCATGAAAAGCAGATATCTTTGGCTTGTTGCCGGCATGTTGAGCATCAGTCAGGTACAGGCAAATGAACTTGAAAGCCTGTTCAAGGGATTGCTCAAGAAGAAACTTGCACCGCCCGCGCAGGAGCAGCCGGTAAACCCGGCGCAGCCGGCCGCAGCGGCGGAAAAACCGGCCGATCAGTTGTTGAAGGCGTTGATGGGCGGCAATGTTTCGCTGGAAGAGGAAGTGCGCATCGGCCAGCAGATCGCCGGCAATCTGCTCGGTGCGGCGCCGCTGGTGCGCGATGATGGCCTGCAACGCTACGTCAACCGGGTGGGGCGCTGGGTTTCCCTGCAAACCGAGCGACCAGATCTGGCCTGGCATTTCGGGGTGATCGAGAGCGACGATCTGAATGCATTTGCGGCGCCGGGCGGCTACATTTTTCTGACCAAGGGGCTTTACAGAAAACTGAACAACGAAGCCGAGTTGGCCGGGGTTCTGGGGCATGAAATTGGCCATGTGCTGCGTAAACATCACCTCAAGTTGTTGCAGAAATCGCAGGGAATTGCCGCTTTGGGCGGCATCCTCGGCCGCAAGTTGAAGAATGAGAACGAGGTCTTGCAGAACCTGATCGGCAATGGCGCGGAGGTGGTGGCGCGCGGTCTGGACAAGGATGCCGAGTATGAGGCTGACCGAATTGGCGTGGTGTTGAGCGCACGTGCCGGCTACGATGCTTATGCCTTGCCTGCGGTGCTGGCCGAAATCGGACATGTCGCCAAAACCGACAAGAGCGTATCGCTGCTGTTCAAGACGCATCCGCATCCGGAAGAGCGGCTTGGTCAATTGTCGGAAGCGGTAGGAGAGAAACTGGACGCCTTGCCGGAAGGCCAGAGCGGTGCTGGACGCTTCTACCGGCTGCGCTGAGCAGGTGTGGAAGGCGAGGGGATAAGCCCCGTTCTTTGCTGCTTTACTTGTCTGACTATTACCTATGATTAAACCGATGGCGTTGTCCGATTAGGGCTGCTTGCCAAGAGTTGTCGGTTTCAATCTCAAGGGGATAGTCATGAGAAGACCTGTATTCGCACTTCTGGTTGCGCTGCTTGCGCCGGTTTCAGGTGAAGCGGCCGAGCCCTTTACCTTTTTCGTTTCGGTCGGCGCTGAACAGGGCAGTGCAGGCTATTCGTCGGCGGAAAGCCTGATTCTGGCTGCCCAGACCGGGGCCATTCAAGCGCTTGTGCCTACCTATACGGCCTCGTCCCAGGCCGAAATGGTGCTCGGCTTTCGCGGCCTCACCATCAACACGTTTTTTCCCGCAGGCTCACAGGAACTGAGCCTGAGCATCCCTTCGCTCGGAATTTCACAGTTGTTTCTCGGAGCGACGCGCGATGAAAGCGCGAGTCTGATGAACGACTATTTCAAGAGCGCCGGATTGCTTGAACAGATTGCCAGTTACCTTGCCGCGAATTCGCCTTTGGACCCTATTGCCGGCAATCCGAACAGCATGATGTCGAGTCTGGTCGCCAACGATTTCAATCAGACCTTCAATGCCGAGTTTTCCAATATTGCCGATCCATCCGATGTCGCGACGCAATCCGGCCAGTCCGTCTCGACTGCCGAATCCCGCAATTACGTCGGCATCGGCCTGAGTTACACCCAGATGAACATGGGCCTCGGCAATACCCGCGTAAGGACCACGACAGTGCCTTTGTCCTACACCATCCGAAACGACCTGGACCCGCGACGCCAGTTGACCTTCCGCCTGCCGATCTCGTTGACGGATGTTGAAGGCGCCAAGGTATACAACCTGGGTTTGGGGGTTTCCTATCGCGTGCCAATGTCGCGTAGCTGGTCGCTGACTCCCAGTTTCAACTATGCCGTGACCGGCTCCGCGGATTTGGGTTCTGCCGCTCAGGTTGCCGCCGCAGCCATCACCAGTACGTATTATTGGCGCAATCAGGGGTATGACCTGGGCATGGGCAACATGCTCGGCTACATGACGACGATGCCGTTCAAGTACCGGAACTACAGCTATGACCCGAATATTTCCAACACGGTGCTGCGAAATGGTGTTCTTTACTCGCGGCCGACCCGAATGCTGGGCGGCAAGATGCATTTCGAGGTGGCGCTGATCGATACCCGCTTCTTCGGCACCGATCTGTACAGCGATAACTACCAGGAACTCAAGTTCACGCTGGGCACCACGCGCGCCGCCAATCTGGCCGCTACCGGCGTATTCCGGGTCGGTGCTTCGTTGATCCATGCACCCAAGGATCGCGGTTTCAATCTGGAGTTTGGATACTGGTTCTAAGCCATGCCACGACGCCCTTGCATGATCTGGAAGCCTTGCTGCGGCCGAAGCGGGGTGTTGGGTGTGTTGATTGTGGCGCTCGGGATTCTGCTTGCCCCGGCGCAGGCCAGGCAGCCTGATGGCGAGCAACAGATCAAGTTGCTGGGCGAGGGGCGTTACGAGGAACTGGTCGAGCGTTTCGAGTTTCTCCTTGATCAACCCAAGGCTGCGGCTGCGGATATTCACGGGTTGTGCTTTGCCTATCACAAGATCAAGCAATACCGCCGCCTGAAGCAATGCCTGACGCACCTGGAGATGCGCATTCGGCAGGGCGATCGAGAGGGGCGTTTGTTCGGGGCGGAAGATCTGACGCCTTACGCCGCCATCCTGCGCGCCGAGTCCGCCAACGAACTGGGCGATTACGCGCTCGCCGTCGGTGAAGCCGGGCGCGCGCTCGACTGGTACGAGAAAGAGGGCGATGCCGAAGTTCTGGTGGAAATCGACTCGCTTGCCGCTCTCGTTGTCGCGCTCAACAAGATGGGCGAGCGCGATGCGGCCTGGAGCTATGTGCGCCGCCTGGAGAAAGTCAAAGCCGGCGGTTTGTTCAGCAACGAATTCAAGACATCCAAATCGCTCGCCCTGGCGCGCAGCTTCATGGCGCTGGGCGCCTACAGGCAGGCCTATGACGCGCTGAACAAGGACTATCTGTTCGAGGCCAACGCCTTTCTCGATCGCCTGTTCAGCGGCGCCTTGCTTACCGGCAATAACCTCTGGCTCTGGCAGGACGTGCCCCGCCAGTACATGTTCGGCAAATCCCTGCTCGAAACAGGGCAGCGGCAGGAAGCGGCAGAACGTTTCAAGAAGCTGCTTGGCAACCCGCGTATTCAACAAAACGGCGAAATCTACTGGCAATTGCTGTACGACCTGGGACGGCTGGCCGATGCCGATGGCAATCTGGTGGCGGCGGCCGACTATCTGCGCCAGGCGGTTGCAGTCATCGAACGGCATCGACTCAATATCGATACCGAGGTCAACAAGATCGGCTTTGCCGCTGATCGTCAGTCGGTCTACGGCGCATTGGTCGATGTGCTGTATCGGCGCGGCGACACCGCCAGCATGTTTCAGTATGTGGAGCGCGCGAAAGCGCGCGCGCTGGTCGATCTGCTCGCCTACAAGTGGCGTGAAAAGCCGCCCGCCAAGTTGGCGGGCGCGGCGGTCGAGCAGTTCAACGCCTATCTCAGGCTCGATGAGCAAACGCAATATCAAAGCGGCAGCGGCGACGCGCGGGCCTTGCTGACCGAGTTGGATGCCAGCCGCCAGGGCCTGCTTCTGGCCGACCCGATGTTCGCGTCATTGGTCGCCGTCCAGGGCGTCGGCTTGGCGGAAGTCAGTGCACGCTTGCGGCCTGACGAAAGCCTGTTGGAATACTTCGCCTCCGGTCCCGAC
Source organism: Tepidiphilus sp. J10 (assembly GCA_945897955.1). GTDB lineage: Bacteria > Pseudomonadota > Gammaproteobacteria > Burkholderiales > Thiobacillaceae > PFJX01. The sequence goes on along the minus strand of CAMDGQ010000033.1, from coordinate 12,192 downwards.
CTTTACCTTCTGGTGATCAACAGCGACGAAGCCGCAGCGTTCAAGCTCGACAATGCGCAGCCTGCACGCCAGCCGTTATCACGTCAGATCGCCGACTTCCGCGCCTCTATCAACCGCATGGAGCCGGAATCCGAGGCGCGCGCGCGGGCGCTTTACGACCGCTTGCTGCGTCCGGCGCAGACCCGCCTGCGCAAGCATCTGACCATCGTGCCGCACAGTCCGCTGCACTACCTGCCGTTCGCCGCGCTGCATGATGGCCAGAACTGGTTGCTGCAACGGCACAGCGTGCGCATGTTGCCCAGCGCCAGTGTTGAACGGCTGCTGGAAGCCATGCCGCGCGCCGCTTCGCCCAATGTCCTGATTCTGGCCAATCCGGACACCGGCGTGGTGGCCAACGATCTCGCGCATGCCGAACTGGAAGCGCGCGGCATCAGCCGAAATTTCCCCAATGCTCGTCTGCTTACGCGCGTGGCGGCATCGGAACGGGCTCTGCGCAGCGAGAGCGGTTCTTACGCCTATGTGCATCTGGCGACACATGGAAAATTCCAGTCCTCCGCGCCCTTGAAATCGTTCCTGCTTCTGGCGGGCGACGCTGAATACGATGGACTGCTTACGGTGGATGAAATCTACGGACTAAAGCTGAACGCCGATCTGGTTTCCCTCAGCGCCTGCGAAACCGGCCTCGGCAAGGGCAGCGCCGGCGATGACGTGGTCGGACTTGTGCGCGGGTTTTTCTATTCCGGTGCGCGCACGTTGCTGGCCAGTTACTGGTCGGTGGATGACGCAGCGACGGCCGAGCTGATGCAAAAGTTCTATGCCGGCCTGGATGGACAAAACAAGCGCGATGCGTTGCGCGGTGCACAACTTGAATTGCTTGGCCGCGGCGCTGCACCGTTTTTCTGGGCGAGTTTCTACCTGACCGGCCTGGTGGATTGACCGGTCAAAAACAGTCAACAACGCCGTCAACGTGAAGAGGTAGCTCGATGAACAGCAGGAATCTTTGGCTCGGGCTCGTGATGCTGGTCGCGCAGACCGCGAATGCCGCATCCGGCGTGTTGTTGCGAAATGAGGTTTTGCGTGAAAACGCTTCGGCGGATGCGGCGCCGATCGCACAGTTGGCGCGCGGCGCATCAGTCGAAATTCTGCAACGTACTGGCGGCTGGGTGCGTGTCCAGGCTGGCAGGCGAGAAGGTTGGTTGCGCGTTTTCTCGCTGCGCGGCAGCAATGAGGAGGCGCCCGCAGTCGGATTTTGGGGCAGGATCAAGAGCGTCTTTCTGCCAGGCGGTGGCGATGCGCGCGGCATCGTCGCCGTGGCCGGCCTGCGTGGCATTGATTCAACCCAGGGTGTCGCGGCGCGGGATGTCGCCGTCACGCGCGCGCTGGATGTTTACCGTCCCGGTCCCGCCGAGGTTGCGGCTTTTGCACAGGCAGGCGAACTCAATCCTCAGCAACTGGCTTATCTCGATCCTCCCGGCCAGGAGGATGCCGGCCTGGTGCGCTGGTTGAAACGCGGGGGCGGTGCTGCATCCGAATCGCCCGCGCTGTCGTTGCATGGCGCGTTGCTGCTGGGCAAGGCAACACCAGCCGACGAGCAGCGCATCGGCGCGCATATCGCCAGCCAGATCGAGCGGAAAGCACCATTGGTGCGGGAAGCGGCGGTGCAGCGCTATGTCAATCAGGTAGGCGGCTGGCTGGTCATGCAGAGCGAAAAACCGGAGCAGCCATGGCGTTTTGGCGTGCTGGACAGCGACGAAATATTCACCGTTTCCGCACCGGGTGGATTTGTGTTCCTGACGCGTGGCCTCTACCAGAGGCTGGAAAGCGAGGCCGAACTGGCGGCCATGCTAGGCAGCGAGATGGCGCAGGTATTGCGCCATCAGCCCATGGTTTATCTGAAGGAAATCGCACAGACCCTGGCGGCGCCGGAAGTGGCCGAGTCTGCGGCGGACTCGGCGGCGAGCGGCACGCTGTTTCTGATCGACTTGATTGGCGATGCTGGCGATTACCTGAGCCGCAACCTTGATCCGCAGGGAGTGTTCGCGGCGGATCGCGCCGGTCTGGTGCTGGCTGTTCGGGCCGGATACGAGCCTTACGCGTTTGCTTCTGTTTTGCAGAAACTGGACTCGATAGGGCGTGATGACCCCAATCTGGCGCTGTTTTCGCGTACCCGTCCGTCGCCTTCGGCGCGCTTGCAGCAACTGGCTGCGGCGATGGATGCCGGTGTTGGAAGTAGCCGATTCGACAGCTTCACAGCACAATCACAGGCAGGCCGTTTCAGGCAGTTCGCTTTGCCTGCGGACAGGCAGGGCAGACAGGAGCGTAATCAACAATGACATCACCAGAAAGTCAGGACAGCCGGATTCCCTCGCAGAAAAAGGATGCCGGATTCGTCAGCGCTGAAGCGCCAACGATCCCGCCGCAATCGGGTCTGTCGCTGGATCGTCTGGAACGCCTGGTTTCCATTGGTATCGAGTTGTCCAGTCAGCGCGATATCGGCGAACTTCTGAACCGCATACTGGAAGCAGCGCAGGTGCTGACTCATGCCGATGGCGGCACGATCTACCTGATTCGCGAGCAGCATCTCGAATTCGCCATCATCCGCAATAACACCCTCGGCATTCATCAGGGCGGCAAGGGTGGCGATGCGCTGGCCCACAACCCCATCCCGATGTACCTGCCGGATGGCAGCCCGAATCTTTCAACCATTTCCGCATCTGCGGCGCTGTACGGAAAAACGATCAACATTGCGGATGCCTACGATGCATCCGAGTACGATTTTTCCGGCACACACCGTTTCGATGCGCTCAATGGTTACCAGTCGCGCTCCTTCCTGACCGTGCCGATGATGGATCACGAGGAGCGAGTCATCGGCGTATTGCAGTTGATCAATGCCGAAGATCCGGACAGCGGCGAGATCATTGCCTTCGATCACGATGATCAGTATCTGGTCGAGTCCCTGGCTTCCCAGGCAGCGGTGGTATTGACCAACCGTCAATTGATTGATCGGCTGGAAGAATTGTTCGTTTCGTTCATCAAGGTCATATCCAACGCGCTGGACGAGAAATCACCCTATACCCATGGTCATTGCCAGCGCGTGCCGGAAATCACCATGTTGCTGGCGGCTGCGGCCGATCGGACCGACCACGGTCCGCTGAAGGATTTCCATCTCAGCGAAAAGGATCGGCGCGAACTGGAGATCGCCGCGCTGATGCACGACTGCGGCAAGATCACGACGCCCGTGCATATCGTCGACAAGGCAACCAAGCTGGAGTCGATCTTCGACCGTATCCATCTGATCGATTTGCGCTTTGAAGTGCTCAAGCGCGATGCGCGTATCCGCATGCTGGAGGCCAGTCTGAAGGCGCCGGAAGCGACTCCGGCCCCGCAAGCCGAATACGACGCTTATTGCGAAGGACTTGATGCGGCCCGCGCTTTCCTTCGCCAAGCCAATATCGGCGGCGAATTCATGTCGCCCGAGATGCAGGCGCGGGTGCGCGCCATCGGGCGCGAATATCAGTGGCGCAATTCAGCCGGGGAGTACGTCGGGTTGCTCAGTGACGAGGAGGCCGACAAACTTTGCATCGCCAAGGGCACGCTGTCGAACGAGGAGCGCGACATCATCAATTACCACATCGTTTCCACCATCCATATGCTGGAAGCGCTGCCCTGGCCGCGTCATTTGCGCAATGTGCCGGAGTTTGCCGGAGGCCATCACGAGCGCATGGATGGCAAGGGCTATCCAAAGGGGCTGACACGGGAACAGATGTCGGTGCAGGCGCGCATCATGGGAATCGCGGATATCTTCGAAGCGCTTACAGCCAGTGACCGACCCTACAAGCCGGGTATGTCCCTGTCGCGATCTCTGGCTATTCTTGGGCGCATGAAGCTGGATAATCACATCGACCCCGATCTGTTTGATGTGTTCGTGCGCGAGAAGGTGTATCTGACATACGCCCGCGCGCATCTCAAGCCGGAGCAGATCGACGCGGTGGATGAATCCGCCATCCCGGGATATTCAGCAGGATCCTCGGAAGCGGCCCTGTAACCGATATCAATGTTTTAAACCAGGAGCAGCAACAGCCATGACCTTGCGTAGTCGTCGATTCATCGGTCAATTCACCCTCAGTGCGCTGCTGGTCATTTTGTTGACCTTGCACCTGACTGGCGTGCTGCATCTGGGTTTCGTCGATATCCTGGACAACACGATGTATGACCTCAAGGTCCAGACGACCAAGGCGCATGGCATCGACGATCGCATCGTGATTGTGGATATCGATGACAAGAGCCTCCAGGCCGAAGGCCGCTGGCCCTGGCCGCGCGAAAAATTGGCGCGCATGCAGAGCAATCTGTTCGAGCAATACGGCGCCGCCGCAGTCGGTTTCGACATCGTGTTTTCCGAACCTGACGCCAGTTCAGGCTTGCCGGTGCTGGAAAGACTCGCCGCCAACGAATTGAAGGATCAGCCGAATTTTCTTGGTCTGATCGAACAGTTGCGGCCAAGCCTTGATTACGATGGGTTGATGGCCGAATCGCTCGCCAAGGGCATGTCCGTTCTGGGCTATTACTTCAACGTGAATCAGGGCGCAGAGCGTATCGCCACGCTGCCGAAGCCGTTGTTTACGCAGGATCAACTCGGCGGACTCGGCGGCGGCTTCATGCATGCCCAGGGTTATGGCGGTTCCTTGCCTAGATTGCTGGAGAAGGCAGCTTCGGCCGGCTTTTACAACTCGTTGCCGGACAACGACGGCGTGATCCGACGCATGCCGGTGATGATCAATTATCAGAACGGCTACTACGCTTCGCTGCCCATCATGCTGACTCAGGCGGCGATGGGGGCGAAGGACATCAAACTGGCCAATCCCGGCGGCGATGGTCTGCATCGTTACCTGCCGCACTCGCTCGATATAGACGGCCTCAAAGTGCCGTTCGACCCGGATGGTGGCGTGCTGGTCCCCTACCGCAGTCAAGGCGCATACCAGTTCGTCTCCGCGACCGACGTGATCAGCGGACAAGCTCCGGTCAGCCAGCTTGAAGGACGCATCGTTCTGGTCGGCACCACTGCGCCGGGACTGGCCGATATCCGCGTTACCCCCGTCAGCGAGGTATTCCCGGGGGTCGAGATTCACGCTTCTCTGCTTTCCGGGATTCTCGATCAGAACCTGAAATGGAAACCTCGCCAGGTCACCATGCTGACCGTGGCCAGCGTGGTCGTGCTCGGTTTGCTGATTGGCATCCTGTTACCAATGACCACGCCCCTGATCGCTGCAACCTCCACACTCGCTTTCCTGATTCTGGTGATCGCGCTCGATGTCTGGGCGTGGAATGCGCTGAATATGGATTTTCCGCTCGGCGCGCCGCTGATCACCGTGCTGGGGATGTTCGTGGTCAACATGTCGTATGGTTTCTTTGTCGAGACGCGCGCCAAGGGCCAGATCACCAAATTGTTCGGCCAGTATGTGCCGAAGGAACTGGTCGAGGAAATGAGCCGCGACCCGGACCGCTACAACCTGAAGGGCGAGTCGCGAGACATGAGCGTGCTGTTCTCGGATATTCGCGATTTCACCAGCATTTCCGAGGGCTTGTCGGCCTCATCGCTGGCCGAGATGCTCAACTTCTACCTTTCGTCGATGACCCGCATCGTGCAGCAACGCCGGGGCACCATCGACAAATATATCGGCGATGCGATCATGGCCTTCTGGGGAGCGCCGTTGATTGACACCAATCATGCCAGCGACGCGATTCAGGCCGCGATGCAGATGCAACGTGATCTGGATGAGCTCAACCCGTTGATGAAGCAGAAGGGCTGGCCGGAAATCAAGATCGGCATTGGCGTCAATTCGGGCAAGATGAATGTCGGCAACATGGGCTCCGAGTTCCGCATGGCTTACACCGTGATGGCAGATGCGGTGAATCTGGCTTCACGTCTGGAAGGACTGACCAAGCAATATGGTCTGGGCATTCTGGTCGGCGAAGAAGCGGTTGCGCATTGCCCGGATATCGAGTTCATGAAGGTTGATGTCGTACGCGTCAAGGGCAAGGCACATCCGGTGACGATCTATGAGCCGCTGGGTATGAAGGATCAGGTCGATATTGCCGCGATCAAGCGCAAACAGGATTTCGAACAGGCCTGCGCGGCTTTCCTGTTGTATGACTTCGATGTTGCCGAAGACATCCTGCGTAAAGCGAACAAGCGCCATCCGAGCAAGTTGTACGAGGTTTATCTCGATCGCATCGCGCATTTCCGTGAGAGCCCGCCGCCGGCAGACTGGGATGGCGTATTCACTTTTACAACAAAGTAATCCACCGCCCGACGCATGCAAGTTCAAGTTCTAGGTTGTTCCGGCGGCATCGGTGATGGCCGCCATACGACATCATTCCTGATCGACGATGACATCCTGCTGGATGCCGGCAGTGGCGTATCTCGGCTGACGCGTGCAGCTCTGGCACGGATCGACCATGTTTTCATTACCCACAGCCATCTTGATCACATCCTGAGCCTGCCCTTGCTGCTGGACAGCGTTGCCGGCGAGCGCGAAGGGCCATTGATTGTGCATGCGATGCCTGAAGTCCTCGAAATCCTCAAGGATCATCTGTTCAATTGGCGAATCTGGCCCGACTTTTCGCGTATTCCCTCGCAGGAAGAACCTTTCATGCGCTATGCACCGATCGCGCTTGGGCAGACCCGCCATCTGCCCGATTCAACGGGTGCAATCAGGGAAATCACGCCCATTCCCGCCCATCACGTCGTGCCGGCATGCGGCTTCCATTTGCGTGGGACGGAAGGCAGTCTGCTGTTTTCCGGCGATACCAACAGCCATCCAGCCCTCTGGGCGTTGGCCGGATTGATTCCTGATCTGCTGCATCTGGTGGTGGAGTGTTCCTTCGCCAACGAACAACGTGAACTCGCGCATGCTTCACGGCACTACCATACGGCCGAGTTGGCAGCCGATCTGGCCGGCCTGAAAGCCGGTCCCGAGGTGTGGATCACTCACCTCAAACCTGGCGCCGAGGCGTCCATCATGACCGAGCTGGGTGGCGAACTGGCGGCGAATGGCAAGTTGGCAAATGCGCTGATGGAAGGACAGATCCTGCATATCTGATTGTTGCGAAAGCGACGGGCGTAAAAAAAGGAGGGGTCACCCCCTCCTTTTTTCTGGTCGGCTCGATATCAGCCGGGCAGACCAAGTGTGTCGGCCCAAACGTTCTTGGCCCACGATTCCATATAAGCGAATTCGAGTTCGCTTTCTTCCTTGGAAATGCCGCCCCCCTTCTGGGCAACCATCGAGGCCGGTGTGACCTTGCCATCCGGACCCGTCTTCGCGGCCGCATAGCGGAATACCGTGGCGACGTGAATCGCTGTGGTTTCGGAGACGGCCGAGTAACAGGTATTGGTCACTACCGGTGCGGAGTCGGGCTCGCGACCATTGAACATTTCCACGATCGCGGCGGCACACATCTTGCCGGTGTTGTTGGCTACCGAGCCCGATTTCGGGAAGTTGGTCAGCGTCGAATCACCCAGGATATGGACGTTCTTCACTGTCAGGGATTCAAAGGTGCGGTAATCGATCGGACACCATGTGTTGGATGAGTCGTTGCGGACGCCTGCCATTTCGCAGATCGTCGCAGCGCGCATCGGCGGCACCACGTTGATCACATCGCCCTTCACATCGTCAAATTCGGTACCGACCATCATCTTGACCGGGTCAACCGAGCGCGGCATGTTGTTGGGACGGTATTCGATCATGCTGTTGTCGGTGCCGTAGCCGTAATGCTTGGTCCAGGCTGCCAGGAACAGCGGCTTCTTGGAAGCGATGTCCGGATTGCCGTCAAGAATGATGATCTTGGACTTGGGCTTGGCCTGCTTGAGGTAAGTGGCGACCTGGCAAGCGCGCTCGTAAGGGCCGGGCGGGCAGCGGTAGGGCGCCATCGGTACCGACATGACGAAGACGCCGCCGTCGGGCATGGCTTCCAGTTGCTTGCGCAATGTGGCGGTCTGCGGACCTGCTTTCCAGGCATGCATGATGGTCTGCTGGGCTTCGGCGTTATACCCCTCGACCTTGTCGAACATCAGCTCAATGCCGCCGGCAAGGACCAGCCGGTCATAGGCGATGCTCTTGCCGCCCGCGGTTTTTACATTGCGGCCAACTGTGTCGATGCTGGTGACGGTGTCCTGCACCCAGTTATCAACCGACTTCTTCAGGTGGTCATAAGTGAAGGTAATGTCTTCCAGCTTGTTTAGACCAGCCAAAACTTCGTTGGAGGTCGGGCAGGAAACGAAATTCGCGTTCGGCTCGATGATGGTGATTTCGATCTTCGGTTCCCACATCTTCAGGTAGCGGGCGAAGGTGGCGCCACCAAAACCGGCTCCCACGACAACAACTTTGTAGGGAGCGCCACCCGTGGCGGGGCCGGAGGCGCAGCCTGAAAGGGCGCCCAGCGATGCTGCGCCGGTAACACCGGCGGAAATCTTCAGAAATTCGCGGCGATCAAATGCCATGATGTATCTCCAGTATTTGTTTACTTGATGGCAGAGAACCAGGCACCCAACTGCTCGAACTCGGCGTCGGTGTAACCCATGGCGTGTTTTTGCATGACAGTAGCCGGGCGCGAGCCATCACGGAAAGCTTTCATCTGCTCGACGAAATATTTCTGCTCAAGACCGGCCAGGCTGGGAATGGCGCCGCGGCTCTTGCCTTCAGGGCCGTGGCAGTAGGCGCAGTTTGCGGCCATGAAACGAGCCTTGGTGTCGATTGCTTGAGCGGATACCGCGCCCAGAGTACCCGCCAGGAGCAGGGTAATTGCGAGGGATTTCTTCATGTCTTCCTCCAGGTTGGGACAAAAAAGACGGTTAACCGTCCTTCGAACGGAGCTAAAACCCTGGAGCGTACAAGCGGTCTTGACAGAATTGACCAGGATCAAAGCAGGGCTGGATGCTGTCATGTCGCTTTTACCCGCGTCAACAAGCGAACTCTAATATTGGCGGGCCTTGGCGGGTATTTCGGCATTTCCGGGCTGGTATTTTTTACCTAGTGCTTACTTGCATGCACCCTGCCGAATTCAATCCGCTTTTGGTGTCGGGTGCGGGATTACTCATGCTCGCCAAAGCCCGCCCTTGACCGAGGTTCCAGCCCTGCATACGACGCGAAAAGCGCTTCTCGATGCAGTCACAAGTTTATGAAACATCCGGGCTAGTTCTTTGCGCCTAGCGCCATCGCATGTTGACGTTGTTGCGCCCTGGCCTGTTCGTCCGTTTCGGCATCCCATGTCTCGGGTAGCCAACCCGACATTTGTTTAACGGCAAGATCGGCGAGCGCGCTGATCCAGGTGGGGCGATCGTTCAGCGCCGGGATGTAGCGGTACTCTCCCCCCCCCGCCTTGAGGAAATCGGTTTTGCCTTCGAGCGCGATTTCTTCCAGCGTCTCAAGGCAGTCGGCAATGAAGCCTGGACAGATGACATCGACACGACGGGTTTTCTTGTGACCGAGTTCTTCCAGCGTGGCGGTGGTGTAGGGTTTGAGCCATTCGGCGCGGCCGAAGCGCGACTGGAAACTGATCCGGTACTGCTCCGGCGCCAGATTCAGCGCTTCAGCCAGCAGACGACCGCTGCGCAGACACTCGCAATGGTAAGGGTCGCCCAGGTCGAGCGAGCGGCGCGGAATACCATGAAAGCTCATCACCAGCACATCGGGCTGGCCATGTTCGGCCCAGAAGGTTTGTACGCTTTGCTTGAGTGCGTTGATGTAACCGGCATCGGCATGGAAATGTTTCAGCGCGCGTACCTCCGGCGGATTGCGCTGATGCAGCAGACTTTGCCAGACCGCATCAAGCGCTGAGCCGGTGCTGCTGGCGGCGTATTGCGGATACAGAGGCAGCACCAGAATGCGATCGACGCCTTGCGCTTTCATGGCCTGAATTCTTGTTTCGACAGAAGGTTGGCCATAGCGCATGGCGTACTCCACCATGACCGGTTGCGGGCTGCGCCGGGCCAGTTCAGCCCGCAGCAGTTCGGCCTGGCGGGCGGTGAAATGCTTCAGCGGAGAACCCTCGGGCCGCCAGATCGAGGCGTATTTTTCGGCAGATTTCCCTGGGCGCGTGTTCAGGATGATGCCGTTCAGGATCAACCACCAGATCGGGCGTGGAATTTCGACGACACGGCGGTCCCACAGAAACTGTTTCAGATAGGGGCGCAAGGCGCGCGCAGTGGGTGCTTCCGGCGTCCCCAGATTGATCAGCAGGATGCCGACTTGGGCTGCCTGACCGTGGCTGTAGGGAGGTTCGGGCTGGTAGAAGGGCATGAAAAGCTCAGTGATAGGACAGTGCGTTGGACAGAAGTCTGGCGGTGATATCGACAATGGGAATGACCCGCTCGTAGGCCATTCTGGTCGGACCGATAACGCCGAGCGTGCCGACCACTTCGCCATTGGCCTCATAGGGCGCAGCGATGACGCTGCATTCGTCAAGACTGGCGACACCGGATTCGGCGCCGATGAACAACTGCACGCCATTGGCGGCATGGCCGACATCAAGCAGTTGCATCAACTCGGTTTTCTGTTCGAACAGGCCGAACAGTTCGCGTAAACGCGACATGTTGGAAGTCAGTTCAGGTGCGTTGATCAGGTTGTGTTCGCCAGACAGGACATATTCCTTGCCGACATCGCTGAATGCATCGGTACCTGCGGCCACCACCATTTCCATCAGGCGGCTGATGTCGGACTTCAACTCGACCAGTTCGTTGGCCAGGCGCGGCTGCACCTGTTCGAACGAATAGCCGGCGAAATGCTGGTTGTAATAATTGGCCGCGCGCACCAGTTGATTCGGGTCGTAGTTGCGATCCGTGACAATCACCCGGTTCTGCACTTCGCCGTCGGCGGTGACCATGATCAGCAGAATCCGCTTTTCGGACAGGCTGAGGAATTCGATCTGGCGCAGACCCTGATTGCGCCGCTTCGGTATCAGTACGACACCGGCATAGGCGGTCAACTCGGCCAGCAGATGCGAAGCGGCGCTGACCAGACGTTGCGGATCGTGTGGCGACAGGGTGGCTTCGATCTGGCGCACTTCGCCTTGCGCCAGAGGTTTCACGGTAAGCAGCGTATCGACGAACAAACGGTAGCCGCGCGGCGTCGGCACGCGGCCTGCCGAAGTATGCGGGCTGATGATGTAACCGCCTTCCTCCAGGTCGGACATGATGTTGCGGATCGACGCGGACGACAGGTTGAGGCCGGAGTGCTTGGACAATGTGCGCGAGCCGACCGGCTGGCCATCTTCGATGTAGCGCTCAACCAGAAACTTGAGCAGGATGCGGGCGCGATCATTAAGCATGGCGGGAGATGATAACGGGATGGCTATAATTTCGCGCCATGAATGCTGATTTCAAGACAATCGCCCTGGTGGGCAAATTCAACAGCCCGGGATGTTCCACTTCATTGCTGCGTCTGGCCGATTTTCTGCGCCGTCGCGGGCATCAGGTGATGATCACCGCGCATACCGCCGATGTCTGCGAGATTCGTGATTTCGAGGTGGCGACGCTGAACGACATCGGTGCGGTGGTCGATCTGGCCATTGTCATGGGCGGCGACGGCACCCTGCTGAACATTGCGCGCACGCTGGTCGATCAACGCGTACCGCTGATCGGTATCAACCAGGGACGGCTCGGGTTTCTCGCCGATGTGTCGATCGACACCATGTTTTCGACCCTGGAGGAGATGCTTTCCGGCCAGTATGTTGCAGAAGAACGCATCATGCTGGAGGCCAGCGTGGAGCGTTACGAGGATGTGCTGATCGCCTCGTATGCGTTCAATGACGTTGTGGTGAGCAAGAGTTCCACCGGGCGGCTGATCGAATTCGAGGTCTACATCGACAACCAGTTTGTCTACAGCCAGCGCGCCGACGGTCTGGTGGTGGCTTCACCGACCGGTTCAACCGCGTATGCACTGTCTTCCGGCGGGCCGATTCTGCATCCGACGCTGGAAGCGGTAGTGATGGTGCCGATCTGTCCGCACACCCTTTCGGCGCGGCCGATTGCGGTGAACAGCCGCTCCGAGATAGAAATCAACCTGATCCATGCCGATGACGGCCGCGTTCACTTCGATGGTCAACGCCATGCCGATTTGCAGATTGGCGATCGCGTCGTCATTCAGCGCGCCCACAACACCGTCCGCCTGCTGCATCCGGAAGGCCACAATTACTACG